>NZ_JANOCX010000001.1:0-2383 GCF_031412415.1 Phenylobacterium sp.
TGCTCACTACGAGCCCTCCATAAACCACATGTCCAATGCCCCCCTGAGCAACGCCCCCCGGACGTAGTTGCCCGCCCGTAACTCAGTGGTTCACGAAACGTTAAACTCCAACCTCTGCCGCACTGCAACGGGATTCCCCAATCACGTGCGCCTTGTTCACCGAATAGTGTTATTTTAGCCGAATTCATGTGCGAATTCAGATGAGGAATGGTGCCGCCTAGGTGACTCGAACACCTGACCTACGCATTACGAATGCGTCGCTCTACCGGCTGAGCTAAGGCGGCCCGAAACCTCGCGACCCGGTCGGTTCGCGAAAGAGGGCCTACTTAGCGACTCTCGGCGCACTCGCCAAGCGTCGCCTCGCCTGGGGACGACGATCTCCGGCCCGCGGCGGACGTGGGACCGGCCCTTCCTCATCTTCGTCCAGCCCCTCACCGATCTCATAGGGCGCGGAGTTCGCTTCATGGGCCGTCAGGAAGGCCGCCGAGTCGGCATAGGAAATAGGCAGTTGCGGCAGTTCGCTCATGGTCCGCGCCCGCCGCTCGTGACGCGGATGGGTGAGCTCGCCCGACTCCGCGTAGCTCGCCACCAACCGGGCCCAATCGGCCGGTTCATAGGCGAAGGCGCGACCTTCCGGATCGAGGTCTGACCAGTCGGGCTCCTGAGCGGCCGACACACCGCGCGCCATCCAGACCCGGGCCTCATCTGTTTGCCCTGCAGCGAAGTAAGCCCGAGCCATCAGGCCGGCAATACGGGCCGTCAACGGCTCTGTTTCCAGTCTTCGCGCGGCGTCCAGCGCCCGACTGGCGTCGCCGCCGATCAAGGCCTGCTCCACCGCCAGGATGCCACTTTCGCGCGCGTCGGGGTTGAGCTGGGCGAGATCGGCCAGCCGGCCCGCCCGCTGGCGCGGGGTCTCGTCCGTCTTGAGGTCGCGGTAGGCCAGCCACAAGGCCGGGTGCGGCGCGACTTTCCAAGCGGCTTCCAGGGCCTGGGCCGCTCGCGTCGCCTTGCCGTCCGCCGCGAGCAGACGGGCCGCCATGACCACGCCCGGCGCGAAGCCGGGCTGCAGCTTGGCGGCCTCCACCGCGAAGTCCTGGGCCTGGCTGCGTGACTTCGGATCGGACGAGCTTTCCAGCTGGGCCGCAGAGGCCGCCAGCAGCGCGGCCCGAGCCCGCTCGGCCACGATGGGGGAAACGATCTTGCGGGCGAGGGCGCCCTTGACCAGGTCCAGCGCCCCATCCCAGTCGCCGCTCTCGAGCCTGGCTTCCAGCAGGGCGCGCCAGGCCCAGCGGGCGGTCCGGGTCAGGCCATAGGCCTGTTCGGCGTGGCTGAGCGCCGCGGCGCGGTCGCCCTGGGCCAGGGCCGCCTGCATCAGGCCGCGATGACCGGCCAGACGCATCTCGGGAAAGCCCAGCATGGCGGAGTAGGCAGCCTGGATCGCCACGGGATCGCCCGCGGCGTCGGCGGCGTGGGCCGCCAGGACCCGCACCAGGCCCGGCGCCTCGTCGGCGAGGTCGGCGGCCTTCAGCGCCAGGCGCCGCGCCTCCAGGCCGTCGCCCGCCGCGGCGGCCAGGAAGCCCCGCGTCAGCACCTCGTTGGCCTGCCGCCGACGGGTCTCGGCCCGGGCGCGCTCGGCGCGCCGGGGGCTCTCCACCACCCACAGCAGCAGCCGCCAGCCGATCATGGCGGTGAGCGCGACGAACAGGGTGATCAGCACGAAGGCGGTGGCGGTCATGTCCGCCCGCCAGCCCAGCCAGACCAGGGTGGCATGGCCTGGCTCGCCGGTCATGGCCAGGATCGCGGTGGCGAGCGCCGCCACCAGGAAGACGATGATGGCCGCGCGGATCATCCGCCGCTCCGCGCCAGGCCGGCTAGATCCTCCAGCGCCAGCGTGCGCACCTGGGCGATCCGGCGATCGATGTCAGCGCGGCGCTCGGCCCGCGCGCGCCAGGGAGCCAGGGCCGTCTTGCCGGCCGCCGGCAGCCGGTCGAGGGTGGCCAGGGCGGCCACGATGTCGCCCTCCTCCACCTGGATCTCGGCCTTGGCGAGGGTGGCGTCGACGCCGGTTCCCGGCACGTCACCCACGCGGCGGACGGTCACCACCCGCGACAGGGCGTGACCGATACGGACCAGCAGGCCGGCGTCTTCCTGAGGGGAACGCGCCGCGGCGGCCGCGCGGGCGGCGTAGTCCGGGAAACCGGCGGCCAGGGCGGCGCGGCTGGGCGCGCCTTGCTCGGCATAGGACTTCAGCGAGCGCAGGTCGGCTGAAGGCGGGGCGACGGCGGTCAGGGCGGCGAGTTCGTCGGAGAACGGACGCGAGGTTTGGGCCGCCTCCATCAAGGCCGCGGCCGCCAAGGCGCCGGCGGCCGCCTGGGCGGCGCGG
>NZ_JANOCX010000002.1:0-1627 GCF_031412415.1 Phenylobacterium sp.
ATCGGCGGTCTTCGCGCCCGGCGCGAACCGGCCCTTCAGCCGCGCCGGCGCCTCTTCCAGCGTCAGCCGGTCGGGGTCGATGCGCGAGGTGTGCAGGATCGTGCCCCCGGTCCGGTCGATCGTCCGCACACGCTCGGGCGTCAGCGCCATCAGCCAGTCGGATGTCGCTGGGTCGGCGGGATCGTAGTGGACCAGCCCCTCCCACCCACGCCGCAGCCCAAGCACGCTCCAGCCCCGCCGGGACGCCTCGCCCACCACGGTCTTGATCGCGACATTCAGTCCCGGCACGTCGCCGCCGCCGGTCAGCAATCCGATCCGCATGAAGGGTCCTTTGCGTTCCGCCACAATTTGCCCGGGATCATCCGGCAATGCCATGCGTATGCGTTGTTAAGGCGGGGCCGATATGCTTGCGGCAAGGCTTGGGGCAGGGAATTGGATGACGAACAGGTTTAGTTGCGTGGCTGCTGCCGTTTTCGCCGCAGCTCTGGCGTTCCCCATGGCCCACGCGCAGGAGGCCGAAGCGACAGAGGAACCCGTCGCCGAAGACGCCGCCGCCACGGCTGAGGAAGAAATCGTCTCCGAAGACGAGATCGCCAGTTCCAGCTACCAGACCGCCTTCGACAAGGCCCGCAAGGCCTGGACGCCCTTTGAGGACGCCAGCCTCACCTCCGAAGAAATCGACGACGACATCCTCTACGTCCTCGGCAACGTCGCCAACACGATGTTCCACGAATTCGCCCACGCCCTCGTCTCCGAACTCGCCATCGTCGTGCTCGGCAAGGAAGAAGATGCGGTCGACGGCTTCGCCAACATGATCATGGCCTCCAACGAGAGCGATCCGGCCCTCGACAAGATGATCGTCGCGGTCGCCGAGGATTATTTCGCATCCGGCAATTTCGCCGACGAAGCGAGCGACGTCTCCTACGCCTATGACGAGCACTCGCTGAACGCCCAGCGCGCCTTCAACGTCATCTGCCTGCTGGTCGGGGCCAAGCCCGAACAGTTCAAGAGCGCCGCCGACAATGCCGGCATGCCGCCCGAGCGCCAAGACTCCTGCGCCAACGATTATGCCGACACGCTGGCCAACTGGGACACCGTGCTCACCCCGCATTATCTGAACGACGGCGAAGCGCCCAAGGCCAAAATCACCATCACCTACGGCAAGCCGGCCGAGGGCCAGGAAGGCATCGCCGCGATGCTCAAGGCCTCGGGCATCGTGGAGAGCGTCACCAAGGAGATCACCGAGTGGATCCGCATGCCCAACAACATCGCCGTCGCCATCGAGGCGTGCGGTGAGGAAAACGCCTTCTGGAGCCCCAGCAACCTCAAGCTGACCATCTGCTACGAGCTCGCGAGCGGCTACATGGACCGCGCCCTCACGCAAGGCCAGGTCGCAGAAGGTGAAGAGGCCGCGCCGGCGGGCGGCGGCGAAAGCGAGGCCGTCGAGGAAGATTTTGAGGCGGCCGAGGAAGGCGTCGAGGAAGAGACCGAAGAGCCCGCTGAAGCCGCCAGATAGGCGTTCCTCGCGGCCAAAGCGCCGCATGGAAAAGGCCCGGGAACCGTGATGGTCTTCGCCCAGGCGTCGGGGGACGCATGAGGGACAGACACCTATGAAGCGCATATTACC
>NZ_JANOCX010000003.1:0-6096 GCF_031412415.1 Phenylobacterium sp.
CGTTCCTCGCGCGGCGTCAACGACGCCAGCACGCGGGTGGTGGTCTCGCGCAGGTTCGACTGGATGGCCGCGTCGATGGGCAGGATCGCGTTCTTGTCCTCGATGAAGTCGCCCAGGTGGCTGTCTTCCTCGTCACCGATGGGGGTTTCCAGGGAGATCGGCTCCTTGGCGATCTTCAGGACCTTGCGGACCTTTTCCAGCGGCATGGCCAGCTTCTCGGCCAGTTCCTCCGGGGTTGGCTCGCGGCCGATCTCGTGCAGCATCTGGCGGCTGGTGCGGACGATCTTGTTGATCGTCTCGATCATGTGCACAGGGATGCGGATCGTCCGGGCCTGGTCGGCGATGGAGCGGGTGATCGCCTGACGGATCCACCAGGTGGCGTAGGTGGAGAACTTGTAGCCGCGGCGGTACTCGAACTTGTCCACCGCCTTCATCAGGCCAATATTGCCTTCCTGAATAAGATCAAGGAATTGCAGGCCGCGGTTCGTGTACTTCTTGGCGATGGAGATCACCAGACGCAGGTTGGCCTCGACCATTTCCTTCTTGGCCTGACGGGCCTCGCGCTCGCCTTTCTGGACGGTCTGTACGATGCGACGATAGTCGTCGATCGGCACGCCGGTCTCGGTGGCCAGGGCGGCGATCTCGTGGCGGATGTCGCCGACCTGACTGGCGTCGTTCTCGACGAACTTGGTCCAGCGCACGCCCAGCGGCTTCACCTGGTCGGACCAGTTGGGCGACAGTTCCTGGCCGAAATAGGCTTTGAGGAACTCCGTGCGTGAGATGCCGTAGCTGTCGGCCAGGCGCAGCAGCCGGCCTTCCAGGCCCATCAGACGCTTGTTGATCGCATAGAGCTGCTCGACCAGCGCCTCGATGCGGTTGTTGTTGAGCTTCAGCGTCTTCAGGTGCTGGACGATGGCCAGAGAGGCGGTGTTGTAGGCCTTGCGGTCGGCGTCGGAGAGGTCTTCGCCCTTCAGGCGTTTGCCGACCAGCTTCTCCTGCAGGGCACGGAACGCGTCGAACTCGAGGGCGATGGCGTCCAGGGTCTCCATGACCCCGTCGCGCAGTTCGGCTTCCATGGCGCTGATGGTGGGACCGGCGCCGTCGTCGAAGTCGTCGTCGTCGTCGCTCTCGCCCTTGGCGATGGCCTCACCGTCGGCGGTGACCTCGGCTTCCTCGACCTTCTCCTCCTCGGGCGGCGCGTTGGCCAGCGCCTCGGCGGCGGCCGCGGCGTTGATGCCGCCGTAGGTCTGTTCGAGGTCGATGACCTCGCGCAACAGGATGCGGCCAGTACCCAGCTCCTCGCGCCAGACCATGATGGCTTCGAAGGTCAGGGCGCTCTCGCACAGCCCCCGGATCATGGTGTCGCGGCCGGCCTCGATACGCTTGGCGATGGCGATTTCGCCCTCGCGCGACAGCAGCTCCACCGAGCCCATCTCACGCAGATACATGCGCACGGGGTCGTCGGTGCGGTCGTAGGCGGGTTCCTTGGCGGTCTCGATGACCGCCGTCTCCTCGCGCACGGCGACCTCGCCGCCCTCGGCGTCTTCCTCGGCTTCAACGACGTTGACGCCCATCTCCGACAGCATGGCCAAGGTGTCTTCGATGGCTTCCGAAGTCACTTCCTCGGACGGCAGCACCTTGTTCAGCTCGTCCATCGTGACGTAGCCGCGGGCCTTCGCCTGCTTGATGAACTTCTTGACGCCGGCGTCGGTGAGGTCGAGCAGCGGCCCGTCGCCGCCCGTGGTCTCGGTCGTTTCCGCTTCGGCCGTATTGGTGCTCATCTAAATCTCCGATTTCGGCGAACCGAACCCCCTGCAAGGTTCGGGCCGAAGATGGTTAATTGCGGCTCGGCCAGGATCGATATCACTACGACCCGTCACCCGCCCAAATCGTTCCCGTTCTGATCGCGCGTTTCAGTGCGTCGCGCTCGCCTTTAAGACGTTCGAGGGCTTCCATATCGGAACGGCCGCTCAGGTTCCCCTTTGCGGACGTTATAGCCTCGTCGAGCGCCGCGAGCCTCGAAAGGCCTGCGAAGGCATGCGACCACTGGGATTTCGCACTATCGAGGGAGACATCCGATTTCATGATAGGCGCGCCCGATTTCGCAGCGGCCTGGTCGATGTCTTTCAAGAGCGCGGTAAACCCGCAAGACGCGAGATGGCGTGCAAGAGACGCTGAGTCAAGGTGATCGGTCTCCAAACGGAACCGAATGATTTCCCTCGTCAATTCCACCAGCCCCGGATCGCCGAACCCCTGGGCGGCGAAATCGTCCTCCAGATGGTCGTCGAGCACAGCGGGATCGACCAGGGTATGAGCCGCCATGGCCGCGGCGATGGGCTCCAGCGAACGGGCTAGGCGCTGGGCCGCCGCGCGACCCATGGCGGTGGGCGCAGGATCGATCCAGGCCGGGCCACCGCCCCGCCAACTCTTTGATTGATTGAAATTTCCACGGCCTTGGCGGGCGTTTTGGCCCTGGCCCTGCTGCGCGCGCGGCGAGAGTGCGTCCAGGCGTTGCAGCAGGTCTTCGCGGTAGGCCTGCTGCAAATCCTTGTCGGCGATCGTCCCGGCGAGCTGACGCAGTCGCGCCTTCAAACCCGCCCGTCGCTCGGGCGTGTCCAGCGGTTCCTGATCGCGCTCGCGGGTGAACAGCGCATCGACGAACGGCGTTGTCTGCGACAATTGGGCTCGCAGGGCGGACGCCCCCTGCTCGCGCAGCACTTCGTCGGGATCCTTGGCGCCATCGACCAGGGCGAATCGGAAACTCTTGCCAGGCTTGAGCATCGGCAGCGCACGATCGATGGCCCGAGAGGCCGCCTGACGGCCCGCCCGGTCGCCGTCGAAACACAGGGTCGGCTCGGGATGCAGCCGCCATAGCATCTCCATCTGATCCTCAGTGAGCGCGGTGCCCAGCGGCGCGACGCCGGCGATCCCGGCGCGCTGGCAGGCGATGGCGTCCATGTAACCCTCGACCACCACCAGAGGCGGCGTCTCGGCGCCGGGCGCGGACGCCAGGATCTTGCGCGCTTCCGCCAAGCCGTAGAGCGAGGCGCCCTTGTGGAAGAGCGGGCTCTCCGGGCCATTCAGGTACTTGGCGCGAGCCTGTGGATCCATCGCCCGGCCGCCGAACGACAGCACGCGCCCCCGCGCGTCGGCGATCGGAAAGATGATCCTGTCGCGAAAGCGGTCATAGGGCGCGCCGCCATCCTCCGGCGCGATCAGCATGCCGCTCTCGACCAACTCCGGCGGCTTGGCGCCCTTGGCGATGAGATAGTCCTTCAGCGCGGTGCGGCTGGCGGGAGAAAAGCCCAGGCGGAATCGACCCCACTCGCTCTCCGGCAGGCCGCGCTTCTCCAGGTAGTCGCGGGCCTCCCGGCCTTCCGGGCGTCGCAGGGCGGCCTCGAACCACTGGGCGGCCAGTTCCAGCCAGTCGGCCAAGCCCTGGCGCTGCTTTTCCTGCTCGGCCGCGCGGGGGTCGGCGACGGGCATGGTGAGGCCCGCCTCGGCGGCGAGACGCTCGACCGCCTCCATGAAGGTCAGCCGCTCGGTCTCCTGCAGGAAGGTGATCAGGTCGCCGTTCTTGCCGGAGGAAAAGTCGAAGAACTGGCCCTTGTCGTCGTTGACGTAGAACGACGGGGTCTTCTCCTTGTTGAACGGCGACAGCCCGACGAACTCGCGCCCTTGCCGGCGCAGCTTCACGGTCCGCCCGATCACATCGGAGGGGCGGAGCCGGGATTTGATCTCGTCGAGGAAGTGTTCGTCGAAGCGCACGGCCTGAGCATAGCCGACCCTGCTCAGCTTTGCAGGCGCCCCAGCTTCTCCGGATTGCGGACCAGGTAGATGCCGGCCAGCTTGCCGTCGTCGCCGGGCTGGAACGCCACGGTCATCGGGCCGCCCTCGTCCTCCAGGATCACGCCCGGATAGCCGTTGATGCGGACGGCGCGGAAGGTCATGGGGAAGGCCTCGCCCTTGTGACGCCAGGCCAGGCCCTCGATCAGCCGCACGATGTCCTCGCGGCCGATAAGCGGGCGCAGGGACGCCTTCCGCTTGCCGCCGCCGTCGGTGACCATGACCGCGTCCTGCGCCAGGATCGCCGACAGGGCGGCCATGTCGCCCTGGGCCGCCGCGGCCATGAAGGCGGCGGCCAGCTTGGCGGCGTCCTCCTGACTCACGGTGAAGCGGGGGCGGTTGTCCTTGACGTGGGCGCGGGCCCGGGCGGCGAGCTGGCGCACCGCGGCCTCGTTGCGGCCCAGGGTTTCGGCCACGGACTCATAGTCTTCGTCGAACACGTCGTGCAGCAGGAACACCGCCCGCTCCAGAGGCGACAGCCGCTCCAGGGCCAGCAGGAAGGCCACCGACACATCCTCGGCCCGCTCGACCGGATCGACGGTGAGTTCCTCGATCAGCGGCTCAGGCAGCCAGGGGCCGCGATAGGTCTCCCGCCGCGCCTTGGCCGAGCGCATCCGGTCGATGCAGAGGCGCGAGGTCACCCGCACCAGCCAGCCGGCGGCGTCTTCGACCCCCTCCGCCTTGACCCAGCGCAGCCAGGCGTCCTGCACCGCGTCCTCGGCCTCGGCCACCGAGCCCAGCATGCGGTAGGCCAACCGCGTCAGGCGCGGGCGCTGGGCCTCGAAGGCCTCTATGTCGCCGGTCGGGATCACGCTCGTTCCCACTCAGGCCGCCAGATGCAGGGGGGCGGGCTCGCCCGCGACCGTCACCCGCGAACAGGCGCGGCCGTGGCCCAGGGCGTATTTCAGAGTGGGATACATCCGCGCCGCGGTGAGCGTAAGGCCGATGGCCAGCAAGCCCTTGTCGCCCCAGCGCCGGACGATCTCGTCGCGCAGGGGATCGGCAGCCTCCATGTCACGGGCCAGGCTGGCGCGGCAGAAGCGCCAGGCCAGGGCGGCGGTCTCGCCCATGGCCGCCGCATCGCCCGCCAGGATGGCGCGCAGGATCTTGGGGTCGACCCCGCCCGCCGCGGCCATGTCCACGGAGATCTGGGTGCAGGGACCGCAGTCCTCGCCGAGCGTGCCGACCAGGCCCGCCGCGGCCAGGGCCTCGGCAGGGGCGTCTGCGCGGTTCATCGCCTGGGTTCCCAGACCGAACTTGAGGCCGCTCAACGGTCGGACCTGGATCATGTGACGCATGTAGTTCGCGTCATAGGTCCAACGGCGCTCCAGCGCGTCGACCTGGCGGAGGAGGAAGGCTTTCAGCATGGTCAGCGTCCTGGTCTGTGGGCGATCGCCAGCCAGACCGCGGCGAGCGCGGTCAGGTAGACGCCGGGAAGATCGCGGATGACGTCGGCCAGCGGATTGGCCGAACAGCTTGCGTCGAAGACATGGATGGCCGCGTGGAGCAGCAGGAATAGGGCTCCGGCCACCAGCGCAGGCCACCCCTGGACCGGCCGCCACAGGAACCAGGCTGCGCCCAGGCCGGCGACCAGATAGGCCGCGCCAATGTCTCTGACGAAGTGTGGATTGAACGCGCCGGTCGCCGTCACGCCCGGCACGGCGTTGTACCACCAGAACGACGCGAACAGCATGGCCAGGCCGTTGCCGACCAGGATGACCGCGAGCGCCAACGCAACGATGCGGGACATGGGTTTTCTCCGACTTCGCCTCTAGGACGGCGCGGAGCTTAGCCCTGTGACATGGCCCGAGAAGAAATTCAGGCGATCCCAGACACCCAGGCCGGCAGGTCGCGGATCGAGGCCAGTTCGACAAACCGTTCGTGCCCCACGGGCGCCTCGGCGATCTCGTGGGCCCAGGTCAGCGGATAGGGCACATGGGCGGCCCAGGCGCCGGCCTCGATGGCGGGCAGGATGTCGGAGCGCATGGAGTTGCCGCACATGACCCCCTGCCCCGCCCCGGTCCCATGGCGCTCAAACACCCGGGCATAGGTCGAGGCGTCCTTCTCTCTGACGATCTCCACGGCGGCGAAGAGGTCGCCCAACCCGGAAGCCGCCAGCTTCTGTTCCTGGTGCAGCAGATCGCCCTTGGTGATCAGCACCAGGCGATAGGATTTCGAAAGCTCGGAGAGCGCGTCCTCCACCCCGGGCAACGGCTCGACCGGCTCGGTCAGCATCTCGCGGCCCACCGC
>NZ_JANOCX010000004.1:0-11721 GCF_031412415.1 Phenylobacterium sp.
GGGCTTGGCCGACGCGGACAAGATCTTCTACTCCGCCGCTCCCGGACCCGGGCTGCCGGTGGTCTATTTCGGCTCCAAGACCGGCCGCGACGGCATCCACGGCGCGACCATGGCCTCGGCCGAATTCGACGACGCCTCCGACGAGAAGCGCCCCACCGTCCAGGTCGGCGACCCCTTCGCCGAGAAGCTGCTGATCGAGGCGACCCTGGAGCTCATGGCCTCAGGCGCCGTGGCCGCCATCCAGGACATGGGCGCGGCGGGCCTCACCTCCTCCTCCGTCGAGATGGCGGGCAAGGGCGGCGTGGGCATCGAGCTCGACCTCGACATGGTGCCCCAGCGCGAAGAGGGCATGAGCGCCTACGAGATGATGCTGTCGGAAAGCCAGGAGCGGATGCTGGCCATCCTCAAGCCCGGCCGCGAGCACGATGGCGAGCGCATCTTCAAGAAATGGGGCCTGGACGCCGCCACCATCGGCTGGACCACCGACACCGGTCACATGGTGCTGAAGCACAAGGGGGAAATCGTTTGCGACGTGCCCCTGGCGCCGCTGTTCGACGACGCGCCGCTGTATGACCGTCCCTGGGTGGCGACCGAGCTGCAACCCCGGCTATCGCCGGACGCCGTGCCCGAGCCCGCCGACTACGCCGACGCAGTCCTCAAGCTGATGAGCGCGCCGGACATGGCCTCGAAGCGCTGGCTCTGGGAGCAGTACGATCGCCACGTCATGGCCGACACCCTGGAGGACAGCGCCACCGGCGCCGACGCCGGGATCGTTCGGGTGCATGGGACGAAGAAGGCCCTGGCCGTCACCTCCGACTGCACCCCGCGCTACGTCCAGAATGACGCCTATACGGGCGGCAAGCAGGCGGTCGCCGAGGCTTGGCGCAACCTGACCGCCGTGGGCGCCGACCCCGTCGCCATTACCGACAACCTGAACTTCGGCAATCCCGAGCGCCCGGAGATCATGGGCCAGATCGTCCGCGCCATCGACGGCATGGCCGAGGCCTGCCGTGTGCTCGACTTCCCGGTCGTGAGCGGCAATGTCAGTCTCTACAACGAGACAAATGGTGCGGCCATTCCTCCGACGCCCACGGTTGGCGCGGTGGGCCTGCTGCCGGACTCGAGCCTCCGCGCGGACTTCTCAGGCATGAAGGCCGGCGACGCCCTGGTGCTGATCGGGGCGACCCGCGGGGAGCTGGGCGCCAGCATGTACCTGCGCGAGATCCTCGGCCGCGAGGACGGCGCCCCGCCGCCGGTGGATCTGGCTCTGGAACGCAAGACCGGCGACTTCATCCGGAACCTGATTCTATCGCGTCAAGCTGTTGTCGTGCATGATCTTTCAGACGGCGGCATGATCGCGGCCGTGGGCGACATGGCGCTGGCGTCCAAGGTCGGGGCACGTCTGACGATCCCCGGTGGCATCCCGCCTCATGCGGCGCTGTTCGGCGAGGATCAGGCCCGCTACCTGCTGGCCGTCGCCGATGGCTACAAGGTGCTCGCGGCGGCCAAGGCCGCGGGCCTCCCGGCGGCCATCGTGGGCCAGGCTGGCGGCGAGGACATCGCGGTCGACGGGGTCTTCACCCTGCCCCTCGCCAAGCTGCGCGAGGCCAATGAGGGATGGATGCCGGGCTATATGTCCTGACCGACGCATCCAACGCGCCGGCTCAGCGTAGTGTTCGGGTGAACCGGAGATCCGCCTTGAAGACCGCCCTGACCCTCGCCCTGCTGTTGCCGCTCGCCGCCTGTTCGACCCCGGCCAAGAACTCCGGGTTCCTATCGACCTATGACGGCCTGACCACGAAGCCGGGCGCGGCGCGCGCCAGTGTCGCCATCAAGCCCGCCGGACCCGATATCGCGGCGCTTCGCAAGGTCGCCCTGCAACCGACCGTTATGGCGCAGGCCGCCGCCGCGAGCTGGATGACCCCGGTTGAGCGTGATCTGCTGTTGCGCGAGATCGACGCCCAGCTCTGCTTCGAGCTTTCCGAGCGCTACGAGATCGCCGCGAGCGATGCGCCCGACGCCGCCCAGGTCCGGGCGGCGGTCGTCGCTGTCACGCCCACCGGCCGGGTCGGATCGGCCGCCGCGGCGGCGGCGTCGTTCTTTGTTCCCGGTCCGATCGGAATTCGCGCGCCAGGCACGCTCGGGACGCTCAGCGCCGAGGCCGAGATGCTGTTAGGCGGCCGCCAAGTCGCCGCCCTGAGTTGGAGCCGCACCGCCATGGCGCTCGGGACGGATGACCCGTCGCTGAGCCGCGTCGGCGACGCCCTGCAGTTCGCCGAGCCCTTCGCAGACCAGGCCGCCGCGGCCATGACCGCCCCCGGCGTCAAGTCGCCGGGCCCCGCCAAGCCCGACCCCTGCGCCGCCTACGGGCCACGCTTCCGGCCCGAGGGCGTCCTGGCGGGCTTCGCCACCGGGCTGTACGTGCCTGAGATGAGCGGGGCGAAGAAGGCCGATGAGTAGATCGATCCCGGTCCTGTGCTTTGAACGCGTACGGTCTGGGTAGACGTTGCTCCCCGCCGCGATCTAAGCGCGTGGCGTGAAACCGTCACTCGAGCGCCACCGCTAGCCTGGCCCTGAGCTCCGCACCTTCGATTGCAGCTGTAACAAGCGCGGAGGCTGGTGCCGGCGAAGCCGGATGCCCCACTTCGAGCTCCCCGCGCTAAGTAGGCTCTGCCTTCGTCTTCGGCTTCTCATCGGGGGCCGGCGCTCCGCCGGCGGGCTCGGACGGCTGGCCCTTGGAGGCGGTGCTGGCAGCCTCTTCCTTTTGGGCCGCTCCAAGGGCGTACACCGTCAAGTCGACGAACGAGACCTTGTTCTCCGATGCGATCCTCTTGAGCTTCGTGAACGACGTGCTGACATCAGTCGGTACAGTGCATCCTCGCTGGCTCTTCAGCCATTCGGCTTGACTGTCCAGCGACGTCTCATCATTCGGACGCGACCAGTCGATTATATAGATGTGGAAGGGCACCTTCCGATCGCCGCACACGATTGGGACCGTGAAGCGCTTCATGTTGTTCGCCGTTTCACTTCCGTAGCGCGCGCGCAAGTCGGCGAGCTCAGTTGGCGACGCAGGCGCCACGAGGTCAGCCGCGAGCAGCTTCGCTAAATCGTGGGCGTAGCCCCAATAGTTCGGGGCATAGACGGCGTGGCGCGTTTCCAGGTCGCTACTGAGATCGAAGGCCAGAACCTCGCGCAAAAGTCCTGCGGCTCGCGCCGGATCGCGCGGCACGGCCTCGCCACGCGCCAGGGCCTGACCGACCGAACCTGTGCCCTCAGGGCTTCCGGCGGCTCGCGCTCGTTCGTAGAGCGCGTAGGCGGCGGTGGGCGACTTGTCGACACCCTTTCCGGACTTCAGGAGCCGGGCCGCCGCGAGCATGCTCGCCGCATCACCGGCGTCGGCCGCCTTTGAATAGGCCGCGTATGCGGCGACGGGATCGGCTTCACCAACCACCCCTTCGGCGTACATTTGGGCGACAAAGCGCCAGCAATGGCCGCACCCGGCGTTCGCGGCCCGGACGTAGATGGAAAGCGCCCTGTCGGGCGCCTTGTCGCTCCCATCGCCCTTCACGCCAAACTGGAAGTCATTGGCGTAGGCCTCGATCGAACTGAAGTCGCCTTTCTCCAACCCTTTCTCGAAGTATAACCGGGCCTTCTCCTTGTTGCGCATCCCGTAGTCATCATTGTTGTAGATCCAACCAAGATTTGACCAGGCTTGGCCTGAGCCCTTCTCGCCCGCCCGGTTGAGCAAGCGGATCGCCTCCTGGATGTTTTTGTCGACCCCAGTGCCGTCTCGATAGGAGATCGCGAGATTTCGAGTGGCGCTTGGAGAGTTCAGGACGTCGCCGACCCTGAACCAGTGCGCGGCCTCCCTGTCGTTCTTAGGGCCGCCGACAGTACAGCAAAGGTAAACGCCGAAGGCCGAGGCCGCGCGCCCGCTTCCTCGGGCGACCGACAGCCTTAGGTACTGGGCGGCCTTCTCCAGGTCCTTTTCTGCGCCTCCGAGTCCGTCCCAGGTGGCGAGACCCATGAGATACAGCGAGAAGCCGTCGCCAGCGTCCGCCTCCTGACGGATCTTGGCCAACGGTCGACGCGCCAGGGCCTCCTTCAACAAGATCCGGCCGTCGTCGCCTCCGGCGATCCGATCAAGGCCCACAAGCTCGGCAATATCGCCGCTGCGCGTTGTCTTCTCACCTGTCGCCTCTTGAGCGCTGGACTGCACGATCGCCGCGCCAAGGGAGGCGACTTCCGCTCCCGATACGGGCGTCTCGAATAGGCGCAGCGAGCTTGATCCCTTGCTGTAGGGGCGTTGACGGGCCAACGCCGGGTTCGTTGCAAAGCGGTCTTTAACCCCCTCAAACACCTGCGTCAGCGTACGGTCGGGAGTCCTCAACTCCGCCGCGAGGGCGACGGCGTAGGGGCCGTTGGCGCCGCGGCCGTCGGCGGCGGTTTGGCCGGCCATGGCGGAGAACGCGATTACCGAATTCGGCCCCGTATCACTGCCTGTGAGTTCGGCCAGGCCTGGGCTTCCGCCGAACGGATTGTCCCGGCAGGCATCAATGATCACCACCAGGTCGTTGGCTCTCGACCGGCTCAGCTTGTTCACAAACAGCTGCGCATTAAAGCCTTGATCATCGTAGTCGCCTGGCGTCGCCGCCTGACCAAGTAAATCGATTCCCCTAGGAAGTAAATAGTTAACGTTTTCCAGCTGAACCGCGTGTCCGGCGAAGTATATCATGACAAATGCATCGGGGTGCGCCTGCACCTTGTTGTATAGCTCGTTCAGTGCATTTCGGATCTGCCCCTTGGTCGGATTCGGAAGCAACTGAATCGCGTCGTCCCTGAACCCGATCGACCGTAGCGTCTTGGCGATCAGGTTCGCGTCATTGACGGGATTTGGAAGGGAAGCCTCTCGGCCATAATCGGACACGCCAATGATGAGCGCGAACCGCTGCTGCGCCGATGCGGCCGCTGGGCACGACACCACGCTAGCCATCAGCAGGATCGCTGTCAGGGCGCGAAGTATGGTTGAGACTGTCAGTCGACGGGATTGGACGTGGGTCGAGAGGGCGGCGACGGAGCTTGTGTTACAAACCATTCGAGGCCCTTTGCGTAGTCGGGATTGTTTTCACGCCGAGTGTTTATGTACGGCTCGAAATTGCGCCAGAAGAGGCGTGACTCCGCTCCGCCGAAGTAGCCGAGCGCGACCTCGCTGGAGCACACGCGCTCGCGCACGCAGGTGCGCAGACCTTCGAAAAAGTCGACGACTGTGTCGATGTCTGCGTGGAGCTTTGGCTCGAGGTCCAAAATCGGATTCAATACTGCAGCGTGCTGCTGTTCGTTGGACAATTGAAGCCGGTTGAACTGATCCGCATAGGTGCGAAGCGTGTTCGAAATGTCCTGCCGCGCGTCAGCGACCCGTCCATCCTCATATCGCTTGATGTAGTCCATGGTGTGCGTCGTCGCGGTGCCGCTCAGCAACGACGAATACTGCCAAACCGCGAAGGCGCCGGCGCTACCAATCGCAAGCGATTTCCACAATCCAGGCCAATTCGCTTCGACCTTCCAGATGCCGTCCAACGCCTTCTTGATCGAAACCATCACGGACCGGGTGGGCAGCGGGATGTGAAGTCGAAGACAAAACGCCCGGAATCCGCCCGCACGCTACGCGCGTTGCGCGCCAAGCAACTCACCTGCCACTTCGTGAGGACATAGACCGGCGAGTTGTCGCCGGGCTTACCTTCGCGAACCGGGATCACCACGGACGTGTTCCGTGCCTTGCCGTTGGTGGAATTGCAGGTGACGGGATCTAGCTGAAAGAATACCAGCGAGGCTGACTCGTTCTCGAGAACAGGTCTTTGGCGCATCAGGCACTGCCAGCGCGCCTCATCCAGATCGAGTCGTTTGGTGCAGGCCTTACAGACTTCTTGGGCCGAGGCTGGGCTCTGCGCCAACAGCATGAACACGGCCAGAATGATCGTCTTTCGCCAGCCCATGCCACGCCCCCGCGCCTGCAATTCATCAACCTAGAGTATTGCATAGAATTTTGAGACGTCACGCTGGAAACCGGCCTACTCAGCCGCCTCGGAGGCTTCCAACCCCTAGTTCGTCGCCGCCTCCAGCATTCGCAGGCAGGCCGCGGCGAAGGCTTCCATGTTGGCGGCTCGATCATCGGACTCCGTCTCCACGGTGACCACCATCTCGACGGGCCCCGAGACGGCCACGCAGGTGTGGCCCGCCGCGTCGCCATAGGGATTGCCCGTCGGCCCCGCCGCGCCCGTCTCGGAAATCCCCCAGGTCGCGCCGTACCGCTCCCGCGCGTTGCGGGCCAGCAGCAGGGCATAGGGTTCGCTGGACGATCGCATGCCGGCCAAGGCTTCGCGCGGAATGTCGGTCAGCAGCACGCGCGCCTTGGGTGTGTAGACCACCGCCCCGCCCATGAAGTAAGCCGAGGCGCCCGGCACCGAGAGCAGGGCCGCGGAGACCAGGCCACCGGACGAGCTCTCATTGACCGCCACGGTTTCCTTGCGGTCCTTCAGGCGCTGTCCCAGCACCGCGGCCTGAGCCATCAACGCTTCCATTACGATCGTCTCCCCTCGCGGTCTGGCCGCTGGTTTTTCTTGGCTTCCGTACGCCTGCGCGCCCATGATGCCCGCCAATTAGAACGACCGCTATTCTCGGGAGGATATTTTCATGGACGCCCAATCTCAGTGGACGGGGCTAGACGCCGGCCGTCTGGAACGCATTACCGACCATCTCGAACGCAACTATATCGGCCCGAAGAAGATCATGGGCTGTCAGGTCGCCGTCGCCCGGCACGGCCACGTCGCCTATCAGAAGTCGTTCGGCTCCATGGACCTGGAGCGGAACAAGCCGATGGCCGACGACGCCATCTTCCGCATCTATTCGATGACCAAGCCGATCACCTCGATCGCGCTCATGACCCTGTATGAAAAGGGCTATTTCCAGCTCAACGACCCGGTCAGCCGCTTCGTCCCGTCCTGGAAGAACCATCGCGTATGGGTCTCAGGCGAAGGCGCCGAGATGGTCACTGAGGCGCCCAGGCGTCCGGTCTCGTTCCGTGACGTCCTCAGCCACACTGGCGGCTTCACCTATGGCGGCGGTCTGCCGGGCGTCGGCCTGCAACACCCAGTGGACAAGATCTATCGCGAACTGAAGATCCGCAGCGCCGGTTCGACCGACAGCATGGCGGGCTTCCTGGATAAGCTCGCCCAGGTCCCCCTGCTCTATCACCCCGGCGAGCGCTGGATGTATTCCCTGGCCACCGACATCTGCGGCGCCCTGGTCGAGGTGATATCCGGCAAGCCCTTCGCCCAGTACCTCCAGGAGGAGATCTTCGGCCCCCTCGGCATGGTCGACACCTCGTTCTTCGTGGCGCCCGACAAGATCGACCGGTTCTGCGCCAACTATCAGCGCGGCCCCGACAAGCAGCTCAAGCTGATCGACGATCCGGCGACCAGCGCCTTCACCGGCGACCCGGGCTTCAAGTCCGGCGGCGGCGGCCTGACCGGCACCACCGCCGACTATCTGCGGTTCTGCGAGATGCTGCGCCGGGGCGGGGAGCTGGACGGCCATCGCATCGTGGGCCCGCGCACGCTGGAGCTGATGCACATGAACCATCTCCCAGGCGGCAAGGACCTGACCCAGATGGCCATCGGCGGCTTCTCCGAGACCGCCAACGAAGGCGTGGGCTTCGGCCTGGGCTTCGCCTCGACCAAGGATCAGGTCTCGACCGGGTCGCTGGGGGCCGGCGACTATTATTGGGGCGGCGCGGCCTCAACCATCTTCTGGGTCGATCCGAAGGAAGATCTTTCGGTGGTCTTCATGACCCAGCTCATGCCGTCGGGCACGTTCAACTTCCGCGGGCAGTTGAAGAGCCTGATCTACTCGGCCATCGTCGACTGACGGGAAGGCTCTGGCGCGGGGACGTCGATGGATCTGCTGGTCAATATCGACGTCCCCGACCTGCCTCGGGCCATCGGCTTCTATACCGACGCCTTCGGGCTGACGGTCACGCGGCGCTTCGGCGACGGCGGCGCGGAGTTGTCGGGTTGGCCGGTGAAGATATATCTGCTTGAAAAGACAGAAGGTTCTCTGGGCGCCGGCCAGGAATCCCGCCGCTACACGCGCCATTGGACGCCGGTCCACCTGGACGTCGTGGTGGACGACATCGAGACCGCCTTCATTCAAGCCGTCGCCGCCGGAGCCCTTCCGGAGAGCGAAATCCGAACCGAGATCTGGGGCAAGATCGTGGTCATGGTCGACCCGTTCGGCCACGGCGTCTGCCTGATCCAGTTCCTCAATCGCGGCTATGACGAGCTCGCGCCGCGCCTGGGCGATCCGGCGGCCTGAATCCGGCCGGCCGACGTCGTCGAACCCAAGGGAAATCCAAGGGTTGTTAAGCTTTATGGCACACAACTTTTCTTCGACCGGAGCAATCCCATGCCCATGCCCATCGCCGAACTGGAGCGAAGTCTTCGCGAGGCGTTCCCCGACGCCCAGATCCAGGTCGACGACCTGGCCGGCGACGGCGATCACTACAAGGCGAAGATCGTCTCGAAGGCCTTCGCCGGCCTGACCCGTGTGAAGCAGCATCAGCTCGTCTACGCGGCCCTGAAGGGCCGCATGGGCGGCGAGTTGCACGCACTGGCCCTCGAAACCGCAGCCCCGGCCTGAGAGGAGTTCCATGCGCTATCGGCCCTTCGGCGTAGCAGGTAAGGCGGTGTCGGCCGTCAGCCTGCTGCTGCGCGAAGCGCCGAACATGAGCTCGCCGCAAGCCTGGCGCACCCTGGTCTTCTCCGCCATGGAGAACGGCATCAACTGTTTCGAGGTCGCCGCCGGCCTGGACGTCGCGGCCCTTGGTCTGGGCGAGGCGCTCAAGTCTGTCGAGCGGCGCCTGCTGTTCCTGAGCTGGCGACTGCGCGGCGATCCGCGCGGCGTGCTGACCGCCCAGGCCATCTCCCAGAGCATTCGCAGCGGCTTGCAAAAGACCGGGGCGGGCTATTTCGATCTCGTGACCATGGACGAGACGGCCTACGAAACCATGGCGCCCGACGCCCTGGAGCACCTGAACCAGCTCAAGGCGAGCGGCCTCTGCCTGCAGGTCGGCGTCGTCGGCGACGGTGCGGCGGTGGATGAAGGTATCCGCAGCGCCGCTTTCGACGTGGCCAACACACCCTTCAGCCTCACCTCGGACTGGCAGGCGCGCCGCCGCATCCGAGAGGCCTCGGCGGCGAACATGACCCTAGTGGCCTGTGAGCCCTTCCCCGGCGGTCTCGGCCGGGCCCAGACAGCGCCGACGGGACGGGGTCTGCTGGGCCGCCGACCCGAGCCCTTGGCCGGCGCGGGCACCTACGCCTTCCTGCACGACACGCCCGGCTGGACGGCCGATGAGATCTGCCTGGCCTACTCCCTGACCGAGCCCACCTTCGCCACCATCCAGCTCGAGCTTTTTCGCACTGAAGCCATAGAGCGAATGGCCGCGGTCACCGACAAGGACCTGCCCACCGGCGTGGCCGCCCAGATTGAGATGGCCCGGTTCGGGGAGATCGCCGATCGTCGCAGGGCCTAGCGTCAGGTCGCGCCAGCCTTGACCGAAGGCCCGGCCATCCCTAGCTCTCTGGCGACAACTCCGCCGAAAAGGCCCGCTAAGCCATGACCGACACCACGATCGACAATCCCGCCCACGCCTTCATCGCCAAGACCGTGGCCGAAAACCCCGTGGTGCTGTTCATGAAGGGCGTGCCCGAACAGCCGCGCTGCGGTTTTTCGGCCCTGGTGGTCCAGATCCTCGACCACCTGGGCGCCGACTTCATCGGCGTCGACGTCTTGCAGGACGACGGCCTGCGTGACGGGATCAAGACCTTCACCGACTGGCCGACCATTCCTCAGCTCTACGTGAAGGGCGAGTTCGTCGGCGGTTCGGACATCATCCGCGAGATGTTCCAGTCGGGCGAACTGAAGCCCCTGCTGATCGAACAGGGCGTCCTGGCTGCGTGAGCAGGCTCCTCGAGCCGCCGCCCGGCCGACAGGTCTTCACCCGCGACTTCACACCGTCCCCGTCGGACATCGACGAGAACGGCCACGTGAACAATGTCGTCTATGTCCGCTGGATCCAGGACATGGCCACCTCGCATTGGCGCGCCCTGCAGCCGGACGAAGAGCAAGCCTCCTGGGCCTGGATCGTCCTGCGCCATGAGATCGACTACCGCCGCGCCTTGATGCCCGGCGAGACCGCGACGGCGCGAACCTGGGTGGCTGAGGCCCCCGAGGGCCCGCGCTTCGATCGCTTCGTGCGCATCGACGGCCCCGACGGCGCCATGTGCGCCCAGGCCCGCACCGTCTGGTGCCTGGTGGACGCAAAGACCGGCCGCCCCAAACGGGTGACGCCGGACATCGTGGCGCGCTTCGTCTAGGCGGCAAAGCAAAAGGCCCCGGATCGCTCCGGGGCCTTCGCTAATCTTGGTCGGGTTCGGCGGCCGGTTAGGACGCGTAGAACTCGATGACCAGGTTCGGCTCCATCTTCACCGGGTACGGGACCTCGGAGAATTCCGGCGCGCGGATGAACTTGGCGGTCATGGCTTTCGCGTCGACCTCGACATAGTCCGGCGTGTCGCGTTCGCCCGACTGCAGGGCTTCCAGCACCAGGGCCATGTTCTTCGACCGCTCGCGGACGGAGACGATGTCGCCGGCCTTCACGCGGTAGGAGGCGATGTTGACCCGGTTGCCGTTCACCAGCACGTGGCCGTGGTTCACGAACTGACGGGCCGCGAACACGGTCGGCACGAACTTGGCGCGGTAGACCACCGCGTCCAGGCGGCTTTCCAGCAAGCCGATCAGGTTCTCGGAGGTGTTGCCCTTGCGGCGCGCGGCCTCGGTGTAGGTGCGCGAGAACTGCTTTTCGGTCAGGTTGCCGTAATAGCCTTTCAGCTTCTGCTTGGCGCGGAGCTGCAGGCCGAAATCGGAGACCTTCTGCTTACGGCGTTGGCCATGCTGGCCGGGGCCGTAGGAGCGTTGATTGACGGGGGATTTCGGGCGACCCCAGATGTTTTCGCCCATCCGCCGGTCGATCTTGTACTTCGCCGAGTGGCGCTTCGACATACGTCGTCTCTCTTCATAGTCGACCCAAGCCGGCGCCCCCGATAGTGGGAGCGCGATTTCAACGGCGGCGTTCAGGTCACCCGTCATAGGTTCGCGGGCCCGCACGGTTTCCCGGCGGCGCGAAGGGGCGGTGTATGACGGCGGCGGGGCGGAAAGTCAATCTCGCCCCAGCGGGGAGCCTGCTTTGCGAGGCTAGGAGACGGTGGGATAGTCGGCCTCCGGAGCCTGATATGACCCAATTCGCTCGCCTTGCCGCCTTTTCGGCCCTGCTCACGATCCTCGGCGCGCCCGCCGCGTGGGCCGAGACGTTCGAGCCCGATCCTGGTCTGGTCGCCGCCGACACCTGCATGGCCAACGCCCTGGTGGAGTCCGGCTTCCAAGGTGTCATCCGGATCGAAACCCCGCCGGACCAGGATCGTTCGCTAGCCGACTGCGATCTGGAGGCCGAGACCCTGTGGGTGGCCGAGTATCGCGCCGCCGCCGGCCCCTGCGTCGCCGATCGTCTACGCGACCTGGGCTATCTGGGCGGCTTCCGCGAACCCCGCGGCGGACTGTCTCGCGATGAGGCGGCCTGCGCGCGCCCGATAGTCGCCCCGCCTCCGC
>NZ_JANOCX010000005.1:0-12636 GCF_031412415.1 Phenylobacterium sp.
AGCATCGGCAGGCGTTCGTAGGAGACGAGCGCCGAGTTGATGATCGCCCGGATGCCCGAGCGCTCCGCGGCTTCCTCGTCGGAAAGGTCGAAGCCCAACAGGCTGTCGATCTCGTCCTGGTTCAGGATCCGCTCAGCGCCGATCAGGCCCTCGACCTGGGCGTCGGGATTCTCCCACGTGGAGGGATCGTCGGGATTGATCCCCCCCGTCACGGCCCCCTGCATCCCCCCGATGATCTGCGGTTCTTCGTCCATGCGCTGCGCGGCGACCAGGGCGAGCCCTAGTTGACCAGCATCTCCTCGATCAGGACGGCGTTCACCTTCGACGGCGCGATCACCAGGTTCACCCGGCGCTGGATCTCCATGCGCAGCTGGTAGGAGCCCTGCGACCCTTGCAGGTCCTCGGGGCGCAGCTCACGCAGGAAGGTCTGGAACATGTCCTGGAGCCTGGGCATGTTCGGCTCCAGCAGGTCGACCGTCTCCTGGTCGGGCACTTCCAGGGTCAGCTTGAGCTTCAGGAAGGTGGCGCGGCCGTCGGCGGTCTGCATGTTCACCACCACGTTGGGCATGGTGTAGAACAGGATGCCGTCAGGCCCCTCGCGGACCTCGCCCGCGAGCTTCTCGCCTTCCTTCTTCTCGCCCTTCTTTTCCTTCTTCTTGTCCTTCTCCTTGCCTGCGTGCGCCTCGTCGGGCTTGGGCTTGAGAAGCATGAAGCCGGCGGTTCCGCCGCCGCCCAGGACCAGGACCGCGGCGACCCCGCCGATGATCAGGAACTTGAGCGGGATTTTCTTCTTGGCAGGCGCACCTTCGCCTTCTTCGCCCTCGACGGCTTCGTCTTCCTTCGGGGCTTCCTTGACCTTGTCCTTGGCCACGCGCGCGCGCTCCTTAGAATCTTATCCCCGTCTCATCGCCCCGCCATGGTTAAGGATCGGTTTTTAACCGGTGTTAACGGCCCACGAATCCTGCCCGGCAGAATCCGCCCATCGGCGCGCGTTAACTTAGTTTCCTATTGAAATAACTGGATTTTTCAGTTGGCCCGAAGCTTGCATCGGGTTGAGCGGAAAAAGTGACGCAGGTTAAGGCCCGCTCTCGATGGATAACGCCCTCTACGTTGGACTGTCGCGGCAGATGACGCTGCGTCGCGAAATGGACATCGTCGCCAACAACATCGCCAACGCCGACACCACCGGCTTCAAGGTCGAGAGCCTGCTGGTGGAGACCGAGCCCATGGCCCCGGCGCGAACCGCCCAGGGCCCGCGCCCGGTGAAGTTCGTGCTGGACCGCGGCGTCGGTCGCGACTTCCGCCAAGGCACGCTGCGGATGACCGGCGGGACCTTCGATCTGGGCGTCGAGGGCAATGGGTTCTTCAAGGTCTCGACCAGCGAGGGCGAGCAATACACACGCGACGGCCGTTTCCGCCTGGACGAGGCCGGCAAGCTGGTCACCCAGGACGGCCTGCCCGTGCTGGGTGACGGCGGCGAACTGGTCATCGACCCCAAGAAGGGCGAGGTCACCATCGCCCCCGACGGCACGATCAGCCAGGGCCAAGAGATCGTGGGCAAGGTGGGCGTGGTCCGCTTCGACCAGCTCTCGGTGCTGGAGAAGGTTGGCGACAACCTCTACCGCAACGCCTCCAACGACCAGCCCCAGGCCGCCCCGGATTCCCGCGTCCGCCAGGGCATGCTGGAAGGCTCCAACGTCAAGCCGATCTCCGAGATCACCCGGATGATCGAAGTCACCCGCGCCTACGAGTCCATGGCCAAGATGATGGACGGAACCTCTGAACTCTCCCGCCGCTCGATCGAGCGGCTGGGCAAGCTGAACTAAAGAAAGTCTAGTCGATGCAAGCGCTTCGCACCGCGGCGACCGGCATGGCCGCCCAGCAGATGAACGTCGAGGTCATCTCGAACAACATCGCCAACATGAACACCGTGGGCTTCAAGAAGCAGCGCGCGGAGTTCCAGGACCTGCTCTACCAGACCCTGGAACGGGCCGGGGCGCAGTCCTCCGACCAGGGCAATGTCGTCCCCACCGGCGTCCAGGTCGGCGGCGGCGTCAAGGCCGGGTCCGTCTATCGCATCACCGAGCAGGGCACCCTGACCGCCACCGGCAACAAGCTGGACGTGGCGATCTCCGGCCGCGGCTACTTCCAGGTGCTGATGCCGGCGGGCGAGACCGCCTATACCCGGGCCGGCAACTTCTCGACCAACGACCAGGGCCAGCTCGTCACCGAGGACGGCTATCTGATCCAGCCGGCGATCACCATTCCGAGCGACGCCACCGACATCTCGATCTCCAAGAGCGGTCAGGTCCAGGCGATCCGCGCCGGCCAGACCTCCCCCGAGGTGATCGGCAACCTGGAGCTCGCGACCTTCGTCAACGAGGGCGGCCTGGACGCCATCGGCGACAACCTGCTGTTGGAGACCGCCGCCTCGGGCGCGGCCACAACGGGCACGCCCGGCAATGACGGCATCGGCACTCTGAGCCAAGGTTACACCGAGGCGTCCAACGTGGACGCGGTCACCGAGATCACCGCCCTGATCGTCGCCCAGCGGGCCTATGAGATGAACTCAAAGGTCATCACCTCGGCCGACGAAATGCTGCGCACCGCCAGCAACATCCGGTCCTGATCATGACCCGCGCCCTGCTCATCGCCGCAGCCTGGCTGATCGCCGCGCCGGCCTTCGCCGCCACCAGCGTCACCCTGCGCGCCGAGGTGCTGGACGACGACGGCATGGTGACCCTCTCCGACCTGTTCGAGGGCGCGGGCGCGGCCGGCAAGGTTCAGGTCGCAGCCAAGCCCGGCGCCTCCACCGTGCTGGACGCAGGAGCCGTGCAGGGCCTGGCGCGGCGCAATGGCCTGGCCTGGGCGAACGCCGAAGGCATCCGTCGCATCGTGGTGCGCGGCGGCTCGGCCGGCGTCACCGCCACGCGCGGCAATGTCGAGGTGCTGACCTACGCCCGCAGCCTCTCGGTCGGCGAGATCGTCCAGGCGCAGGATCTGGTCTGGGGCAAGGCCGCCGCCTCCCCGGCCGATGCCCCCAGTGACGCCGAGACCATCATTGGCCTGGCCGCCAAACGCCCGCTGCGGGCCGGGGCGGCGGTCTCCGCTCGCGACGTTTCCGCCCCTCAGGTGATCAAGGCCGGCGAACTGATCACCGTGCTCTACGAAAACGACGGCATCTCGCTTGCCCTGCAGGGCAAGGCCATGACCGCCGCCAGCCAGGGGGAAGCCCTGAGCGTCCAGAACACCAGCTCCAAAAAGCTGATCCAAGCCGTGGCCAGCGGTCCCGGCCAGGCGCTCGTGGGCCCGGCCGCCGATCAGCTCCGCACCGTCCGCCGCACCCAGTTCGCGCTTCGCTAGTGAGAAGTCATCCCATGCGCCTCGCCATACTCGCCGTCCTCGCCCTGGCCCCGCTGGCCGCCTGCTCGACCGTGACGGAAGCCGTGAAGGGTCCCGATCTCACCCCGGTCGGCTATCCGTCGTCCCTGGTCGCCCGCGAGCAGCCGACCTTCGTCTCGGCCCGCGAACCCATGCCCCAGGCGGCATCGGCCAATTCCCTGTGGCGCACTGGAGCCCGCGCCTTCTTCATCGACCAGCGCGCCAACCGGGTGGGCGACATCCTGACGGTGCAGATCGATATCAACGACTCCGCCCAGACCTCGAACGCCAGCAACAGCTCGCGGACCTCGGGCGTCAGCGCCGGCGTCGACAACTTCTTTGGCCTAGAGACCAGCCTGGGCAAGTTCCTGCCGGGCGGCTTCGACCCCGCCAACGCCATCAACACCAACTCCACGACCAACAACCAGGGCTCGGGGGCGGTCACCCGCTCCGAGAAGATCTCGCTGACCATCGCCGCGGTGGTGACCAATGTCCTGCCCAACGGCAACATGGTGATCCAGGGCAACCAGGAGGTCCGGACCAACGCCGAACTGCGCCAGCTCACCGTGGCTGGGATCGTCCGCCCCGAGGACATCTCCTCGGCCAACACCGTGCGCCACACCCAGATCGCCGAGGCCAGGATCAGCTACGGCGGCCGTGGCGACATAAGCCGCGTCCAGAAGACGCCGGCCGGCCAGTCGCTGGTGGAGCGGTTCACCCCCTTCTAGGCCGATCCGGATCGTTTCAGCCTCGCGGGGCGTTCTCTTTCCAAAGGGAGCGTCGTCATGCGTCGCCACACGATCATAGGACTGGGACTTTTCTGCCTACTCGGCGCCTGCGCTCCGCAGGGCGGACCCGCCGCGCTGGGCATGGCCTGGTCGCTGAACCACGCCGAGGGCGAGGGCGCCAAGCTGGCCTTCGGACAGCCGGAGAGTGACAACCTGCTGCTCATGATGACCTGCCAGGCCCGCTCGGGCGAGGTGATGGTCACCGTCGCCGCGCCCGACAACGCGCCGGCCCGCGCCATCGAACTCAAGTCCAATTCCAACTCCACGCGCCTACCCGGCCAGGTCGTGCCGGCCATGGCTGAAGGCGAATCCTTGATCGAGGCTCAGACCAAAGCCAGCGACCCGACCCTGGCGAACTTCGCCCGGACCGGCGATCTCTCCGTCGGGGGCAATGGCGCAAGCGCAAGACTGCCGGTCACCGCCGACGATCGGAAGGTTGTGCGCAGCTTCCTCGCCACCTGCCGCGCCGCCTAGATGGCGCCTAGGATCGAGTGCTAGCTTCACGAGATGAAGCTCGCGACGATCGCTATCGCCACCCTCCTCGCCACAGCGGCCCAGGCTCAGGACACCCGCGTCTGGACCGTCGAAACGCCCAAGGGCGGCGACGCCTGGCTGCGCTACGCCACGCCGCAGATGAGCGATCAGGTGGCCGCCTTCCGCTGCGTCCCGAAATCGGGCCAGGTGCAGGTGCTGATCAAACTGGACAAGGCGCTGACCGCGCGCATCCCCTTGAGCGTCACCCTGGCCTCCGCACCGGCCTCGGCGACCTTGCGCGGCCTGGCCGAGCCCAACCCTGGGGCAGGCGGCGCGATCGCGGCCACCGAATTCTCCACCCGTGCGCCCGTCGTGGCTGCGTTCAGGAAGACCGGTGTGATCGGCGTTACGGCTCTTGGCGAGACCCTGGCCCTGCCGCCGGCCCCCAAGGGCGCGGTCCGCAAGTTCTTCGGGGCCTGTAAATAGGTCGGCGCTAGGCCCGCCGCCCCGCGGCCGAGACGTTGTCGACGCCCAAGGCCGCCATGGCGCCGCGCGCGATGCCCTCGGCGTCCAGGCCGGCCTCGGCGTACATGGCTTCAGGCTTGTCGTGTTCCTGGAAGATGTCGGGCAAGTTCAGGGTGCGGACCTTGAGGCCGCGATCAAGCGCGCCGTGCTCGGCCAGGGCCTGCAGCACGAAGCCGCCGAAGCCGCCCATGGCGCCCTCCTCGACCGTGATCAGCGCCTCGTGCTCGCGGGCCAGCCGCAGGATGAGGTCGATGTCGAGCGGTTTGGCGAACCGGGCGTCGCACACCGTGGCGGACAGGCCCCGCGCGGCCAGCAGGTCTGCGGCCTTGAGGCTCTCGGCCAGGCGAGTTCCGAAGGAGATGATGGCGACGGCCGTACCTTCGCGGACGATGCGGCCCTTGCCGATCTCCAGCGGCTCGGCGATCTCGGGCAGGGCGAGGCCCAGGCCCTCGCCGCGCGGATAACGGAAGGCGCTCGGCCGGTCGTCGATGGCCGCGGCGGTGGCGACCATGCGGGCCAACTCGACCTCGTCGGCGGCGGCCATCAGGATCATGCCCGGAAGCGCGCCCATGAAGCCGATGTCGAAGGAGCCGGCGTGGGTCGCGCCGTCGGCGCCCACCAGGCCCGCCCGGTCCATGGCGAAACGCACCGGCAGGCGCTGGATCGCCACGTCGTGGACGACCTGGTCGTAGCCGCGCTGCAGGAAGGTCGAGTAGATGGCGCAGAACGGCTTCATGCCGTCGGCGGCCAGACCCGCGGCGAAGGTCACCGCATGCTGCTCTGCGATGCCGACATCGAAGGTGCGGTCAGGGAAGCGCTTGGCGAACAGGTCGAGGCCCGTGCCCGAGTCCATGGCCGCGGTGATCGCGACGATCTTGTCGTCGCGTTCGGCCTGCTTGATCAATTCCTGGGCGAAGACCTTGGTATAGTGCGGCGCGACCGGCGTCGGCTTGGCCTGCTGGCCGGTGACGACGTCGAACTTGACCACGGCGTGCAGCTTGTCGGCCGCGCTCTCGGCCGGCGCGTAGCCCTTGCCCTTTTGCGTCACCACGTGGACAAGGACCGGTTTGTCCTTGATTTCACGGACGTTCTTGAGGATAGGCACCAGGGCGTCCAGGTCGTGTCCGTCGATGGGGCCGACATAGTAGAAGCCCAGTTCCTCGAACAGGGTGCCGCCGGTGACCATGCCGCGGGCGTATTCCTCGGCCTTGCGCGCGGCTTCCTGCAGCGGCTTGGGGAACACCTTGGCCACCGATTTGCCGAGATTTCGCAGGGACTGGTAGCCGCCGCCGGAAACCACTCGGGCGAGGTAGGCGCTCATCCCGCCGACCGGCGGGGCGATGGACATGTCGTTGTCGTTGAGAATGACGGTGAGCTGGCCGGTAGTCTCGGCCGCGTTGTTCATGGCCTCATAGGCCATGCCCGCGCTCATCGAGCCGTCGCCGATGACGGCCACGACGCGGTTGGACTTTCCCGCTGCGTCGCGGGCGGCGGCGAAGCCCAGGCCCGCGGAGATCGAGGTCGCCGCGTGCGCCGCGCCGAACGGGTCGTACTCGCTCTCGCTGCGGCGGGTGAAGCCCGACAACCCGCCACCCTGGCGCAGGGTGCGGATGCGGTCGCGACGGCCCGTGAGGATCTTGTGCGGATAGGCCTGGTGGCCGACATCCCAGATCAGGATGTCTTCGGGCGTCTCATAGACATGGTGCAGGGCGACGGTCAGCTCGACCACGCCCAGGCCCGCGCCAAAGTGGCCGCCGGTCTGGGAAACCGCGTCGATCATCTCGGCGCGCAGCTCATCGGCGAGCTGCCGCAGCTCGGCCGCGTTGAACCCTCGGGTGTCCTTGGGGAACGAAACCTTGTCGAGCAGAGGCGTGACTGGCGGCATGTTTTAAGAGAGACGCTGCAATGAAATCAGTTCCGGCGCTCTAACACGAAATCGACACTGGCCCGCAGGAATTCCGCCCGGGGGCCGAAGGGGTCGAGGTGCGCTTTCGTCTGTTCGGACAGAAGGCTGAGCCGTTCGCGCGCGGCCGCCGCGCCCAGCAGGGTGACGTAGTTGGCCTTGCCCATGGCGGCGTCCTTGCCCGCCTTCTTGCCCAGGGTCGCGCTCTCGCCCTCGGCGTCCAGCAGATCGTCGACGATCTGGTAGGCCAGGCCCAGGTCCTGGGCGAACCCCATCAAGGCATGGCGCTCGCTTTCGCCCGCGTGCGCCACGGTCAGCGGCAGTTCGAAGGCCACGGCGATCAGGGCGCCGGTCTTCAGCCGCTGCATGCGGGCCACGGCGCCCAGGTCGTCACGGACCCCCAGCATGTCGATCATCTGACCGCCGCACATGCCCCGCGCGCCGGCCGCCTGGGCCAGCTTCAGCACCATCTCGGCGCGGACATTGCCGTCCTTGTGAGTGTCGGGATGGGCCAGGATCTCAAAGGCCATCGTCTGCAGGGCGTCGCCGGCCAGGATGGCGGTGGCCTCGTCATAGGCCTTGTGGACCGTCGGCCGGCCCCGGCGCATGTCATCGTCGTCCATGGCCGGCAAGTCGTCGTGGATCAGGCTGTAGGCCTGGATGCATTCCAGCGCGCAGGCGGCGCGCAGCACCGGGCGGTCGTCGAGATCGAACATCTTGCCGGTCTCGATCGCGAAATAGGTGCGCAGGCGCTTGCCCGGTCCGAGTGCGGCGTAGCGCATGGCCTCGGTGAGCCGCGATTCAGGCCCCTCGGCGCGCGGCAATAGCTCATCTAGCGCCACGGTGACGAGATCGGCCGCCTCCGCCACGCGTTGGGCAAGGGACATCTAGTTGAACTCGGCCGGTTCGACGCTCGCCTGTCCCCCGGCGCCCACAACGATCTTCTCGACCTGCAGGCGCGCGGCCTCCAGGCGCTTCTCGCAATGGGCCTTCAGGGCCGCGCCTCGCTCATAGAGCTTCACGGATTCCTCGAGGGGCGCCTGGCCGGATTCCAGTTGGCCGACGATGCGCTCCAACTCGGCCAGCGCCTGTTCGAACGACAGACCATCGATGTCGGCGGCTTCGGCCATTCCGGATTCCTTGAAAAGCCCCGCAACCTAGTAAGGGCGGAGAGACCCCGCAACGGCGATGATCTCAGACGCGCTCGTAGCGCCTCGTCGACCAGTACTTCCAACCCTGATTGGCGGTCATCTTCCAGCCCCTGCGGCGCAGGGCGCGGCCGATCATGAAGTTAAAGAAGCCGTGGGCCACCACAACCACATCGGTCCCATCGACGGCGAGGCCTTCGATCAGATCGGTAGCGGCGTCCGCGCGGGTCTCGGCCTGCCCGCGGCTCTCCTGCCCCGCATGGTGGTCGAAGAACCACCACCAGAACCGGGCGATGAACCCCCAGGTCGACGGCGCGAGCTTGATGAAGCTCGGCCAGTTGGGCGGCGGCAGCGGCGCCTCGATGAACGTCGGGTCCTGGACGAACGCGCGGCCGTCGCAGAGGGCGAGGGCGCTTTCGATGGAGCGGATGCGCACCGAGGAGATCACCGCGCCGGCGGTGGCGATCTCGCTCATCAGGGCCGCTGGCGGCGTCTGGCCCGGCAGCAGGCCCATTTCCTCGTACTTGGCCCAGAACTCGCGATAGCCCTTCGCGGTGAGCTTAACGTCCCGCGACAGGGCGGGCTCCCCATGGCGGGCCAGGGTGATGGCGCCGGGGCGTCGCGCGGGCGTGGTCTGCAGGTCGGCGGTCAAAGCGTCGGCCATGTCATCTGAAAGCCTGCGCCCGCGCAATGCGCGAACCGGCGGCGCCCTTCACCCCAACGACAGGGCCCGAACATGCGCAAGCGCCGAGCGACCCAGAGCTTCAAGGTCGTAACCGCCCTCGAGCGAGGACACAACCCGGCCTTTCGCATGGGCGTTGGCCACCGATACGATGGCGCGCGTGGCCCAATCGAAGTCCTCGGCCTCAAGGTTCTGGGTCGAATCGCCGATCGGGTCGCGGGCGTGGGCGTCGAAGCCGGCCGAGATCAGAATCAGATCGGGCGCGAAAGCGTCCACATGGATCATCAGGGCCTCGAACTCCTTGCGCCACGCCTCCCGGGCCGCACCGGGCGGGACCACGGCGTTTCGGATGTTGCCGGGAACCGATTCGGAGGGATGGCCGGTGCCCGGCCACATCGGCCACTGCTGCACCGAGACGAAGAATGTGTCGTCCACCCCGCCGAGCGCGGCCTGAGTGCCATTGCCGTGGTGGACGTCGAAGTCCACCACCGCCACACGCCTGAGCCCAGCGGCCTGGGCCGCGCGCGCGGCGATGGCGACGTTGGAGAAGATGCAGAACCCCATGGGCATGTGGGGCTCGGCATGATGCCCCGGGGGTCGCACGGCGCAGAAGGCGCGATCGAGCCTGCCGGCTGCCACGTCGCGGACCGCGCTGGCCACCGCGCCCGCCGCTCGCTGAGCGGCCACGAGACTGCCCGGCGACATGAAGGTGTCGCCGTCCAGCATCAGCCGGCCGCTCGTCGGCGCGGAGTTGATGATGGCGTCCACATAGTCGGGCAGGTGAACCCGGGCGAGGTCGGCGGCGTCGACCAGCGGCGCGTGACGGCGGTCGAGCTTGAGGTCGGAGGCGTCGTCCAAGGCGCCCAGCACCGCGCTCAACCGCTCGGGCCGCTCGTAGTGGCCCTCGCCCGGACGGTGGTCGAGCATGTCGAGATGGGTGTAGAGGCCGAGGGTCATTGGCGACTCATCCTTGCCCGGGGGATCGTAGCGAGCATGCAGGAACCCATAATCCGCCGCGCCCGTCCCGACGAGGCCGAGATTGTCGCAACCCTCGGGGCGACGACCTTCCGCGAGACCTTCGCCCATCTCTACTCCGCCGACGACCTGGCCGCCTTCCTGGCGCAGGCCTACAGCCTGGAGCGGACCAAGGCCGACCTCGCCGATCCGGCCAAGGCGACCTGGTTGGTGGAAGCCGAGGGCGTCACGATCGGCTACGCCCTGGCCGGACCCTGTGGCCTTCCCCACCCGGAGGTAACGCCGGATTGCGGGGAGTTGAAGCGGATCTACCTGCGGAAAGTGGCCCAGAACGGCGGCGTCGGCCGTCGGCTGTTCGCCGCGACCATGGACTGGCTGCTGCGCGACGGCCCGCGAGACCTGTGGATCGGGGTTTGGTCGGAGAACCACGGCGCCCAGCGGCTATACGAGCGCCATGGGTTCGTGCGCGCCGGCGAGTACGGCTTCCAGGTCGGTTCGACCACGGATCGCGAGTTCATCCTACGCCGCCCCGCGCAAGGCTGACCCTCCCGCGAGGCCTTGACGCCTCAGACTTGCCAGATTTTCTCACCAAACCCGGATTATCGAAGAAATATTGCTGCGATTTAACATTGCTGTCTTTGACGCCATGGGCGGGTTTTGCGACGCTCCGGCTCAATCATCGCAAGGCTGATTGTGCATCGCAGAGCTGACACGGGCGACGGTGGGATGTTGAGAATTGGGTATGTGCGGCTGCGCGACACGCGGTCGTCGGACGACACGGCGGTCTTGAAAGATCTGGGATGCCATGTGGTCCGGGCCGAGGAGCCCGCGGGCCCGATGGCCGACGACTCCGCGGTGCTGACGTCGATTCTCGACTTCATTGGCGCGGGCGACCAACTGGTCGTCACCCGGCTCAGCCATCTGGCCCCTTCAAGCCGGGGTTTGCTCGACGTCCTGAGCCGGCTCGAGGCGCGTTCGGCCTCGCTATACGTGGTGGAGTCCAGCATCTCCTCCGAGGGCGAGGGCGGTCGGGCGCGTAGCGCGGCGTTTCAGGCGGTGGCCTCCGACGAACCACCGTGGATCGATCGGCGCCGCCGCGGCGCGCCGGCCGACGACATCCGCGCCCTTCAGGCGGCCGGCGTCGGACCTGTGGAGATCGCCCGGCGCCTCGGCGTCTCGCGCATGACCGTCTGGCGCAAGCTGCGCGAGATCCCCGCCTAGGCGCCGGGTAGCAGTTCGCTCAGCGAGCGGATGATCCGGTCGGGCCGCACCGGGCTGTCGGCCGGCAGTCCCACGCCGAACCCGTCGTGCCAGACGGCGTAGATCCCCAGCCGCTGGGGCGCGGCGACCTCCCATTCCAGATGGTCGCCGATCATCCAGGTCTCATGGGCCTGGACGCCGAGCACGCTCATGGCGTGAAGATAGGCCTGGGTCTCGGGCTTTCCAAAGCCATGCTCGCCCTCGATCTGGATGTGGTCGAACAGACCCGCGAGGTCGAAGCGCTCGATCTTGGCCCGCTGCGTGTCGGCCGCGCCGTTGGTCACCAGCGCCATCAGCACGCCGCGCGCCTTCACGGCCTCCAGCGCCGCGCGGGCGCCAGGGAAGAAGTCCGTCATCTCATCTCGGCAGGCGGTGAACCGCGCGGCGAAGCGATCGGCCAAGTCCGGCGTCAGGCTGGCCTCGCCCATGGCGGCGAAAGCCTCGGCGATCACCTGCCGCCGCGCCTGGGTGATGCCGAATCGCGCCGACTTGTGCCGGACCGGATCGGACCAGAACGCCACGAGGGCGATTTCCAGACGATCGGCGAGATCCTCGGGCCGAACCGGCGCCATGTCCCCGGCGAACTCGCCGGCCACCTGCAGAAGCACCAGTGGCCGCTGGCCCGCGGCCAGGATCGTGTCGTCCAGGTCGAAGAGGATCGCGCGGGGGAGTTGGGCCATGACGCCGGCCAGCTTGTCGCGCCGCCCCGCCACGCGCAAGGCGTGCTGGACATCGCCGCCCCGGGCCTCCATCTTCCGAAGTCAAACGACTGTTCGTCCCCCTATTTGGGAAGCCTGCCCATGTTCATGCGTTTCTTCACCGAGCTTCGCGAGGCCAAGGTCCCGGTCACGCTCAAAGAGTACCTCATGCTGATGGAGGCGCTCGATAAGGTGGCCATCGGGCGGAACGTCGACGAGTTCTACTATCTGTCGCGCTCGGCCCTGGTGAAGGACGAGAAGAATCTCGACAAGTTCGACCAGGTGTTCAGCCACGTGTTCAAGGGGCTGGAGAAGGTCGACGGGATCGGGGCCATGGACATCCCGGCCGAATGGCTGAAGCGCCTGTCCGACCAGTTCCTCACCGACGAGGAAAAGGCGCAGATCGAGGCCATGGGCGGCTTCGACAAGCTGATGGAAGCCCTGGCCGAACAGATGCGAAAGCAGCGCGAAGAGGGCGACGGGGACGGCGAAGGCAAGGGGCAGAACGGCCAGAAGGGCGACGGCAGCTCGCCATTCGGCGCCAACGGCTACCATCCCGAGGGCGTGCGCATCGGCCAGGAGAAGGGCCGCCACGGCAAGGCGGTCAAGGTCTGGGACAAGCGCGAGTACAAGAACCTCGACGACTCCGTCGAGCTGGGCACCCGCAACATCAAGGTGGCGCTACGCCGCCTGCGCAAATGGGTCCGCGATGGCGCCGCCGAAGAGCTGGACATGAACGCCACCATCAAGGGCACGGCGGAGAAGGGCTATCTGGACATCAACCTGCGTCCGGAGCGCCGCA
>NZ_JANOCX010000006.1:0-7654 GCF_031412415.1 Phenylobacterium sp.
CTTCGACTCGCTGCGAGACCGCATGCTCCAGGCCGAACTGCGGCGCGAAGGCTAGGGCAGCAGCACCACATTGTCCGGCAGCTCGTTGGGATTGTCGCCCCCCCTCGCCGGGAAGTGCTCGGCCAGGATATCGACGCAGAGGCCGATGGCTGCCTCGAAGCCCTCGGCCGGACGATCGGTCTTGAAGCCCTCCATCAGCCTCGCCATGGCCGCCGCCCAGACCTGGCCGTCCACCTTGGCGGCGATGCCTTCATCGGCGATCAGCTCGGCCATATGCTCGTCGATGGAGACATAGATCAGCACGCCGGTCCGCTCTCGGGTCGATTGCAGGCTCTTGGCCAGGAACTGCTCGTGCGCGCGCCTGCGGACCCGATGGCGTTTCAAGGCCTTGGGCGTCAGCAGCCGACGGACGGGCGGCAGGGCCACGAGTATGGCCACGGCGACGAACAGCACGCCCTGCAGCAGGATGGCCCCGGTCAGCGCGGCGCGCGCGGCGGTCTCGGCGAGGTCCGCCATCTGGGCCGCCGTCCATCCCTCGCCCAACGCCGGCGCGGTGACATGGATGCCCGCCGCCAGCAGCACCGCCGGCGCCGCCAGCGCGGCTATAGCCGCCCAGGCCAAGGGGACCTCCAGATAGTCGGAGCTCTCCTGGGCCACGACGCAATAGATCTCGCCGGAGGTGCGGACCTCGGCCTGGCGGATAGCGCCCTCGACGCGGGCCCGGTCGGTTTCGCTCAGCATCTCACCAACTCCCCGACGCGCCGCCGCCGCCGCCCGAACCGCCGCCACCGGAGAACCCTCCGCCGCCGGAGCTCCAGCCACCGCCGCCGCCGCTCCAACCTCCGCCGCCGCCGCGGCCGCTGTTGGATAGGATCAGCGGCAGCAGCCACCATAGCCCGCCCCGCCGCTTGCGACGCCCAAACAGGCCGAAAATCCCGCCCAGCACCCAGAACAGGATGAACAGGATGAAGATCAGCGGCGGCCCGGCCGAGCCGCCGCTGGCCTGTTGCTTGACCGGCGCCGCCGCCGCGGCCTTGGCCTCGTCGTCGGGCAGGGAGAGCTGCTTGATGATGGCGCGGGTCCCGTCGACCACGCCTTCCTCCATCTTGCCGCTCTTGAACGCCGGCAGGATCCGCTGCTGGATGATCAGGCTGGAGAGCGCGTCGGTCAGCACTGGCTCCAGGCCGTAGCCGACCTCGATGCGCACCTTCCGCGCGGAGGGCGCCACGATCAGGATCGCCCCGTCGTCGCGGTCCTTGTCGCCCACGCCCCAGGTGCGCAGGAGCTGGTAGCCGTAGTCCTCGATCTCGTAGCCCTGCAGGTCCGGAACCGTGGCCACCACCAGCTGGCGGCCGGTCTTGGTTTCCAGTTCGGCCAGCTCGGCGGTCAGGTCCCGCTCAGCGTCGCTCGACAGCAGGTTCGCGCCGTCGACGATCCGGCCGTTCAGCGGCGGAAATTTGGGCGCGGCGAGCGCCCCACCCGCCGTGACGAACAGCAGCGCTAGCGCGCCCAGGACCGCGAGGAACGCCCGCGGTCCCTTGAGACGGTTCATTGGGCCGGCGCAGCCGCCGGCGCGGCCGGAGCGGCGTTGGTCCCGAAGCTGACGCTGGGCGCGGTCTGGGCCGCGGGACTGGCCTTGAAGGTCTCCATCGGCTTGGCCCAGCGATGGACGGTGCCCGCCCACAGGGCGCCGGGGAATGTGCGGACCTCGGTGTTGTAGTCACGCACCGCCTCGTTGTAGTCGCGCCGCGCGATGGTGATGCGGTTCTCCGTGCCCTCGAGCTGGCTCTGCAGGGCCATGAAGTTCTGGTTCGACTTCAGGTCCGGATAGTTCTCCTGGATCATCATCAGCCGGCCCAGCACGCCCGACAGCTTGTCCTGGGCGGCGGCGTAGGCCTCGAAGGCCGCCGGATCGGTGATGGTCGAGGCGTCGACCTTGACCTGGGTGGCCGAGGCGCGGGCCTCCGTCACCTCCACCAGCACTGACTTCTCCTGCGCGGCGTAGCCCTTCACGGTCTCCACAAGGTTGGGGATCAGGTCGCTGCGGCGCTGGTACTGGTTCTGCACCTCGGCCCACTGGGCCTTGGCGCGTTCGTCCTTGGTGGGGATGGTGTTGATCCCGCAGCCGGCGATCAGGACGGGCGCCAGGACAAGAAGCGCCAGGCGCGCGAAGCGATTGCTGAGTTTGGACAAGGGTGGAGCTCCCCAATGGACGCCGACCAGGACCGGCGGAAGGGCGATAATTGGCCCCACCCGCGCCTTCGCGCAATGTCCGCCGGGGTGAAGCTTTCGCAATGGCCCGGAGCTCAGCGCGCCCTGCCCTCGGCCGGAGCGGCGTCGGCGGCCGCCTGCGCCTTGGTCGGGGCGCTCCCCTTCAGACCGAACAGAGGCCGCAGGACATTCACCCGCCGCACCATCTCATAGGTCGCGAAGCAGGCGGCGAAGGTCCCGGCGATGAGGATCGTCGCTTCCAGCGCTTGGTTCAGGCCGAGCTTGGCCAGGTAGTGGCCGGCCACGACGATGAAGGTCTGATGGATGATGTAGAACGGGAATACGCCCAGCGTCAGATAGGCCAGGATCGGCCCGCCACGCGTCAGGTGCTTGGCGCCGAAGCCCAGAACGGCGGCGATGGCGAACCACTGGTCCAGCGCGAAGGCGGTCTGGGCGACCACCTCCCCCGGGCTCACCCCGTCGCTTTCGGGCAAGGTCATGCCCAGCCAAGCATAGGTCGCGTAGCTCGCCGCGGCGAGAACCAGGGCGGGCCAGCGCAGGGCGATGAAGCGCGCCTTCAGCGTCTCGGACTTGGCGATCAGGAAGCCCAGCAGGAAGACGCCGAACGAGACCGCGTGATTGTACCAGTCGTCGATCAGGGCCTGGGTGATCTCGAACATGGGGAACAGGGTGGCCCGCAGGACGATGAAGACCACCGCCGGCCAGACCAGCAGGCCCCAGCCGTCCAGCACCCGCTCGACGCCCCGCTGCATCGGCGCGACCAAACCACGGCCCCACCTGAGCCCAGCGGCCAGGATCAGGCTGTAGACGAACAGGTAAACCACGAACCACATGTGGTTGTAGGTCGGCGTGATCAGCGGCTCGCCGTCGGGCCTCCAGTGACCGCTGGCGGTGACGTACTTGCCGTAGAACTCGGCGAACGACCCGGCATAGGCCAGCTTCTCGACGATCTCGTAGTAGCTCTGCGGCGGCACGATCACGAACACCGCCAGCAGGATGGGCGGCAGCAGGCGGGCGGTTCGGGCCTTGGCCAGACCGCCGGCGCTCATCTTGTCGGCCATGAACCGCGTCGCCGCGCCCGACACCAGGAACAACAAGGTCAACCGCCAGGGATTGGTCAGCCACATGACCGGCTGCAGCCATTCCACCGGTTGCGGTGACTTCACGTGCCAGCCCCAAGGCACGTAGAACATGCCCACGTGGTAGAGAATCAGAAGGAAGAACGCGCCGACGCGAATCCAATCGAGGTCGGGACGGCGGTCTGAAGAGACGGACGAGGTCACGGCGTCACCCTATGTGGAAGATCGATGTCCGAACCCTTGCGGCGCGGCGCGGCGGCGAAAAGGCCCGTGGGGCGTCAGGCGCCGAGCCGGTGACAAACGGAGGCCGCCCGTGACGAACGGCGAACAATCGGGGATGGATCGAGTCTTCTGGCGCGCCCTGCCGCTGTTCGCCGCCGGCATCTTCACGCTCAACCTGATCAACATGTTCACCGCCATCCAAGACAAGCCGGAGGTGCCATGGCTCTATCCGGCGGTGTCGCAAGCCACGAGCGCGATCACCGCGGTCGCCTCGATCTGGATCGCCGCGCTGGCCTATCGCATCGCGCCGATCGACGGCCGGCCGCGTTGGCGCGTCCTCGTCGTGCATGCGCTGGGCCTGCTGGCCTTCTCGGCGTTTCATGTGGTCGGCTTCTATTTCCTGCGCATGGCGACCTTCGACCTGCTCGGAATGCCGTACGCCTATGACCTCGTGGGTCGTTTCGTCTACGAGCTGCGCAAGGACGCCTTTGGCTACGCGATCGGCGTCGCCGCGTTCTGGGGCCTGACCCGGCTCTACGGTCAGCCGGCTGAGGCCTCGGAGCCCCCGGCCACCTTCGACATCCGCGACGGCGCCAAGGTGACCCGCGTGGCGGTCGCCGACATCCTGGCCGTCTCCTCGGCCGGCAACTATGTGGAGTTCGTCCTGGCCGATGGCCGCAAGCCGCTGATGCGCTCATCGCTCGCCGCCATCGAGGTCGAGCTCGCCTCGAGGGGCTTCGTGCGGACCCACCGCTCCTGGCTGGTCAACCTCGCCCGGGTGACCGAGCTGCGTCCGGAGAAGTCCGGCGACTACAGCGTCGCGCTTGGTCCGGTCGAAGCCCCGTTGTCACGGCGCTTTCCAGCAGCCCTGGCTCGACTCCGCGCAGGTTGAGCTATTTATCCTGTAGATACAGATCAAGAATAGCTGTATCTACAGGATGATGACGCTGTCCATGATCGAGATGGGCCGGCTCTGCTTCGGCCATCGCAGCCGCCGCGCCGCGCGCGCGGTGACGCGGGCGTTCAATCTGCGCCTTCGGCCGCTCAATCTGCAAATCACGCAGTTCATCCTGCTGGGCGTCATCGCCCAGGGCGAGGACCGCTCGATCGCCACCATGTCGGACTACGTGGACGTCGAATCCTCGGCCCTGCTGCGTAACCTGCGCCTGCTGGAGCAGCGCGGCCTGATCCAGAGCGAGGGCGGACGCGGGCGCAAGGGTCGGCGGTTCGCGATCACGCAATCGGGTCTCGACCTGATCACCGCCGGGGCGCCCCTGTGGGTCGACGCCCAGGCCGACCTGGCGCGCGCGCTCACCGGAAGCGCCGCCCAAACCCATGCCGCACTGGCCGACCTGGAACAGGCCGCTCAGACAATGGCGAAACTTGAGAGGTAGTTTGATGCGTAGAATCGTCGTGACCGGACTAGGTGTCGTCTCCCCCCTCGGGACCGGCGCCGAGATCGCCTGGAGCCGCCTGATCGCCGGCCAGTCCGGACTGTCGCGGATTCCCGTCGATCTCGCCGCGGACGTCCCGGCCCAGGTGGCCGGGCAGGTCAAGGACAAGGTCGCCGATCCCGAAGGCGGCTTCGACCTGGACGCCGCGGTTCCGGGGAAAGACCAGAAGAAGATGGACCGGTTCATCCAGTTCGCCCTGGCCGCCTCCGACGAGGCGATCGCCCAAGCCGGCTGGGCGCCGCAGACCGACGCCGACAAGGAGGCCACCGCCACGGTGATCGCCACGGGCATCGGCGGCTTCCCCGCCATCGCCGAGGCGGTGCGGATCACCGACGAGCGCGGCGTGCGACGGCTGTCGCCCTTCACCGTGCCCTCGTTCCTGGCCAACCTCGCCTCGGGCTGGGTCTCGATCCGCCACGGGTTCAAGGGCCCTCTGGGCGCGCCCGTCACCGCCTGCGCCGCCGGGGTCCAGGCCATTGGCGACGCTGCCCGGATGATCCGCGCCGGCGAGGCCGACATCGCCGTCTGTGGCGGGGCCGAGGCCACCATCGACCGGGTCAGCCTGGGCTCCTTCGCCGCCGCCCGCGCGTTGGGCTCGGCCTTCAACGACACGCCGGAAAAGGCCTCGCGGCCCTTCGACCAGGCCCGCGACGGCTTCGTCATGGGCGAGGGCGCGGGCATCCTCGTGATCGAGGAGCTGGAGCATGCGCTGGCGCGCGGCGCCAAGCCCATCGTCGAGCTGGTCGGCTACGGCACCAGCGCCGACGCCTTCCACCTGACCGCAGGGCCCGAGGACGGCGACGGGGCGGCGCGGGCCATGCGCATCGCCTTGAAGCAGGCCGGGGTGGAACCCTCAGCCGTCGGCCACCTCAACGCCCACGCCACCTCGACCCCTGTCGGCGACAAGGGTGAGCTGGCGGCGGTGAAGGCGGTGTTCGGGACGGGCAAAGGTCCGGCGATCAGCTCCACCAAGTCGGCCACGGGTCACCTGCTGGGCGCGGCGGGCGGACTGGAGGCGGTGTTCGCCGTCCAGGCCCTCCGCGACGGGATCATCCCGCCCACCCTGAACCTGGAAAACCCCGACGAGGCCGCCGAGGGCCTGGACCTGGTGGCGCTCACGGCCCGCAAGGCCGAACTCGACTATGTCCTCTCCAACGGCTTCGGCTTCGGCGGGGTCAACGCCAGCGTCCTTTTCAAGCGCTGGGAGGGTTAGGCGTGGGCGCGAGGGGCGGCCCAAAGTGGTTGACAGGCCTGCCTTTGGCCCTTATGCACCGCCCCTCGTTTTCGACCCCGGAGCTATTCACGTGAAGCGGACTTTCCAACCGTCCCGACTGGTGCGCGCTCGCCGTCACGGTTTCCGTTCGCGGATGGCCACGAAGAACGGCGCCAAGATCGTGGCTCGCCGCCGCGCCAAGGGCCGCAAGCGCCTGACCGCCTAAGACATCGGTCTTTAGGATAGGGTGTCGGCATGCCCGGCGCCGCGCCACCCATCGAACGTCTGAAAAAGCGCGCCGACTTCCTCGCCGCCGCCCGTGCGCCCTCCTGCGCCCGCGGCGCTGTCGTGCTGCAGGCCCGCGACCGGGCCGACCAGACAACCCTCATCCGCGTCGGTTTCACCGCCACCCGCAAGGTGGGCAATGCCGTCATCCGCAACCGCGCCAAACGGCGCCTGCGCGAGGCGGCGCGAGCGCTTTTGCCGCAGCTCGCCAAGCCCGGCCACGACTATGTTCTGATCGCCCGCGGCGGTGCGCCCACCCGTCCGTGGCTGCGTTTGCTTGACGATGTGAAAAGCGCGCTGATAAGCCTCGCGGCCGAGAGCGACGTCCCGTCCCGCGCTGATACGCGCGCCCCCTCCCCTTCCGCCTGAGCGCGCGTCCTTATGCAAGACAACAACAACCGCAACACGATCATCTTCGTGGTCAGCGCGGTCATCATTTTGATCGTCTACCAGATCTTCGTGCTCGATCCGGCGTCCAAGCGCCGCAACGCCGAAGTGATGCGCCAGAAGGCTGCGGCGGTGCAGGTGGCCGAGGTCGCGGCCAAGCCGGGCGCCCTGCCCAGCGCCGCGCCGGGGACGGTCGTGGTCTCGCGCCAGGAGGCCGCGGCGGCGAGCGCCAGGGCGCCGATCGACAGCCCCGCCCTGTCGGGCTCGATTTCCCTGCGCGGCGCGCGGATCGACGACCTGTTCCTGAAGGACTACCGCGTCAGCGTCGAGAAGAGCTCGCCGCCGGTTGAGCTGCTGCGCCCCGAGGGCGCGCGCTACGCCTTCTTCGCCGAGTTCGGCTGGACCGGCGCCAACCTTCCCGGCCTGCCCACTGCCGACACCGTCTGGCAGGTGGTCGAGGGTTCGACTCTCGCGCCCGGCGCGCCGCTGACCCTGCGCACCTCCAACGGCGCGGGCCTGACCTTCACCCGCAAGATCGAGGTGGATGAGCGCTTCATGTTCACGGTGACCGACACCGTGGCCAATCTGGGCGACGGCCCCGTCACGCTGGCCCCCTACGCGTCCGTTCAGCGTCAGGGCGTCCCGGCCGACCTGGGCAAGAACCAGATCGTCCACGAGGGCGCCATCGGCATGCTGGACGGCAAACTTCAGCAGGTGAAGTACGGCAAGTGGCTGAAGGACGGCGGCCCCTCCCTGTCCTCCACCGGCGGCTGGACCGGCAT
>NZ_JANOCX010000007.1:0-10414 GCF_031412415.1 Phenylobacterium sp.
GACCCGGCGCATGCTGGTGGAGCCCGGCGGCTATCTGAAGGTGTTGAGCCTGGCATCGAGCAAGCCGGCCTAAGGATCGATCTCGCGCCATGCTAGATGGCGGGATGATCGATCCCTCCCTGGAGGGCCGCCAGGCCTTCATCCTCGCCAACACCCGGCTGCAGCAGCCTCCGCACACGCCGGAGCTCACCCTGCACCTGGCCGACGAGATCACCCCGATCTGGAAGATGACCGAGGAAGCCCTGGCCGAGATCGGCCTACCCCCTCCGTTCTGGGCCTTCGCCTGGGCCGGGGGCCAGGCCCTGTCGCGCTACATCCTCGATCACCCTGAAGAGGTCGCCGGCAAGCGGGTTATCGACTTCGCCTCGGGCTCGGGGATCGTGGCCATCGCCGCCATGAAGGCCGGCGCCTACGAGGTGCTGGCCGCCGACATCGACAGCTTCTGCGAGGCGGCGCTGTCGCTTAACGCCAAGGCCAACAGCGTCACCGTGGCCTTCACCGACACTGACCTGCTGGACGCGCCGGCGCCTGCGACCGACGTGATCCTGGCGGGCGACATCTGTTATGAAAAACCGCTGGCGGAGAAGGTCATGGACTGGCTGGCCGCCGCCCACGTGCGCGGTGTCCGCGTGTTGATCGGCGATCCCGGCCGCAGCTATTTTCCCAAGGTCGGGCTGGAGAAGCTGGCCGAATACCAGGTCGAAACCACGCGCGAGCTGGAGGACCGGGAGGTGAAAAAAACCGCCGTCTGGACTTTGCCGGCCTGACACTCTAGGTTGGAACAAATAAGGAACGCATACTGGAGAGCGTCATGCGCGAAGACGGCAAGATCGACTATGTGGAGATGCCCGGCGGCGATCTGCCCGCGACCAAGGCGTTCTATTCCCAGGCGTTCGGCTGGCGGTTCACCGACTACGGTCCGAGCTATGCGGCCTTCGAAGAGAGCGGCCTCGACGGCGGTTTTCAGGGGGATGCCGGGGAGGTCCCCTCCGCGCCGCTTGTTGTCCTGTTCGCCCACGATCTGGAAGCCATGGAGGCCCGGGTGGTCGCCGCGGGCGGGTTGGTCGTGAAGCCGATCTTCAGCTTCCCAGGCGGCCGTCGCTTCCATTTTCGCGACCCTAGCGGCAATGAGCTGGCAGTGTTTACCGAGAGTTAGTCGCCTTCAGGTTGAATGAGCTTCAGAATTGCAGCTGTCGGGGACGGCGATGTTGAGAAGCGTGGGCGTTCTAGGCGCGGCGTTAGTTCTTTGGGCTTCGGCGGCGCAGGCGCAGTCAACCTTGTCGGTGCTGGGCGAAATCGCGCCGCCCGAGGTGAGGGCCGATCCTCTGCCGCTCGGCGCAAAGCCGCGTAGCCTCACCCTGGCGCGGGTCGGCGACACCATGAAGCACGGCCAGCCATGGGCGATGATTCTTTGGGGCCGGAACTGCCCGATCGACAACGAAGTCGGTTGGGACGCGGCGCAGGACGGATTCAAGATGGATCCTGTCGTCGAGCGTCTGTTTCGCGACGAGTTGGCCGGACTAGGCTTCAAGGTGGCTGGCGATCCCAGCAACCTCTTCAAGGATGACGAGGACAATGGCGCCGACCTGCAGGTCGGGTTGCTGATCACCGACGTCTCGCTGTTTGCCTGCGGTGGCTTCACATCGCGCGACCGCAAGCTGGAACTGGCGGACGTTCCGGCGGTGGGCAGCGTGCAGATGTCGGTCGAATGGCAGATCTATTCGCCCGTGGAATCTAAGGTCCTCGCCAAGATTCCCACGACCGTGCGGCTCGAGTTCAAGGACCCACGCACCCAGATCGTCGACGCCATGCTGCAGGCGGTCGTGGCCGGCAATGTTCGCGCCCTGGCGGCGTCGGAAAGCTTCCGAACCGTTGTGCTGAGCGCGGGTCCGTCGCCGCTGGCGATGCGCGGCCCGACGGCCGCCCCGTCGATCGCCCTACCCATGGCGCAGGTCGGACCGGCGCGTCCATTGTCGGAGGCCTCCGGATCGGTGGTCGCGCTGTTCGCCGGCGACGGCATGGGCAGCGGTTTCCTGGTGTCTCGGGACGGCCACCTGCTCACCAATCGCCACGTGGTGGGCGGCGCAAGGTTTCTGAAAGTGAAGTGGGCGGATGGGGTGGAGACCGTCGGCGAGGTGGTGCGATCCGATGTGGGCCGCGACATCGCGCTGGTGAAAACCGATGCGCGAGGCCGCCGGCCGCTGGACCTTCGCCGCGACGGCGTTGAGGCAGGCGAGACCGTCTTCGCCATCGGAACGCCCCTGGATCGCCGACTGCAAGGCAGCCTCAGCCAGGGCGTGGTCTCGGCCAACCGCATTCTTGAAGGCTATAACTTCATCCAGAGCGACGTGCTGGTGAACCCGGGCAACAGCGGCGGGCCATTGCTGGATCAGAAAGGCGCGGTGGTGGGCGTGGCCGTTTCCGGGATTGAGCAGAAGGGCGTCATGCGCGGCGTCAACTTCTTCATCCCCATAGACGACGCCCTGGCCTTCCTATCCCTAAAGCCGTCCAGCTAGTTCGGCGCGCCCAGCGCCCAGGCGTCGGCCACGGCCAGCATCTCCCGACCGTCGGGCTGGTAGGTCAGCTTGGTGGCCAGCAGACCGGTCGACAGTCGCTCTAGGACGCCCCACTCCCAGATGGCCCGGGCCTCGACACCGGTCAGGGCGCTGAGCCGGGCGCAGCGGGCGAGGCCGAGCGCCAGCGGATCGCCGGACAGCATCTCGGCGCTCCACTCGCGCATGGGGACGGCCAGGTCGCAGGCTGGCTCGGCGATCAGACCATCCGGGTCGACGAACTTGAACGCGTCTGTTCCCGGAACCCGCAGGGTGTTCTGGCTGTGCGCGTCGCCGTGGACCAGCACGCATAGCGCCGGGTCGAACGCGTCTTGGCGCGACTGCGCGAAGACGACGCCCTGAGCGATGGCGCGCTCGGAGCAGGGGCGGTCCAGGGCCTCCCAGGTCTCGACGATGAAAGCGCCCAGCCAGCGCGCCTTCTCGGCCCCGGTCATCAGGCCTTCGCCCTGCGCCATGGGCGTCCACGCCGTCTTGAGCGTCCGGCAGATGGCGGCCATCTGGTCGTCGACCGACAGGTCCAGGCTGCTCAGCAGAGACCCCAACCGCTCCTGCAGCATCGCCGCGCGGGCCGCGTCGTGGCGCAGCAGGCGGACATAGCCTCGCCCCTGGGCGAGCCTTAGCGTCTCGATCTCGCCGCCCACCTCCTCCCCCGGCATGCCCAGCTTCAGGACCACCGGCTCGTCGTTCGCGGTCACCGCCTGGGCTACATAGCCACCGGTGCCCCCGTGCAGGGTCTGGCCGACCGTCAGCCCCCAATCCCGCTCCAGCCCCGCCACCAGATCGCCCAGCCCGGCGAGCCAGGCCAGGCCCGTCGCGCCCGCCGCCTCGGCGCGCAGGCGCACCGGCTCGGGAATCTCGATGATCCTGTCGGTCATGCCGCGATCTTGCACGAACGCCGCGGCGCGCGTCGAGCCCGTCGCCGAACCGTCACGCGCCTGCGCTATCGTCCGACGCCGGACGAACGGATTGGGCGAGCATGACGGACAAGAGCTGCGGCGAGTGCGGGATGTGCTGCAAGCTGCTGGCCATCCAGGCGCTGGACAAGGCCGCCGGCGTCTGGTGCGGCAACTTCAAGCGCGGCGCCGGATGTGGGATCTACGCCGACCGGCCGCCAGCCTGTCGCGGCTTCATGTGCCTGTGGCTGGACAGCGAGAAGCTGGACGACGCGTGGCGGCCGGACCGCGCCAAGTTCCTGATGTACACCGAGAAGGACGGCAAGCGGCTCAACGTCATCGTCGATCCCTCCCAGCCGGGCGCCTGGACGCGCGAACCCTACTACCGGCGCATCAAGGCCATGTCTCAGCGGGCGCTGGAGGGCTACGAGCTGGTGGTCTGCATCGACGACCGGCGCATCGTGGTTTTCCCGCACGAGGACGTCGACCTGGGCCGGGTGAACCCCGACCACAAGCTGGTGTGCGGCTATGCCGAGCGCGACGGGCAGATGGTCCCCTACGCCATGATCCTCAGCGACCTGCCGACCGGGGCGGCCGAGACAAGCCAGGCCGAGGGGTCGCCAGTTCCGCGCAAGGCTTAGCCCAACTTCGGGCGTGCGAGGGCGAAAGGCGCCCCTATAGTGCGGGCTGTTGAGCTTTTGCCTTCGGAGCCGCCATGCGCCGCCGCACCTTCCTGGCCGCCCTTCCCGCCGCCGCGTTCGCCACCTCGGCGCTGGCCCAGGCGAGGTCCGAGAACCCCAATCGCGACCGCCCCGACGTGCATGGCGGCGACCGCGTGGACGGCGCCACTTTCGCCTCGCGCAGCGCCGCCTGGGGTGTCCACGGCGCGGCGGCCACCGCCCACCCGCTCGCCAGCCTGGCGGCCATCGAGATCCTCAAGTCCGGGGGCTCGGCGGTGGACGCGGCTATCGCGGCCAATGCGGTGCTGGGCCTCGTCGAGCCCATCGCCTGCGGCATCGGCGGCGACTGCTTCGTCATGCTGTGGGATCCCAAGACCGGCAAGGTCGAGGGCCTGAACGGCTCAGGCCGCAGCCCCCGGGGCCTTAGCCTTGAAACCGTGCGCGGCCGCGCCAAGAACGGCCTGATCCCATCCCATGGCGCGATCTCGGTCAGCGTGCCCGGCGCCGTCGACGCCTGGTGGACCCTGCATCAGCGCTACGGGAAACTGGCCTGGAAGGACCTGTTCGGCCCGGCCATCGCCCACGCCGAGCAGGGTCACGCGGTCACCCAGAACGTCGCCTTCTATCTCGACCGTTCGCTGACCAACTTCAGCCGGCCGGCTTCGGGGATCGAAGAGGTCGAGAACTTCAAGAAGACCTGGGCGGCCGGCGGCAAGGCCCCGCGGGAGGGCGAGGTGTTCCGAAACCCGGACTTGGCTCGAACCTATCGCCGCATCGCCGCCAATGGCCGTGAAGGATTCTACGGCGGCGAGACGGCGGCCGCCATCGAGGCCTATTTCAAGCGCATCGGCGGTTGGATGACCAAGGCCGACCTGGCCGCGCACCATGCCCGGTGGGATCCGCCGCACAGCGTCAACTACAAGGGCGTCGACGTCTGGGGCCTATCGCCCAATAGCCAGGGCCTCGCCACGCTGCAGATGCTGGCGATCATGGACACCTTCGACATCAAGGCGATGGGGTTCCAGTCGGCCGCGGCCCTGCACCACGGCATCGAGGCCAAGCGCCTGGCCTTCGAGGATCGCGCCAAGTTCTACGCCGATCCCGACTTCCACAAGACGCCTACGGAATGGCTGCTGTCGAAAGCCTATGCCCGCGAGCGCGCCGCCCTGATCCGCCCCGACCGCATCCTGACTCCGGTTCACCCCGGACAGGCGCCCAGCCAGGGCGACACCACCTATTTCACCACCGCCGACAAGGACGGGATGATGGTCTCGATCATCCAGTCGAACTATCGCGGGATGGGGTCGGGGCTGATGCCCGACGGCCTGGGTTTCATGTTCCAGAACCGCGGCGAACTTTTCGCCCTCGAGGACGGCCACGCCAATATCTTCGCGCCCGGCAAGCGGCCGTTCCAGACCATTATCCCCGGCTTCGCTACCAAGGACGGCAGGCCCTGGCTGTCGTTCGGCGTCATGGGTGGCGACATGCAGCCCCAGGGCCAGGCGCAGATCATCTCCAACATGGTCGACTTCGGCCTGGGCGTGCAGGAGGCGGGCGACAGTCCCCGGTGGCATCACGGCGGGTCGAGCGAACCTACCGGCGAGGCGCAGCAGGGGATCGGGGTGCTAAACCTGGAGACCGGCGTCCCCACGGCCACGCGCGAGGCCCTGGCTAGGATCGGCTGGAAGATGGCGCCCGACCGGGGCGGCTATGGCGGCTATCAGGCGATCGAGCGATGGCCTGGCCGCTACGCCGCGGCGACCGAGATGCGCAAGGACGGCGTGGCGCTCGCCTACTGATGAGCGGCCCGACCTTCTTCGAGACCCCGGAAGCGTTCCGCGCCTGGCTGGTTGAACACCACGCGACGGCGGGCGAGCTATCGGTCGGCTTTCGCAAGAAGGGCAGCGGCCTGAAATCGATCACCTGGCCGGAGTCGGTGGACGAAGCCTTGTCCTTCGGCTGGATCGACGGCGTGCGCCATTCCATCGACGCGGAGAACTACCGCATCCGCTTCACGCCCCGGAAGCCGGGCGGAATCTGGAGCCAGGTCAACATCAAGCGCTTCGCGGAGCTGAAGGCGGAGGGCCGGATCAACCCCGCGGGCCAGGTCGCCTACGACGTGGGCAAGCATCGCACCCACCAGTACTCCTACGAGAAGGGCGACCAGGCATTTGGTGCGGAGGAGCTCGAGCGGTTCAAGGCCAATGCGATGGCCTGGGCCAATTTCGAGGCCTTCCCGCCGTGGTATCGCAAGGTCGCGATCCACAGAGTGGTCAGCGCCAAGACCGAGCCCACCCGAGCCAAGCGCATGGCGATCCTGATTGACGCCTCGGCCCTGGGGCGCAAGCTCGGCTCACCGACCAAGTAGGCTCACCATGACCCCAGACGACGTGCGCGAGATCGCCCTGTCCTTCCCCGGCGCGGAAGAGGGCTCCTCCTATGGCCAGCCCTCTTTCAAGATCCATGGCAAGTTCTTCACGCGCCTGCGCGCCGAGGACCAGAGCGTGGTCCTGCTGGATGTCAGCCATGACGAACGCGAGATGCTGATGGAGGCCGAGCCGCAGACCTTCCACATCACGCCGCACTACAAGGACTTTCCCAGCGTGCTGGCGAGGATCGAGAACCTGCATGCGGGGTCGTTCCGCAACTTCCTCGACCGGCGATGGCGCAAGATCGCGCCGAAGAAGGCGGTGAAGGCGGCGGACGCCGAGAAGACCGCTCTCGAATGACGGATTCTTGTCACAGAAGTTGCGTTGACTCGTCCCACAACCTTGAATGAGATGATGCGGTCCCCTGGAGGATCGCGAGATGAACTCTGAGCTTGAGCAGATTGCGCGTTCGAGGATCGAGGCGGCCATGCCCGAAATCCTCAACTCCCTGCAGAACGTCGCGGCGGGAAATCCATACGCCGCGGAGACAGATCCCAGTCGCCTACGTACCCGGCTGCAGGCGAAATCCGGCCTGACCGGCCGCGAGGCGGAGATGGTCGCGCAGAACATCGAGAACGCGTCCGAGGCGCCAGGACGCGCCAGGGCGGCGCTGGAGCGGCTCGGCCCATCCGGCCTGATCGCGCGGCCTGAGAAGGTCTGGGGCGACACCACGGACTTCGTCAATGTCGCCTTCCTGGCCCGGGGCGCGCGCGCCGCCCGATCGGTCGGTCGGGTGGCGTTCCTGAACGGCCAAGCCCAGGGCTCGGGCTTCTTGGTCGGCGAAGGTCTGTTCCTGACCAATTGCCACGTCCTGACGGACCCGATGGCCGCGCCGCGGTTCTGTCTCGAATTCGACTATGAACTCGACCTCTCCGGCCGGCCGCGCAGCGTGACCCGCTTCGCCATCGACACCTCGGTGTTCGTGAGCGATCCGATCGATGGGCTGGACTACACGCTCGTGGCGGTGGGCGGACGCATCTCGGGCGACGCCCGGCTGGAAGACTTCGGGTGGTCGGCGCTGTCAGACGCTTCCGACAAGCACATGCTCGGCGAGTTCGCCAACGTGGTCCAGCATCCGCAAGGCCGGTTCAAGGAGGTGGTCCTGCGGGAAAACCGCCTCGTGGCGCGCGTCGCCGACGCCCTGCACTACGTGGCCGACACCGAGCCGGGCTCGTCGGGTTCACCGGTGTTCAACAGCGAGTGGCGCGTGATCGCCCTGCACCATTGGGGCGGCCCCTGGATCGGGCGCGTGGACGAGGCCGGTCAGGAGCTGTCGATCGAGGTCAACGAGGGCGTGCGGATCAGCTCGGTTGTGAAGAGCCTTCGCGGCAAGCTCGCCGCCATGCCCCCGAACATGCGCGCGCGGGTCGTGGCGGCCCTGGCGGTCGGCGAACCGGAGTCGGAGTCCAGTACGCCTGCGTCCGGCGTCGGGGGCGCCGTGCGAGGCGGCGCACGCCTGGAGGCCGACGGTCGAGTCACCTGGACCATTCCGTTGGAGGTCTCCGTCCGCCTGCCCGGCCTGGAGCGCGGCGGCGGCGCCCCGCCACCCCCTCCCAGCCCCCCCGCCAACGGCGGTGCGGCCGAACCGCCGCCTGGTCCGGCCGAGAACGCGCCCAGCAAGACCTACAGCGATCGAGGCGGCTATAAGCGGAAGTTCCTGGATGGGTTCGTGGTCGAGCTGCCGAAGCTGACCTCGGCCCAGCAGGCGGTCGCGGCGAGGAACAAGCTCGCGGGGCCTGGGGACGATCCCTTCGTCCTGAAGTATCACCACTTCAGCGTCGTCATGAACCGCGCACGCAAGCTCGCCTTCTACACGGCCTGCAACATCGACGGCGCCAGCGCCAAGAGCGTCGACCGCGACACCAAGACCGTCACGCCGCTGCGGCCGGACTCCGCCGGCCTCGAGAGCATGGCCCAGCCGGAGGGCGCCGAGGCGACCGAGACCTGGTACGACGATCCGCGGCTGGACAAGGGCGACGTCGCCGGCCCGGAGACCTACGGATCGCAAAAGGTCCCCGGCTTCCCGAGAGGCAATGATCCCCGGCGGATCGCGCGCATGTTCCAGCGGGGCCATCTGGTTCGCCGCCTGGATCCAGCGTGGGGAACCGACGACCAGGCGCTGAGCGCGGAGGCCGACAGCTTCCACTGGACCAACTGCTCGCCGCAGGTCGGCTTCTTCAACCAGGGAACCGCCTCGTCCCAGATCGCCGGTACCGGCGGCGGCAAGCTGTGGCGGGCGGTGGAGAACTACGTGCTGCGCAACGCGGTCGCCGAGAAGCAGCGCGTCACCAGCTTCACCGGACCGATCTTCGACGACGCCAAGGACCGGACTTTCCGCAGCATCAAGGTGCCCGGCAAGTTCTTCAAGGTCACGGTCTGGGTCGAGAACGGCGCGTTGAGGTCGATCGCCATGATCGCCGACCAGACCAAGGTGATCGAGGTCTGGCCGGAGGCTCTGGGCTCGGAGGCCATCGGCGGCCTCAACGAAGCCGAGGCGTTCCAGGCGCCTGGCGAACTCGACAAGGTCGACGACTTCCTGACCACGGTCACCGAGGTCGAGAGACTGACCAACCTCGACTTCGGCGACGCCGTGCGCGACGCCGACGTCCGGGCGGGCGAGGGCTCGGAGGCGATCAGGGGGTTCGAGGAGATCGATCTCGGATCGACCAAGAGCCGCGCGAAGCGTGACAAGGCCGGCCGCAAGGATCGCGAAGACTAGGTTAGAACTCGTCCTCGATCGACGCCCGAAAGTTCTCGAACACCTCGGCAGCGCGCTCGTGAGTGGGCTCTTCCGGATCGGGCGGGGTCTGGGCGATCGGCGCGCCGCCGGTGAGCCGGCCGGCCACGCCGCCATTCTGGACGAGCAGCAGTTCCTCGCCTTCCTCGACGCTCGCCAGGAGCTGGGCGAGCTTGGGCGGCAAGTCGTCGAGATCGATGCGCTTCATGATCCCGCGATTTTACGGGAGCGCCGGACGTGACACCAGCCCGCCCGCGCCCTAGCTTCCGCCGCGAACTGAGGAGACGTCATGGCCTATCGGTCCTTGCGGGAGTTCATCGCCAAGCTGGAGGCGGCCGGCGAGCTGGTGCGGGTGAGCGAGCCCGTGTCGTCCGTGCTCGAGATGACCGAGATCCATCGCCGCCTGCTGGCCAAGGGCGGCCCGGCGGTGATCTTCGAGAACGTCATCCGCGCCGACGGCGAACGCTCGTCCATGCCCTGCCTGATCAACCTGTTCGGCACGGTGAAGCGGGTGGCCATGGGCGTCACCCTGGACGGCCGCGAGCGGACCACGGCCGCCGACCTGCGCGAGGTAGGCGAGCTTCTGGCCTTCCTGCGCGCGCCCGAGCCGCCGCGCGGCCTGAAGGACGCCTGGGACATGCTGCCGCTGGCCAAGACGGTCATGTCCATGCGCCCCGCCACCGTGAAGAAGGCGCCGGTGCAGGAGGTGGTCTGGACGGGCGACCAGATCGACCTCACCAAGCTGCCGATCCAGACCTGCTGGCCGGGGGAGCCCGCGCCGCTGATCACCTGGCCGCTGGTGGTCACCAAGGGTCCGTCGGACGAGCGCGAGGACGACTACAACCTGGGCATCTACCGGATGCAGGTGATCGGCAAGGACAAGACGATCATGCGCTGGCTGGCACATCGCGGCGGCGCCCAGCACCACCGCCGCTGGAAAGCCGCGGGCAAGCCTGACGCCCTGCCCGCCTGCGCGGTGATCGGCGCCGATCCCGGCACCATCCTGGCCGCCGTTACCCCGGTGCCGGACACGCTGAGCGAATACCAGTTCGCCGGCCTGATGCGGGGGGCCAAGGCCGAGCTGGTCGCCTGCAAGACCGTG
>NZ_JANOCX010000008.1:0-2095 GCF_031412415.1 Phenylobacterium sp.
CGGCGCTGGCCAATTTCCTGCGCGACGTCGACCGCTGGCGCGTCCAGGCGGGCGAGGCGCCGCATCCTCGCGTGATGGAGCAGGTGCTGGAGGAGAGCGGCTACACCGACGCCCTTCGCCTGGACAAGACGCCCACCGCCCAGACGCGGCTCGAGAACCTGAAGGAGCTGGTCCAGTCCATGGGGTCCTTCGAGACCCTTCAGGACTATCTGGAGCACGTCTCCCTGGTCATGGACCTGGACAAGGGGCCTCAGGCCGACGCGGTGCAGATCATGACCCTGCACTCCGCCAAGGGCTTGGAGTTCCCCTTGGTCTTCCTGCCGGGCTGGGAGGAAGGCGTCTTCCCGTCCCAGCGCAGCATGGACGAGAAGGGCGAGAAGGGCCTCGAGGAGGAACGCCGCCTGGCCTATGTCGGCATCACCCGAGCCCGCGAGGAAGCCCGCATCTCCTTCGCCGCCAATCGCCAGGTCTATGGCCGCTGGACCAGCCAGCTCCCCTCGCGCTTCGTCGACGAACTGCCCCTGGCCAATGTCGAGGCCACCTCCGAGACCGGCTATTACGGCGGCGGCCCGGGCATGCAGCAGCACGGCAGCCGCTGGGACGAAACCCCCGGCTTCGGGGCCGGCTATTCCTCACCCGGCTGGAAACGCGCCCAGGAACGCAACTACCACGGCAGCCACCCCGGGCGCGGCGCAGTGATCGAGGGCCAGGGCCGCCTGGTCGCCGTCTCCGACGCCTCGGCGGCCAGCGCCTACAAGCGCGGCGACCGGGTCTTCCACCTCAAGTTCGGCTACGGCGAAGTAAAGAGCGTCGACGGCAACAAGCTGACGGTGACCTTCGAGAAGGCCGGCGAGAAGAAGGTCATCGACTCGTTCGTGGAGAAGGGCTGACGATTTTCTTCGTGCGCCCTACGCAGAAGACCTCCAAGGTGAAGTCTCATTGCGCAACCAACCCACGGGAAATTCATGCCCCAGATCACCGCCAACGGCATTCCGCTGCACTATGAAGCCCACGGTCCGGAGACCGGCGAGGCGCTGCTGCTGATCATGGGCCTGGGCGCCCAGATGACTCGTTGGCCCGCGGAATTCGTGGCTGAGCTGGCGAAGCGCGGCTACCGGGTCGTCCAGTACGACAACCGCGACGTCGGGCTGTCGCACAAGTTCGACGAGGCCGGCGCCCCGGACATGACCGAGGTCTACAAGGCCCTGATGTCGGGCCAGAAGCCGTCGGTCGCCTATTTCGTCTCCGACATGGCCGCCGACGGCGTGGGTCTGATGGACGCCCTGGGTATCGAGCGGGCGCACATCGTCGGCGCCTCCATGGGCGGGATGATCGCCCAGAACCTGGCCGCCGAGTATCCCGACCGCGTGCTGTCGCTGACCTCGATCATGTCGACCACCGGCAACCCCGCCCTGCCCCCGGCCAAGCCCGAGGCCATGGAGCGGTTGACCCAGCGAGGGCCGAGCCCGCTGGAGGACCTGGAAGGCTTCCTCGATCACGGCGTCAGCGGCGCGCGGATCATGAACGGGCCCAACTTCCAGGCCGACGAGGCCGAGCTGCGCGCCAACCTCAAGTCCGACTTCGAGCGCAGCTTCTATCCGGTCGGGTTCGCCCGCCAGATGGCGGCCGTCGTCGCCAGCGGCGATCGCCGGGCGACCATCGCCAAGATCACCGCCCCGACCGTGATCATTCACGGCGCCGACGATCCGCTGGTCCCACCGACCGGCGGCGAGGACACCCACGCGACCATTCCCGGCTCGGAACTGCATGTCCTGCCCGCCATGGGCCACAACCTGCCAAAGCCGCTGATCGGCGCCTTGTGCGATCTCATCGAGCGGGCGACGGCGCGGGCGCGGGCGGAAGCCTAGGCTTTTACGAGACGGACCCGCCCGGGACGCGAACGGGCTTGAACCGAGCCGGTCGTTGGGCGCTTGTTACCAGCGATGACCCGCCAGAGCCCCCGCATCGACGCCTCGGCCGCGATCGGCGTGGCCGTGTTCGCCCTGGCCGGGGTGGGCGCGGGCCTGGCGATCAAGCCGTCACCACGTGAGCTGATCGGTCCCGAGGGCCCGCAGACGCTCTCGCCGGTTTCCGG
>NZ_JANOCX010000009.1:0-8329 GCF_031412415.1 Phenylobacterium sp.
TTCGGAGATGTGCAAGGCCCGGCCCGGGCCGTAGACACAGACGCCGCATGCGGGGCTACCCGGTGGCGGCGCGCCGCAGTCCTCCACGTCGTTGCGCAACAGGTGGACGCCGGCGCACAGGGCGGTGAAGTCGTGGATCCAGAAGTAGCCCGCGTTCAGGCCGGCGATCCGGACCAGGTCGACGACATCGCGGGCGGAATGACCCAGCATGCTGTGGATGGCGAAGCTCCGAAGCCCGGCCTTCACCTTGGAAAGGGCGGCTTTCAACTCGGCGATCACCACCGCCTGGGGGAAGAAGCCCAGGGGCGCGCCGTTCAGCATCACCCCCACCGGAAACTCCGCCTCGCCGGTGCGGACCAAGGGCCAGCCGTGCGCCGGATAGACGTGGAGATGGTCGCGGCCGAGCGTGGCGATGTCGGCGGCCTCGCGCTGAATGCAGAGCTGCAGACCCCCGACGGTGGCGGCGTAGTTGTCGTGCCCGAAGGTGATGTGCAGGTCCGCCAGGCCGGTGCGGGTCTGGGCCAGGCCGGCGCTCAGCGTTGCGGCCTCGTCTGGGGCGATCTGGCGCGCCCAGTACTCGTAGTCCTCCAGTCGCTGCTGAAGCGGCAGCAGCCTACTGATGATGTCGTGGCGGAATCCGAGATTTCGCTTGGCCAGCCGCCCCTCGGCTCGGCCATGGCCGAGATAGTGCAGGAACGGCTGAATCCCAGCTGCGGCCACGTCGGCGTTGAGCTCCAGATAGTCGCGCACGGAGAAGGCGGCGTTGGGATCGCGTCCTTCCCGCCACCCCACGAAGAGGAAGTGCTCCAGGGGATCGCCGCCAGACGCGGCGACGTCGGGGTTTTGTCCCAGGTAGAAGGCGGCGTCGAACTCCCGCGCCGCGAGGGCGAACTGCTGCGGACCCAGCGGCTCGGGCGGCGCGCGATCAGGCGACCGGAGGCGCGCGCTCAGCCAGGCGTCGGCACGCTGCGACCGGGCGATCTCGCGACCTTCGCGCAGGCCTTGGCTGAGATAGTGGATGAAGGGATTGCCGCCGGACGCCGCCACGTCGGGATGCAGCGCCAGATAGCCGTCGGTGGAAAACCACGGCGCGGGATCGCGACCCTGCCGCCAGCCGCCCAGCCCGTAGTCGGCCGCGGGCTCCAGCTCCACGCCGGCCAGGTCCGCGTGGGCGCCGCGGTAGAAGTCGGCGTCGAGACCCAGCGACAGCAGTCTGAACGTCGTATCGGAATGGGCCGCGGCGGCCATGCGCAGAGAGTCCCCGGCGAAGTCGGCCACCTGTGCAACAGTTGGTCGGGCCGATCAACCGCGCCCGCACTTGCAGGCTGGGGCGAGCGGCCATACAGCGGGACGAAGACGAACCGCGGACCCGGGACATCATGGCGACGGCAAGGGCCGGAAAGAACAAGTCGGACCGGGCGGCCTATCTGGTGCTGGGGATGCACCGCTCCGGCACCTCGGCGGCGACTCAACTCCTCGCCCTGGCGGGGGCCGAGCTCCCGCAGAATGTGATGCCCGGCGACGAACACAACGCCAAGGGCTACTTCGAACCTTGGAAGATCGCTGTATTCAACGATGCGCGCCTGCGCGCCGGCGGCGGCGCCTGGGACGACCCCTTCACCTTCCCCTACCAAGCCCTGCCCAAGGCTCAGGAGACCGAGTGGGCGACCCGCGCGCTTGAACTCTACGACGCCGAGTTCGGCCAGGCCTGGTTCCCGCTGCTGAAAGATCCTCGGGTGTCGGTCCTGGCGCCGCTCTGGCTGAGCGCGCTGAAAGCCCGCAAGATGCCCGCCCGCGCGGTCATCCCTGTCCGTCACCCCCTGGCGGTGGCCGGATCGCTGGCCCGCCGCGACGGCTTCCCGGTCGAGAAATCGGTGTTGCTCTGGATCACCTACATGCTGGCGGCGGAGCTCTATTCCCGCGACATGCCCCGCGCCTTTGTCGGCTATGACAGCCTGCTGGCCGACTGGCGCGCGGAGGTTGGACGCATCGAAGCCGCCCATGGCGCGTCCCTGCCGCGGCTGAGCGACCACGCCGCGGGCCTGATCGACGGCTTCCTGACTTCGGATCTGCGTCACAATGCGGCGCGCGGCGACCTGGTTTCGGTCCCGGTGGTCGGGACCGTGGCGGCGCGGGTGCATGCCTGGTTCGAGGCCCGCGCGCGCGACGAGCCGACCGATCCCGCCGTCCTTGATGAAGCGGCTGATCAGATCGCGCGGATGAAGACGGAGATGGGCGCGTTTGTCTCGCCCGTCACCCAGGCCCTGGACCTGGCTCGCGCCGACCTGGCCCAGGAGCGCAACCGTCGGGCGGCCGAGCAGCGCGAGCTCTCGGAAGCGGTCGCCGAACTCGCCAGGCTGCGTCGCGAGCGCGCGGGCGTCGAAGCTATGGTCGACACCATGATCGCCGGGCGCTAGAGCCCGTCCCTTGGCAAAACGACCGACAAACCCGAAGCCCGACCCCGCCGCCGCGGACGCTCTGCTGGCCAAGCGGCGCGCCCTGCACAAGGCGCGGATGGTGGTGGCCGAGGATCGCTGGAACCGGTTCCACAAGGCCGCGGCCCGTCGGGTCGGCGTCGCCGAAAAAGGTCCGACCGAGCAGAAGTTCGACTTGATGCTGGCCCGGGCCAAATGGCCCGGCCGCGCGGCGCTGATCGCACGCTCGGGCCTCTGGGACGTGCGGCTGGACCACAACCTCGGGCGCGAGGGCGGGCCCGTGAAGGGGTTGGTCGACTACGTCCGCGCCGGGCCGGATTCCACCGCCTACCCCAAGGCCCTGTTCGACCAGACCTGGTACATGGAGCGGAACCCCGATCTTGTGGGCAGTCGCTGGGCGCCGTTGGCCCACTACCTCGTGGCGGGCGATCACGAAGGCCGCGATCCCCACCCGCTGTTCGACCTGAAGGATTATCGGGGCCGGCACGCGGTGAAGATCGCCGCGACGGGCCTCACCGCCCTGCAGCACTTCGTCCATCGCGGGGCGATGGAAGGCTTCGATCCCCATCCCCTGTTCGACCTGCGCCACTATGTGGGCCAGGCCGAAGAGGTGGCGGACTCCGGCGAGAACCCCCTCGCCCACTATCTGCGCGAGGGCTGGCGACGCGGCTACGATCCTCACCCGCTGTTCGCCGGAGACTGGTACCTGACCCAGAACCCCGACGTGGCCGACCGGGGCATCGCGCCCCTGCTGCACTATGTGACCAGCGGCGCCGTCGAGGGCCGCAGCCCTCACCCGCTGTTCGAGGCGGTCTGGTACGCCGAGCGCTATCGCGACGCCGCGCCGCTGGGCTCCAACGCCCTGTCGCACTTCCTCGACTACGGCGCCGATCAACGACGCAACCCGTCGTCCCATTTCGACGTGGCCTTCTACCTGGAACAAAACCCGGCGGCGCCGTCGGACCAGCATCCCGTGATCCACTACCTGATGGAGGGCGCCTTCGAGGGTGTCTCACCGGCCGCCGACTTCGACGAAGCGGCCTATCTCATCGAGCATCCCGAGGCCGCCGAGACGCCGTTGGCCGGCCTGCTGCATTGGGCGCTCTCGCGCTCGCCGAAACCCCAGCCTGGCGCGATCGGACGCCGGTCCCTGGGCGATGACGGCCTGTTCGAACAGCTCCGCAGTTCGGGCCGGATGCGCGACGCCGGCGCCTACGACATCCAGGCCTATCGCGACATGACCCTGGAGCGGCGACGGCTGAAGGAACACGCCATCGCCAAGGTGAAGGCCGCCAAGCCGAAGCTCATCGTCGTGAGCGCGCGCGACTTGGATCAGGCCGCGAGCGAACTGGCCTTCCAGCCTGTCGCCCGGCCCAAGGTCTCCATCATCATCCCGGCCTTCAACAACCTCACCTTCACCCTGGAGTGCCTGAAGGCCCTGGCGGCGGGCGGCGGCTTGGGGCGCGCGGAAGTCATCGTTATCGACGACGCCTCCAGCGACGCGACTAGCGCCGTGCTGGGCAAGATCGTCGGCCTGAAGCTGATCACCAACACCGAGAACCTTGGTTTCATCCGCACCTGCAACAAGGCCGCGCAAGCGGCCAAGGGCGAGTTCCTGGTGTTCCTGAACAACGACGTCCAGGTCCGGCCCGGCTGGCTGGACGCCCTGCTCGCGCCGTTCGCCGAGGAGAAGAACGTCGGCGCCACGGCGCCCAAGATGCTGTTCCCCGACGGCCGGCTGCAGGAGGCCGGAGCGCGGATCGGGGTGGACGGGACCGCCGAGATGATCGGCCTGTTCGAGGATCCGGATCTGGCGCGCTGGAACGTGCGGCGCGAGGTCGACTACGCCTCGGGCGCCTGCCTGATGGTCCGACGCAAGGTGTTCGCCGAACTGAATGGGTTCGATGAGGCCTTCGCCCCGGCCTATTGCGAGGACGCCGATCTCTGCTTCCGACTGCGCGAGGCCGGCCTGCGGGTGATCTATGAGCCCACGGCCCAGATCGTCCACCACCTCAGCGTCACCGCCAATTCCATCGACACCGGCTACAAGCACCGCCTGGCCACCCGCAATCAGCAGGCCTTCGTCGAGCGGTGGGGCGAGCGCCTGGACGCGTTGAACGCGGTGCGGACCATCGCCTTCCACCTGCCCCAGTTCCACGCGATCCCGGAGAACGACCGCTGGTGGGGCACGGGCTTCACCGAGTGGACCAACGTCACCCGGGCCTTGCCGAACTATCGCGGCCACTATCAGCCGCACCTGCCCGCCGATCTCGGCTTCTATGACCTGTCGAACCCCGACGTCCTCAAGCGCCAGGGCGAGCTCGCCGGGCGCTACGGCGTGAGCGGATTCTGCCACTATTTCTACTGGTTCTCCGGCGGCCGTCGCGTGCTGGAAAAGCCGCTGGAGCCGTTGCTCGACAGCCGGCCCGACGACTTCCCGTTCTGTCTCTGCTGGGCCAATGAGAACTGGACCCGCACCTGGGACGGTGAGGCGCGCGACGTCCTGCTGGCCCAGACCTATGAGTCCGGCGACGCCGAGGCGCTGATCGCCGAGATGGCGCCCTACATCGCGCGGCCGAACTATATCCGCATCGCCGGCAAGCCCCTGGTGCTGATCTATCGGCCCGGCCTGCTGCCCGACGCGAAGGCCTGGGCCAAGGCTTGGCGCGACCACTGCCGCAAGGCCGGGATCGGTGAGATCTACCTGGCCTTCGTCGAGAATTTCGAGAACGCGGGGGCCGGGACCGACCCCAAGCCGCTGGGCTTCGACGCCTCGGTGGAGTTCCCCCCGTCGGGCGCCGGCGCCCTGATTCATCCGCCGGGACCTCTGTACAATCCCCGCTTCGACGGCCGGGTGAACGACTACCGCGCCATGGTGCGGCGCTATCTGGAGACCCCGCCCCCGGCCCACACGCGGTTCCGGGGCGTGATGCCGTCGTGGGACAACACCGCGCGGCGCCAGGACGGCGGCTGGGTCTATCAGCACGCCACGCCCGGCGCCTTCCAGGCGTGGCTTGAGGCGATGTTCGAGGAAACACGGCGCCAGAACTTCGGCGAGGAACGCATCGTCTTCATCAACGCCTGGAACGAGTGGGCCGAGGGCGCGCACCTGGAGCCTGACCAACGCTTCGGCCACGGCTGGCTGGAGGCGGTGAAGAACGCCTACGACGCCGATCTGGCGGACAAGTCATGAGCGACCTCGTTCTGGTCGGTCACCCGTTCTCGGCCATCGGCATGGCCGAGCATGTCCGCTCCGCCCAGCGTGCGCTGAAGGCCGTGGGCGTAAAGGCCGGTCTGGTCGACATCTACGGGATGGACCGCGGCAAGGACCCCGATTTCGAACGTGAATTCGGCGCCGACGTGGTCAAGGGCCTGTCGGCGAAGACAAACCTCTTTTGCATCAACGCCGACGAAGTCGAGCAGGCCATGGGGGTGCTGGATCACCTGGGGTCGGCCCCCGCCTTCCAGAGCGCCCACAACATCATCTATCCCGCCTGGGAGCTGGCCAGGTATCCCGAGCCCTGGGCGCGGATCCTGGAGCGGTTCGACGAAGTCTGGGCGCCGTCGGCGTTCATCCGCGAGGCCATCGCCGAAGCCGTCGACACGCCTGTGGTTCACATGCCGCTGGCGGTGGAGATGACCGTCTCGGCCTTCCTGGGCCGCCGCCACTTCGGCATTCCGGAGAACGCCTTCGTCTGCTTCTTCTTCTTCGACTTCTCTTCCTACGCCGAACGCAAGAACCCGTTCGCCATGCTTGAGGCCTTCGAGCGGCTGGCGGCCCTGCGGCCCGACGCGCCACTGCACGCGGTGGTCAAGTACAAGGGCGGCAAGGATGACAATCCCGGCCGGCGGGCGCTGGAGGCGCGATTGGCCAGCCTGGGGTCGCGCGCCCAGGCGATCACGCGAGAGCTGTCGGACAACGAGATCAAGAACCTGATCCGCTGCGCCGACGCCTTCGTCTCCCTGCACCGGTCCGAGGGGTTCGGGCGAGGTCCGGCCGAGGCGATGCTCATGGGCCGCGCCGCGGTCGCCACCGCCTACTCCGGCAATCTCGACTACATGACGCCGCGGACCAGCCGGCTGGTGGACTACAAGCTGATACCGGTGGCCGATGGCGCCTATCTGCATGGAGAAGGCCAGGTCTGGGCCGACGCCAGCGTCGACCACGCCGTGACCCTGCTGGCGGCGCTGGTGGACGACCCAGCTGAAGCCCGCGCGTTGGGCGCTCGCGCCAAACGCCATATCCGCACCCACTTCAGCGCCCGAGCCATCGGCCTGCGCTACGCCGGACGGCTGGAGCAAATCGCGGGCGGCTAGGCCGCAGGCGTCTCGGCGGCCTTGGGACTTTCCTTGACCGGCGGCGCGGGGGGAGGCGGCGCGACGCCCAGGGCGGCTGGGCCCGGGTTCTCCGTCACCGCGATCTGATGGATGGTGAAGGTCCCGCCCGCCTGGTCGTCAGTGTCGATGCGCAGGCTGTCGATGATCGACCTGGTCCAGTCGTCGCCACCCTTCTTCGGGCGCGCCATGTCGTAGACCAGCACCACAGTCTCGCCGACGCCAGGGGCCGCGCCCTCCACGGGTTTGGCACGGAAGTCACCGGACTCGGCATGGCCGTCGGCCGTGGAATAGAAGAGCGTCCCGTCCCACGCCGCGCCGGGCCGGTGGCGGGTCAGCCGCACGAGGACCAGCGAGTAACGCTCGCCATCCAGCTCAAGACCCTTGGGCGAGCGCAGGACCGGGTCGAAGTCCACATTGCGGACCGAGAGACCCATCGGCGTCGCGGGAAGCACGCTGCCGCCCGCCAGGACGAAACCCTCGGTCGAGCCGTCGAAGGTCCAGGTCCGACCGGCCCGGAGCAGCTTGCCGCCGACCTCGAAGGCGCCGGCCGCTTCGTTCCAGGTCACCTTTTGCGGACGGAGATTGCTGGGCGCCTGGGCGCTCTGCGGGGGCTTGGCGGGCCTCGCCCAAGGCGCCGGCTCGTCGCAACCGGCCAGCACCAGAGCCGTCGCCGCCAGAGCCGGGATCAGGATCGATTTCATAGGCAGGGCAGGCCCCATCACGCGCGCCCCGCGGATCGGAGGACCGGCGGGTCCAAGGCCAGATAGAGAAGCCCCGCCATGGCCGCCAGATCGAGGGCGTAAAGATATCTGTAGTCGCAGGCGATGGAGACCACGAAGAAGCTGGCGGTGAAGGCGAGCACGCCCAGCATCAGGGCGGCGATCACCATGTCGGCCGCCTCTCGCCGGACGATCAGGAAGCCCGCCACGATCAAGGCTGCGGCCGCGAAGGCCAGGTGGGAGTAGAACGGCGTCACGTACCACCAGGTGGCGTAGTTGCTAATGGCCATGTCCGACGGCTCGCGACCCGCCGTGATCTGCAACAGCTCCAGCCGCGCGGCGGGCGCCTCCACCCCCACGAAGACCGGATTGCAGCGCTCCAGCACCGGGTTGATCAGAACCTGGACGAAGGCGTCCCAGCGATGGCTCATATAGGCGGCCGGATGGTCCAGGATCAGCTCAAACCACTGGGCGGATATCGCCGCCTCGGGCGTCAGCCACAGCGCCGTGCCCAGGGCCGGGCTGCGATCCAGGAAGTCCACGCGCTCGGGCGAGTAGACCTTCGGCGACTCGGCCTGGATGACGGCGACCGCCTTGGGATTGGCCCTGGCGATCGCCTCCAGCTTCAGGTTCGGATCGTGCGCCACGGCGCCGACGATGTCGTAGTGGCGCAGGATGCGCAGGCCGGTCGACATCGCAGCGTCAGGGCCGGAGCCGCGCGGCTGCGCCAGGACTCCCATGGCCTGCGCCAGGAGGAGGACAACGACGAGGCCGCCCGCGCCCCACGCGAGACCCGGCCGCCAGCCCTGGCGTCTCGCCGTCCAGCCCAGCGCCAGG
>NZ_JANOCX010000010.1:0-3362 GCF_031412415.1 Phenylobacterium sp.
TCGTCCCCCCCAGCCTCGCCGGCGGGGTTCCCACCGCCGCCAGCACCGCAGAACTGGCGAAGCGCGGCCAGATCGAGAAGACCGCCAAGGACTTCGAGGCCTCGTTCCTCTCGGTGATGTTGAACCAGATGTTCGCCGGGGTCTCGACCGAGGCTCCGTTCGGCGGCGGCAATGGCGAGCAAATGTTCAAGTCGTTCATGTCCGACGCCATCGCCAAGCAGGTGGTGAAGTCGGGCGGCCTCGGCGTCTCCGACAGCGTCGCCAAGGAAATGCTGAAGCTTCAAGGTTTGAGTTAGGAGACCGCGTCATGGCTCTGTCCGCCACCGACGCCGACGACCGGGTCGGCCAATTGATCCTGCTGACCGAACGGCTCACTGAGCTGATCGCGCTGGAGGCTCAGGCCTTCGAGCAGCGTCGGCCGCAGGACGCCGCCATCCACATCGAGGAAACCTCGAAGCTCGCGAACCTGTATCGCCATGAGTCGGCGCGGGTGCGGGCAGATCCGAGCATGGTGGCCAGCGCGCCGGTGAATCAGCGCGCGCGCCTCATCCGCGCCACCGAAGCCTTCGACGCCGTCCTCGCCCGCCAGGGCCGGGCGCTGGAGGCCGCGCGAACCGTCACCGAAGGCTTGGTCCGCGCCATCGCCGACGAAGTGGCCGCCCAGCGCAATACCGGCACGGGCTACGGCGCCGGCGCCATGCCCAGCGCGCCCGGCTCAGCGACCTCGATCACGCTCAACAAGCGCGCCTGATACGCCGATACCTGACGCAGACTGTCAGGTGTGACGGTCCAAAACGGCTCCCACGCCACCCGGGAGCCACCAGATGACCGACCGGCCACGCCGCAGAACCGTCTTGCAAACCGCCGTCAGCCTGGCGCTGGCCCAGGCGGCCATCTCGTCGTCGCCGGCCGACGCGGCGGAGCCTGTGGGGACCGGCAAACCCGGTGAGTTCGATTTCCTGCAGGGATCCTGGCGCATCGCCCACCGGCGCCTGAAGGCTCCTGGCGAATGGGACGTCTTCGAGGGCGAGGCGACCTGCTGGTCGATCCTCGGCGGCGTCGCCAGCATCGAGGAATTGCGCATCCCCGCGCGGAACTTCAGCGGCATGGGCCTGCGCCTGCTGGATCGTGAACAGGGCCGCTGGGCCGACTTCTGGGTCAATTCCCGTAGCGGAGTGCTGACCCCTCCCCCGACCTGGGGCGCGTTCAAGGACGGCGCCGGCGTGTTCGAGGCCGATGACAAGGACGGCGAGGCTCCGATCAAGGTCCGCGGCGTCTGGGACGCCATCACGCCCACCTCCTGTCGCTGGTCCCAGGCCGTCTCCCGCGACGGCGGCGCGACCTGGGAGGACAACTGGCTGATGGACTGGCGGCGCGCCTAGGGCGGCGTCCCGATCACCGGTCGCCGTCCGCCTTGAGAGCCGCCTCAAGCCTGTCGAGGCCCGCGCCCCAGAACGCGGTGTAGAAGGTCAGCCACTCCGTGGCCTGGGCCAACGGCTCGGCCTCGATCCGGCAAACATGGGACCGTCCCTGCACCCGGCGGCGCAGCAGACCCGCCCCCTCCAGGACCCGGACGTGCTTGGACGCCGCGGCGAACGACATGGCGAACGGCGCGGCCAGCTCGCCGATGTTCCGCTCGCCGCCTGCGAGGCTGCGCAGCATGGCGCGCCGGGTGGGATCGGCCAGGGCATGGAACACGCCGTCGAGGGCGGACGAATCTTGCAAAACCATGCGGTTTAGTAACCCGTCACACCGGACAACTCAACCGTCGGGTTCAATGACGGCGACTTCCGCGACGGCACTTCACGTTTTTTGGAGGCTGCGACTTAAACACTTGTTTGACTCACATGGTCGCGCTTAGGTTTGCGTCATCGTCGGGCCGTTCCGGCGATACGCGTTCTCAGGGCGGGGTGAAAGTCCCCACCGGCGGTGATGGCGAGAGGCTTCGGCCGAACGCACAAGCCCGCGGGCGCCTGGTTGGCCGAGAGGCCCGTCAGGGACAGCAGATCCGGTGCGAACCCGGGGCCGACGGTTAGAGTCCGGTTATGAGAACCGCTGACGGCAGGGCTCCGAGCGCATCCGCGCGACGAATCCGGTCGACGGCGTCTCCCTGAGTCGTGGTTCCAACCCCGATCAGGGACCTGACCATGACCCAAACCACCTTCGAACTTCCCACCGCCAACGGCGCCTTCCGCCAGGCCCGCATCGCCTTCATCCAGGCGGGCTGGCACGCCGAGATCGTCGACAACGCCTATCAGGGCTTCATCGCCGAGATTGGCCAACTGGGCTTCGCCGCCTCGTCCATCGACCGCTTCGAGACTCCGGGCGTCTTCGAAATCCCTCTGCATGCGCAGACCCTGGCCAAGACCGGCCGCTACGCCGCCGTCGTGGCGGCGGGCTTCGTGGTCAATGGTGGCATCTACCGCCACGACTTCGTGTCCCAGACGGTGATCTCCGGCCTGATGCAGGTGCAACTCGCGACAGAGGTGCCGGTGTTCTCGGTGGTGCTGACGCCGCACCACTTCCATGACCACGAGGAGCATCGGAGCTTTTTCCGGGAGCACTTCCTGGTCAAGGGCGCCGAGGCGGCCCAGGCCTGCGCCAAGACCTTGCACAGCCTGGCGCGGCTGGCGGCCGCGGCGTGAGGCGCGGGATGATGCACGAGACCCGCTCCATCCCGACCGGCTTCGAACGCCACTATCGCCAGAGCCCGGTGACCGACCCCTGGGAGCCGTTGTACAGCCGCAAGACCGATGAGGCGGTGATCTTGGGCTTCGTCGCCGAGGCGGCCCACACCAACAGCCGCGGCTTTGTCCATGGCGGGCTGATCAGCGCCTTGGCCGACAACGCCATGGGCCTGTCCTGCGCCCGCCGGCTTGGCGACGCCGCCAGCTTGGTGACGGTCAACCTGACCCTCGACTTCATGGGCAGCGCCCAGATCGGGCAATGGCTGGAGTTCGACACCGTGTTCGTGAAGCCTGGCGGCACGCTCTCGTTCACCCAGGCCTTCGTCACCGCCGACGGCGAGCCCTGCGCGCGGGCCAACGCCGTGTTCAGAATGGTGAAGAAGGCCGCTTAGCCTAGCCTCAACTCTTCCTCGACGCCGACGGCGTCGAGGAAGTCGCGGTCGTGGCTGACCAGCAGCATCGCGCCGTCGTAACCTCGCAGGGCGGCCTCCAGGGCGGCGATCGAGTCCAGGTCCAGGTGGTTGGTCGGTTCGTCCAGGATCAGCAGCTGCGGCGGCGCGGCCGACATCAGGACGCAGGCCAGGGCCGCCCGGAGCCGCTCGCCGCCGCTGTGCGCGCCGACGCGGGTGGCGGGGGGGCCATTGGGGGACAGGGAGGGCGCCCAGGCTCCGCGCG
>NZ_JANOCX010000011.1:0-11145 GCF_031412415.1 Phenylobacterium sp.
CGTCGACCTCGATGATGTTGAACCCGGCCGGAACGCCCCGCTCTCGTACCGACAAGGTCCCCGCGCCGACGGCATAGGTCCTGCCGTCGCCGTGCGGGTACGGCCAGGCGAAGGGGACGTGGATGTGGCCCGACAGCACCAGGTCGATCCGGCGGTCCGAAAAGGCCTTCGCCGCGGCCGGTCCGCCCCAGACCTTGCCGGTCATCGGGCCGCCGATCATTTCGGTGAGCGGATGATGGCAGACCAGGATCTTGAACTGATCGTCGCCCGCGGCGCAGAGCCAGTCGCCCGCCTGCCCGGCTTGACGCGCCGAGATCTGCCCCTTTGACCAGTTTGCCCGAGGCTGCACGCCGCGGGCGGTGTTCACCCCGCGCACCGCCAGGCCTGGCGAGACATGCGTCTGGCCATCCACCGGCCCGATCAGCCGATGGAAGCGACCGAAGGGCGAGAAGAACCGTTCGAACCAGGCGATATAGGGCGCGTCGTGGTTGCCTGGGGTCACCAGCACCGGCCCCGGGAGTGTCTGAAGCCAGGCCGCGGCGGCCTCGAACTCGCCGATCTCGCCGAACTGGGTGAGGTCGCCTGAGACAATCGTCAGGTCGAAGCCGCCCTCGCGCAGCACATCGGCCGCCCCGGTCACGGCGGCGACGTTCTCGCCTCCGAAGTGGATGTCTGACAGATGCGCGAGCCGGATCACGCGGGCGTCTCCGCGGCCGCCTCCGCCGGGGGCGCCAGGATACGCGCCACCTTCGGCCGCCAGGTCACCCTGGCCGTCGCTGACAGGCGGGCCGGTTCCCCGTCAAGCACGGCCGGGATGCGGCCGGCGGCCCATACCCCGGCCGAGCGGCAGGGCTGGGTGTGGACGGAGGGGTCGTTGCGCCAGTCGTCGATAATCGACTTGATCCCCATGCGCGCCACATCGGCGAACCCCTTTGGGTCGATGACCGCGGCTTCCAGCGCCTGTTCGTCGTTGGACATCACCTTGGAGGCCAGGGGGCATAGGAAGGTCAGGGCCTCGGCCTTGCCGCGTGGCCCGTCGTCGAGGGCGTAGCGAAGCCGCCCGGAAAAGGCCCGGCGGAAGGCGCGCTGGCCACGTGCGAAGGCCAGCGTCAGCTTGCCCTCGCGCACCGCCTCGCGCGCTGGCGCCCAAAGGGCGGGCGATCCCAGGATCGCGGCCACCAGGAACGTGCGCCCCTCGATCTCGCCGCCGCCGATGGCCTGCTCGCGCCCATTCTCGAGAATCCCCTTCAAGGCGTCCTGCCAGGGGGTCACGCCATAGACCGCATAGGGCAGCATGTTCATCGTGCCGCCCGGCAGCGGCGCGATCAACGGGCCGTCAGGGCCGGCGAGTTCAGCGGCGGCCCGCGCCGTCCCGTCGCCCGCCAGCACCAGCACCACGTCTGGCCCGGTCTCGATGGCGTCGCGAAGGCAGCGGGTCAAATCCCCGCCTTCCGGTGCGCACACATTAGCCTGGACGCCCCACTCGGAGAGCAACGCCCGCATCTCATCGGGCGCGCCCGTGCCTACGCTGCCAGAGGCGATGTTGACCACAACCTCGATCTTCGAAATCTTCACGCTCGCCGTCACTCTGTGGTCCCTAGCCCCGCTCGACGCCCTTATGGCGCAGATCGCCCCCGTCGTCCCCGACGACGCTTCCCAAACGGCGCCGCTCGCCAGCGGTTCCTGCGAGCGCCGGAACCCTCGTCGCCGCCGGCGCGTTGGGCGACGAGGGATATGCTCAAGGAGAGCCAAGATGCTGAAGCACGGATCTTTCATGCCGTTGATCGCCATCGCCGGCGCCGGCCTGTTGGCCGCGGCCTGCACCACCACCGGTAATGTCGAGCGCAACGCCGCGGGCGGCGCGGCCCTAGGCGCCCTCGCCGGCGCGGTGATCGGAAACAATGTGGGCTCCGGCGACGCCGGGACCGGGGCTCTCGTGGGCGCGGCCATCGGCGGCACGGCCGGCGCGGTCAAGGGTTGTCGTGAAGACGGCGGCTGCGGCGCCAACGCGCCGAACAAGCGCCAGTATTATGACGAGCGCGCGGGGCGCTACTATTATTACGACTCCGCCAGCGGCCGTTACTACTGGGAGAATGGCAGCCCGCGCTGAGGCGAGCGGCCAAAGACTGGTATAGCGAGGGCGGTCGGCTATGCTGGCCGCCCTTTCCACTTTCCGGGCGTAACTAGGGGCTTGCGATGAAGGTTCAGGCGATCGTGGCGATAACCCTGGTTGCGGGCCTCGCAACTTCCGGCTGCGCCATGCGCGGCGGGCGCGACCGGATCGTGACGGCGCCGACGCGCTGTGAGGATGTCACCGCTCAAATCTACTTCGAGCCCGACAGCGCCCAGGTCACGTCCGAAGGGCGCGCGGTTCTGGCCCAGGCTTCCAGCCAGGCCAAGGGATGCAAGGTGGACCGGGTCACGGTGCTGGGCCTGGCCGACGCCGCCGGCGCGCCGGGCGCCAATCTGGAGCTCTCCAAGCGCCGCGCCGCTTCAGTAAGCGAAGCACTGATTGCGACAGGCCTTCCCGCCGCCGAATTCGACCTGGAAGCCGCGGGCCAGAGCGGGTCCATCACCCGCTCGGGAGACACCCAGCCCCTGCGTCGCCGGGCCGACGTCACGGTGGAGCTAAGCGCGCTCCGCTGATCGCCCGACGCCCAAAGAAAGAGGCGGACCGGTGGTCCGCCTCGAAGTGGGTATCATCGAGAAAAAGGGGGTGCGGAGACGGCAGACCGGCATGGTCGCCGGTCTCAAGTCGGGGGGGGCGTCGCCGTCTCCGCATCATCTAAACGCACCATCCGCGGGAATGTTCCCGGCATGGGCGAGTTTCTTTCGAGCCTAGTCGCGCGCTGTCTCGACCGCGGGCATCGAGTCGAATTCGGCCTTGGTCAGGGGTGCGGCCAAGGCTTCGCCTTGGGCTTTCAGCACCTTGACCGGCAGGCTGCGGGGACCGGCTGCGCGGACGCCCTTGGGCCGGACCAGCACCTGGGCAGGCGAGCCGTCGGCGGCTAGCACCACCCGTTCGACATGGCCCAGCAACTCGCCACCCTGGCCGACCACGGCCTTGCCCTCAAGGGCGGTCGCCGAGGGCGCCTGCGACCAGGCGTTGGATGCTAGCGGAAGCGAGAGGGCGCACGCGACGATGAGGGGTTTGAACTTGGTCATGCCCCCAAGATGGGGCCTTTCCCGCCAAAAGCGAACCCATCCGGCCACGGAGCGGCCTGACGGCGTGGACTGGGAACAGGCATGCGCCTCCAAACGTTACTTCCTCGCGGCAAAACGTGCCGCGAAAGAGGGGCGCGAGGATCATGATGCGCGGATATGAGGCGCCGCACGGCGGCTTAGTTATGTTCTCGCCCCCCTCGCGCCGACGGCGCTTGGCGCGCCGACGGTGGACCGCCCTGGCCGTGGTGCTGAGCGTCGCGCTGGCCGGTGGCGTCATCGGTCAGATGTCGGCCGCGAGCGACGACGATGCTCGCCCGGTTCCGCCGGGCCCCATCAGCTACCTGCCCTAGTCTTAGATTCTCAAGGAATCCGCTCCATGGCCAACTCTTCTCGCACCACCCGCACAGGCCTGGGCGCGACGCGCGCGCGGCAAGGACGACTGGGCCGTCACATGTTCTGGGTGCTGTTGATCTCCACGGCGCTGGCGGCCTTGGCGTTGTTCGGCGCCTGGAGCTGGCGCGCCGACGACCTGGCCTCAACAGCGCCCAACAACGCCCGTCAGCCGGCCGACGCCCAGGCGTTCGACATGGCCGAGCCGGCGCCGGCGGCCTTGCAGACCCCACCGACGCCCAGCCGCTGATCAAAGTCGTCGTATGCGGAAACGGCCGCCCTCGGGCGGCCGCTTTCGTTTGGCTGAAGCGCTAGAGCACTGACTGACCGCGCACCGCGCGCAACACGAAGCTGGCGATCAGCAGGGCCAGGAAGACCACGAACAGGATCTTGGCGATCGTCGCGGCGAGCCCGGCCAGTCCCATGAAGCCCAGGAGCCCCGCCACGATGGCGAGAACGGCGAAGACCAGCGACCAACCCAGCATGTGCGAACTCCTCGAACGAAAAACGCCGCGCCCGGCGGGGCGCGGCGAGATCCATTGAACGCCTCTTGCGGGCGCCCGTTCCCGGAGCCGAATCCAATCGGAACCTGCTCGGGAACCCTTGTATTCAGACCCTTTCCGCCGACGGACCTCGTCGGAAGACGGCCTAGGCGGCCTTGCGGGCGCTCCGGGGATGGAAGAACAGCGCCTGGCCGATGGCGGCCTTCACCGTCTCGGGCTGGAACGGCTTGGTGATCAGGAAGGTCGGCTCCGGCCGCTCGCCGGTCAGAAGGCGTTCCGGGAAGGCGGTGATGAAGATCACCGGCACATCGAAGCGGGCCAGGATGTCCTTCACCGCGTCGATGCCGGACGAGCCGTCGGCCAGTTGGATGTCGGCCAGGACCAGGCCAGGCGTGCGCCGGTTGATGGCGTCCACGGCCTCGGTGCGGGTGGCGGCGATATCCACCACGGTGTGACCGAGCTCGGTGACCAGCGCCTCGATGTCGGCGGCGATGACCGGTTCGTCCTCGATGATCAGGACCTCAGTGGCGAGTTCGGCGTCGATTTCGGCCTGGGCTTCGCCGATCAGGCGTTCGATCTCGCTGAAGTCGGTCCCCAGGATCTGGGCGGCTTCCGATGGCGTGAAGCCTTCGAGGGCGGTGAGCAGGAAGGCCTGACGCGATCGCGGGGCGATCCGCATGAGTCGGCGGCTGGCGTCGTCGGGCGCGCCATCCTCGGCGGCCTGGCCCCGATCCTCGAGCTGCGCGCCCGTGGAGAGCCAGATGGCGTGGAACACATGGTACAGCGCGACACGCGGCGTCAGATTGGCTTCCAACACGCGTTCGCCCGCCGCCAGGGCTTCCAGCGCGACGCGGACATAGTGATCGCCCGTGGTTTGGTCGCCGGTAAGCGCGCGCGCGTAGCGACGAACGTAGGGCAGGTGCGGCGCCAATCGGGCTAGAAGACTCAAAGTTACCCCTCCCGTAGAGAAAACATGCGTGCGCGCGGGGCCCGGCCCCGAGCGCCACCATAGGCGCCTAAACGTCGTCCTTGGGAACCGGTTCCCTTCGAACGCGGTTTTCTACATCTTAACAAGCCACGCCAGGGAACCCCAAACAGGATGAGACGTTGAGCGGCGACGAAGAGGTATCGAGGGGGCGGGCTCCGCGAAAGCCGAGCGCCGACGACATGATAGAACAGCGACCCACAGAGGAACGACGCAAGGCGTCCGCAGCTCTGGATGAAGCGCGCCTGCGGCAGCAGGCGATCGGCGTGCGACTGCGTCAGATGTTCGACGAGGTCGTCAGCGAGCCGGTGCCCGACGAGTTCCTGGAAATTCTCCGCAAGGCCGACAAGACGTCCTCGGAGAAGGGCTGATGAGCGGCGACAAGGCCGATCGTCCGCCGCGCACGCCTGCGGAAGACGAGGCGTTCAAGCGCGAGCTGGTGCAGCTCATCCCGCATCTCCGCGCCTTCGCCCGCACCCTGGCCGGTGAGCCCGCCGGGGCCGACGATCTGGCGCAGGACGCCATGATGAAGGCCTGGGATGCGCGCGCCAGCTTTCAGATGGGTACGAACATGAAGGCCTGGACCTTCATGATCCTGCGCAACCAGTTCTATTCCGAGAAGCGCCGGTCCTGGCGACAGACCCAGCTCGATCAGGAAGCCGCCGAGCGGACCCTGGTGGCCGTCGACGATCCCGAGGCCCCCGTCGCCCTGGATGAGCTCCGGCTCAGCCTGGCCCAGCTTCCAGCCGAGCAGCGGGAGGCGCTGATCCTGGTCGGCGCTGGCGGTTTCGCCTACGAAGAAGCCGCCGAGATCTGCGGGTGCGCCGTGGGCACCGTGAAGAGTCGCGTCAGCAGGGCGCGCAAGGCCTTGCACGTCATCCTCGACGACGGCTCATATGAGCGCGACGGCGGTTCGGCCGGCGACGCCATGCGATCCATCCTGGCGGACGCGGAGCGTCTCAGCACCGTTCGCTAGAAAGAGGACGATGCACGTCTCGCCATGGGGTTCCCTGTCGACAATCCGGGTCCGCCTTACGGCGGCGCTGGCGGTCGCGTTGCTGCCCGTGTTGATTCTCGGCGTCCTGCAGGCCGCGATCGCCTTTCGCAATGACGGGGACGAGCTCCGCGAGGAGCTGGCCGCCTCGGCTGAACGAAGCGCCGCCACCGCCCGCGCGCGGATGGAAGCCGCCGATATCCTCCTGGAGACCCTGGCTCCGGGCTCGGTGGGCCTCAACTGCGCCTTGCGCCTGGAAGAAGTGACCAACCGCATTCCCGGCTACACCAACCTGATCCGGTTCGACCGGCGTGGGCGGGTGGCCTGCGCCGCCGGCGACGTGCCCGCCGATCCGGGCCGGGCCCAACGCGATTGGTTCAAGCGTCTGGCGCTCGGCGACAACCTGGTGATCACCCGCGATCCCGGCGCGGAATATGCGCGCATCCCGGCCCTGCTCGCGGCGGTCCCGGCGACCGATCCCCGGGTAGGTTTCGACGGCGGTTTCGTGGCCGTGATCTCGCTGGAAAGCCTGGCGCCGCGAACCGCCGACCGTTCCCTGCCCGACCAGTCCGAGGTGGCCCTGGCCGACGGTGAGGGAACCTTCATCAACGCCACCGACAAGGAGGCTTTCCCCGACCTGCCGCAGAACTGGCGCGAGGACGCGCGCAAGAAGGGCTCGCTGGTCTGGTACGCCAAGGACCTGCGCGGCGAGCGGCGGGTCTACTCCGCCGCCCCCCTGGTCGGCGACCAGCTCTATGTGATCCTGTCGGCGCCATCTCGCGGCATCTTCTCGTGGGCGACGCTGAACCCGCTCACCGGCATCGCCTTCCCGATCCTGACCTTCATCCTGGCCCTGGCGGCGGTGTCGATGGTGACCGAGCGCGTGGTCACCCGCTGGATCGTCTATCTGCAGCGGATCGCGGCGCTCTACGCCCGCGGGCGGCTCAGCGTACGCCCCGTCCAGGCCGAACAGATGCCGCCCGAGATCCGCGAGTTGGCCGAGACGCTGGAGGACATGGCCGACGCCATCGTCGGGCGCGACGCTTCGCTGCGCGACAGCCTGGCCCAGAAAGACGCGCTGATGCGCGAGATCCATCACCGGGTGAAGAACAACCTGCAGGTCATCTCCTCCCTGCTGAACATGCAGCAGCGCGCCCTGGCCGATCCGGCCGCGCGGGCGGCCATGTCCGACACCCGCCAGCGGATCACCGCGCTCGCCCTGATCTATCGCGCCCTCTACCAGGGTCCGGACCTGAAGCGCGTGGACCTGCGCTCGTTCCTCGAGGAGCTGACCGCGCAGCTTGTCTCGGCTGACGCCATCCGCGGCTCTCAGGTGCAGACCGAGATCCATGTCGACACCCTGGTGATCGATCCCGATCGGCTGGCCCCGCTGGCGCTGTTCGCGGTGGAGGCGATCACCAATGCGCAGAAGCACGCCTTCGCCGGCCGCGGAGGAATGTTGAGCGTCAATTTCCGGGTCCATGGCCAGGAGGCCGAGCTCGAGATTTCCGACGACGGGACGGCGCCCGACGACGCCCTGGTCTCCTCGGGCGTCGGGCGCACGCTGATGACCGCCTTCGGCCGCCAGCTCCGCGGCCGCTCGGAACTGGTGCGCAACGAAAAGGGCGGCATCACCGCCCGCCTGGTCTTTCCGACCCCTTCGGCGGACCTTCAAGCGAAACCTGCGGCGGCGAGCGGGAACCAGGCGGCGGCTTGACCGTTACGTCTCCGCAAGTTTTCAGCCACACCTCGGGGAGATACCCTATGCGTACGTTTGCGATCCTGGCCTTCATGGCCGCCAGCCTGACCCTCAGCGCCTGCAACACCGTGTCCGGCGCGGGCCGCGACGTGGAAGCCGCGGGCGCGGCGGTCACGAGCACCGCCGAAGACGCCAAGAAGTAGGCGCGAGCCCCTTCAACGCATTCGAGGAAGGCCCCGCTTCGGCGGGGCCTTTTTCGTCGTGAACGTCAGGCGGCGACGCGGAATGTGGGATTTCGGGCGAACAGGCCCGGCCGGCCGGCGACCGGCTGGAACGCGTCCTCGAAGCCCGTGGCGCTCTCGCCCTCGCCCAGGAACAGGAAGCCCTCGGGACTGAGCGCGCGCGCGAGGTTCTCCAGCACCCTGGCCCGCATGGGCTCCACAAGGTCGGACAGCACGTAGCGGCAGAAGATGACGTCGAAGCGGCCGGCGGTGGACAGGTCGGCGACCAGGTTGATCCGCCGCCAGCGAACCATCTGCCGGACCCGGGGCGAAAGCGCCCACATGTCGTCGACCTTCTCGAAGTGGCGGACCAGCTGGCGGATCGGCAGGCCGCGCTGGACCTCGAACTGAGTGTAGAGACCGCTCTGGGCCTTTTCGAGCTGCCGCTCGCAGAGATCGGATCCGAACAGTTCAACCTTGATCCCTGGCAGCTCGGGCGACGCATCCTCGACGATCATGGCCAGGGAATAGACCTCCTGGCCCGCGCCGCAGGCCGCCGACCAGATGCGGATCGGTTCGCCCTCTCGCATGCGGGCGAGGGCGGGCAGCACCTCGTCGCGGAACAGGGCGAACGGCGTGCGGTCGCGGAAGAAGGCGGTCTCCGACTGGACCATGGACTCCACGATGGCCCAGGCCAGCCGGTCCTCACGCTTGGCGCGCAGGGCGCTCACCAGATCGGGGATCGAGCCGAAGCCTTCCCGGCGCGCCACGGGCGCCAGACGACTCTCGATCAGATAGGTCTTTTCGGGATCGACCCGGAGCCCCGCGCGCGCCGCGCAGAGCTGGGCCACCAGTTCGCGATCCTCGGGTCTCATGCCAGCCCCACCTCGGCGAACTTGGCGGCGATGATGTCGCCGTCGAAGGGCTTCATGATGTATTCGTCGGCGCCGCAGTCCAGCGCCTCGCGGATACGTTCCAGATCGTTCTCCACCGTGCAGAACACCACGATGGGGTCCTTGCCGCCCGGCTCCAGCCGCAGGTGGCGCAGGAAGTCGATGCCCGTCATCTGGGGCATGTTCCAGTCGAGGAGCACGGCGTCGGGCATGGCGGCTCGGCACCAGGCGAGCGCCTCCATCCCGTCGGCGGCCTCGGCGATCTCGAAGCCGATATCCTCCAGGATGCGGCGGGCGACCTTGCGGATCACCCGGCTGTCGTCGACGACGAGACAAGTCTTCAACGCGATGCTCCTTTCCCCGCGATTCTTTTGCCGCGCCGGTGGTTAAGGAGCGGTATGGCCGCGCGATTTATTCGCCGTTCCACGAATGACGACGCCGGCGCGCCGGAAGACTTTCGCGACGCGGCTTTCAGTTTTTGTCGCCTTGAAGCCCCCGACCTCCGGGCTAGGGTTTGCATCCCGCGCCCGCCAAGCCTTGAGAGGTCTCCGATGATCGACGTCCACTACTGGCCGACGCCTAACGGCAAGAAGGTCACGATCCTGCTCGAGGAGCTGGGGATCGACTACCAGATCGTGCCTGTGCGCATCGGCCAGGGCGACCAGTTCACGGACGATTTCCTGAAGATCAGCCCCAACAACCGCATGCCGGCGATCGTCGACCAGGCGCCGGCCGACGGCGGCCCGCCGATCGCCGTCTTCGAGTCCGGAGCGATCATGTTGTACCTGGCCGAGAAGGCCGGCCGGTTCCTCGGGAACGACCTGCGCCAGCGCTACGAGGTCACCCAGTGGGTGATCTGGCAGATGGCCAACCAGGGTCCAAAGTTCGGCGAGCGGGGCCATTTCAGCCGCGTGTCGGAGAGCGAAGGCGACCAGTCCTATGCCCAGCGCCGGTTCAACGACGAGACCCATCGCCTGTACGGCGTGCTGAACAATCGCCTCTATGACCGGCCCTATATCGCCGGCGACGACTACTCGATCGCCGACATGATCAGCTATCCGTGGACCGCGGGCTGGCAGCTCCAAGGCATCGACCTTGGCGAGTTCAAGCACTTCAAGCGCTGGTTCGACGAGATGGCGGCTCGCCCTGCTGTTCAGCGCGGCATGGCGGTCACCGCAGGACCCGCGCCCGACCCAGCCAGCGTCTCGCCCGAGGAGCAGGCCCGCATCCGCAAGCTGCTCTACAATCAGCGCGCACGGCCCGCGCCAGTCTAAGGGGGCCAGTCTAGGGGGCCGGCGTTGGCGTCACCTGGACGAACACCACCTGCCAGCGGCCGTCGCGCCAGGCGAAGACGTCGGAGAAATGGAACCTCTCGACGAACGGCTTGCCGTTCTCTGCGCCCTTAAGCTCCACACGGCCGCCGACGATGGCGGCCTGCGGACTGAGGGGCACGAAGACCGGATCGAGGATGGTCAAGGGCTCGAACGTCACACCCGGCGTCAGCCAGCCGGAGATGAAGTCCTCCCTGCCCGCCTGCTTGCCTGAACCCCGGACGATGACGAAGTCCTTGGCCAGGAAGCGTTCCATGGCCGCACGGTCGCCCGTGAGCTGGGCGCGGTCGAAGGCGGCGGCGGCGGCCTTCACGTCCAAGTCCGGGGCAGGAGCCGCGGCGATCAGGAGGGGCGCTAAGGCCGCGGCGGTGAGCAGACGGCGCATGGATGACCTCGTGGAGAGCGTCTGCTCTCCTAGCCGTCTCCCACGCGCCGTGCTGTCGACTTTCTAGGTCAAACCAGTTCGGACGGCTTGATCCCGAGTTCTTTCAGCAGGGGTTCGGCGTAGTCGACGCGTCCGGTCATGGTCTTCGGATCGCCGGAGGCCAGGCGATAGACGGCCTCGGAGATAAACTCGATAGGCTGCACCCGGTCCTTGGTCGCCTCATTGATCAGGCCGTGCACTGCCACGCCAGGCGTGTCGACCAGGCCCGGCGACACGACGTTCACCGCGATCCCGTCGTCATAGACCTCGGACGCCAGTCCGGTGGTGAACCGCTCCAACGCCGCCTTGCACATGCCGTAGACGGTGCCGCCGCGACCGCCGCGATAGGGCTGCTTCGGATGGATGCCGGCGGGCGAGGAGATGTTGACGATCCAGCCCTGCTTGCGCGCCTTCATGCCGGGCAGGACCAGTTGGGCCAGGTGGAAGGGCGCATAGACCTGCACCTCCATCATCAGCTTGAAGCGCTTCTCGGGGAAGTCTTCGACCGGGATGAAATAGGTGATGGCGGCGTTGTTGATC
>NZ_JANOCX010000012.1:0-9477 GCF_031412415.1 Phenylobacterium sp.
TCGATCCCCTCGACCTCGGTGCGCTGGCGCTGGACCTCGAAATTGCCGCCGGGGTTCAGCACGAGCAGCGATCCGCGGTCGGAGGTGGAGCGGAACCAGGCGGCCTGGGCCTGCAGCGGCCCGGCCTTGTAGTCCAGGCCGACCTCGGTGTTGTCGGAGACCACCGGGGTCACGTCCAGATAGGTGTCGACGTCACGGTTCGGCGTGTTGATCGCGCGCAGCACCCGGCCGACGTCGGGCATTGTGAAGCCCTGGGCGTAGGAGGCGAAGACGGTCAGGCCGTCCGTGATCTCGAAGGTGGCGCCCACATTGTAGAGCGTCTCCTTGAAGCTGGGCTCGCCGCCGGCCACCTGGCGCGGGCCGTAGGCGAAGAGCGTGGTGTAGTCGTCGACCTCCAGCGTCGCGTTCTCGCGCCGCACGCCGGCGGCCAGGTTCAGCCGGCCGTCGAAGGCGGCCTGGCGGAGCTGAAGGAAGGGCGAGAGGCTCTTGTAGGTCGTCTCCGGCACCCAGAGGCGGTCGGTGAGAACCAGCGCCTGGTAGGTCTTGTCGCGCAGGCCATCGAGGCCGATCAGCATCTTGAAGCCGGGCAGAGCCGCGAAGCCCCGCTCGTAGTCGATCTTGAAGCCCTGCTTCTCGGAATTGTTGGCCGACTGGTCGAACAGGGTTCCAACGGGCGCGATGCGGGGGTCCTGGAAGTCGGCGAAGGCGCCGCCGCCGAACACGCCCTGATAGTCATGCGCGAAGGCCTGGGCGGTCAGGACGCCGCCGAAGAAACCGCGATCGCGATAGGTCACCGCCGCCGAGCTGACGTCATTGTACGTCGCCAGGCCGGGCGTCTTGCCGCGCACCGCCGTCGTGGTGAGGCCTGTGTTGCGATTGCCGTTGGCGGTCACGTAGTCGTTGTCGGCCTCCAGCTCGAAGTGATTGACCATCACCTCCAGGCGGCGCTGGTCGCCGAGGTCGACGCCTGCCTTGCCGAACAGGGACCAGGACTTGGAATCCTGAAGTTCGCCCTGGGCGCCGTCGAGGCCGATCCGGCGCTCATCGGCGTCGTAGTAGGCGCCGCGCGTCTCGTAGGACGCGCCGGCCACGAAGTCCCACTGACCGAAGTCGCGGCCGACATAGGCCGCTGTCTTCCAGCCGACGCTGTCGCCGAAGCGGTCGGGATCGGCGCTGGCCTGGGCCAGGACTCGCCCGGTGAAGCCCTCGGCCGCCTTGGGGGTGGGGACGGTGACATAGTTGATCACGCCGCCGGTGGCGCCGATGCCCTGGATGGCGTTGGCGCCGAACACCACCTCGACCTTGTCGATGAAGAACGGGTCGATGGTGAAGCCGTCGCGGCTGTCGTCGCGCAGGGGCGTCGACTGCGGCACCCCGTCGACGAGATACAGCGGTGAGCGGCCGCGCAGGGTCTCGCCGAAGCCCGACAACTTCTGGCGGGTGGGGGAGAAGGACGGCACCAGGTTGGCCACCGTCTCGACGGCCGAGAAGCCGAGCGCGGTCTGCGACTGGATCTGGGCTTCGTCGATCACCTGGATCGTCGCCGGGACCGTGGATCGCGGCGCTTCGAAGCGGGTGGCGGTGATCACCAGTTCGCCGATGTCGACCGGCGCGTCGACGGACGTCTGGGCCTGGACGGAGGAGGCGACGAGCAGGGCGGCGAGCGCGCTGCCGGCGGCGAGGGACATTCGGCGGGTCAAGATGGTCTGAAACTCCAAGAACAGGCCGCCGTGAAAACAGAGGCGAGATTGCAAGTCAATTGCAATCGCAGAAAGCCGACGCGCCTTACCTGCCAGGTTATGGACAGGCGGGGTCAAATTGGCGCACGATCGGTCACTTCTTTCGCGAGGACCGCATGACGCCCACGACGATCGCCGAGCATCCCCTGGACAAGGCCGTGCGGTTGGAACCGCGGGGCGTGGGGCTCTATCGGGGCGCGACCACGCCCGACTACTGGAACATGGCCGGGCCCTTCGGCGGAACGACGGCGGCCATCCTGCTGAAGGCGGTGCTGGACCATCCCGAGCGGCGCGGCCGGCCTGTGGCCCTGACCGTCAACTTCTGCGCAGCGGTGGCGGAGGGCGAGTTCGAGGTGAGCGTGCGACTGGTGCGCGACGGGCGGTCCACCCAGCACTGGAACGTCGAGATGACCCAGGGCGAAACGGTGGCCAGCACCGCTAGCGCTGTGACCGGGGCGGAGCGCGACACCTGGAGCCACGCCCTGGCCGCGCCGCCGGTCCTGCCGCCGCCGCACGCCGTGGCGACCATGCCGACAGACGGGCGCAACGCGTGGCTGAAGCGCTATGAGTTCCGCTACGTGCTAGGCGAACCGACGCGCGGTCTGGCGAGCGCCGAGGCGCCCGGTTCGGCGGCCACCCAGGCCTGGGTGCGGGACGAGCCGGCCAGGCCGCTGGACTATCTGGCCCTGACCGCGCTCAGCGACACCTTCGTGGTCAAGATCCTGAACGTGCGGGGCGACGTCCCGCCGGTCGCCACGGTCTCGCTATCGACCTACTTCATGGCCGACGAGGCGGCGCTGGCCCGGCAGGGGGCTCGCCCGCTGGCGGCGGTCAGCGACGCCCGCGTGTTCCGGCATGGCTTCAACGACCAGTCGGCGGAGTTGTGGAGCGACGACGGCCAGCTCCTGGCGGTTTCGCACCAGGTGGTGTGGTTCAAGGGCTGAGCGGACGTGGGCGTCAGCGCCACGCCAAATCCGCTTCGCCGCGCAGGATCGCCTCGGCCTCGTCCGTGTGCTTGGCGCCATCGCGCGGATGGAGGACCAGCGCCGGCAGGAGCTGCAGCGGCGCCTTGCCGGTCTTGATGGCGCGGACGAGGACGCGCTTGGCCGGGGCGTCGGCGTGCGGATGGACCGGGCGGACCTGGAACGAGCTGGCCTTGGGCGCCAGCAGGGCCAGGATGTCGGCCAGGCGGTCGGCGCGGTGGATCAGGGTCAGGGTTCCTCCCTCGCGCACGGCCTTGAGCAGGAAGCCGGTCCAGACCGAGAGCCCGCCATCGGCCATCCAGGCGTCGCGTTTGGCCGCCGCGGGCGCGCGCAGGGCGGCGGGATCGTCGAAGAACGGCGGATTGGCCATGACCGCGTCGAAGGCCGGGAGGTCCAGGGCCTTGAACGGCTGGGCCACGTCGGCGCGCAGGATCGTGACCCGCGCGTCCAGTCCGTTCGCCGCGACGTTCATCCGCGCCAGCGCCACGGCGTCCTCGCCGCGTTCCAGACCGGTGAAGCTCGCGCCGGGGCGACGGATCGCGGCGGCCAGCAAGGCGCCGCCGGCGCCGCAGCCGGCCTCCAGCACCCGCGCCCCGTCCTTCGCATCGCAGGCCGCGGCCAGGAGGGCCGCGTCGAGCCCCGCCCGATAGCCGTCTGGAGCCTGACGCAACAGCACGCGGCCGCCCATCAGGCGGTCTTCCGTGAGGTTGTCCGGGGCGGGGGGGTGTGACCTAGTTTCCATGACGCCAAGTGAGGACCAAGGCCCGCCTTGACCGTGCCCTATCGCGTGACCATTGTCCCCGGCAAATGACGACGCCTCCCCGCATCGTCAGGCTGCACAGGAGTTACGAGCAGTTGGACGCAGCCAGCGCCGCCATTTCCCGGGAGAAACCCGCCTCGATCGAAGGCTTGCTGGAGCTCGCGCGGCCCGACATGGCCAAGGTCGACGCGCTCATCCGCGATCGGATGCAGAGCCCGGTTTCGGTGATCCCGGCCCTGGCGGAGCACCTGATCGGCGGCTCGGCCAAACGCCTGCGCCCCCTGCTGACCATCGCCGCGGCGCGGGTGTCGGGCGCTCAGGACGACGCCTGCCTGAAACTGGCCGCGGCGGTGGAGTTCATCCACACCGCCACCCTGCTGCATGACGATGTGGTCGACTCCTCGGCCCTGCGAAGGGGCAAGGTCGCCGCCCACCTGATCTGGGGCGCGCCGGCCAGCGTCCTGGTGGGGGATTTCCTGTTCGCCCGCGCCTTCGAACTGATGGTCGAAGCCGGCTCCATGCAGGCCCTGGAGATCCTGGCGCGCGCGTCGCGCACCATCGCTGAGGGCGAGGTGCTGCAGCTCACCCGCGCCCACGATCTGAATCTTTCCCAGGAACTGTACCTGGAGATCATCACCGCCAAGACCGCGGAGCTGTTCGCCGCCGCGGCGGAGGCCGGCGCCGTCTCCGCCGGGGCCTCGCCCGCGCGCTGCAAGGCGCTGCGCCGGTTCGGCCAGGACCTGGGCCTCGCGTTCCAGCTTGTGGACGACGCCCTGGACTATAGCGGGACCAGCAAGAGCCTCGGCAAGAACCCCGGCGACGACTTCCGGGAGGGCAAGGCCACCTTGCCGCTGCTGCTGGCCATCGCCCGAACCGGGCCGGCCGAGGCGGCGTTCTGGCAGAGGACGGTGGACCGCCTGGACCAGCAGGACGGCGACTTCCAGCGGGCCTCAGGCCTGATCGCCTCGTCCGGCGCCGATGACGCGACCCTGGACCTGGCCAGCGACTACGCCGTGGCCGCCAAGGCCCAACTCGCCGAATTCGCCGCCAGCAACTCCTGGCGCCCGGCCCTGGAAGACCTGGCCGACTTCGCCGTCAGCCGGCGGATGTAGGGCCAAACCGTCGGGCTTCCGACAGAGGAACAAGAGCCAGCCTTGCGCGCTTCGTCTGCCTGTCGAGGGAGATTGAAGCGTGTTCGCCGGATTGAGACTTTCACAACTAGGTCAATTTAGCCCCGAGTTCCCCGACGCCGAGGCCCTGCACCAAGGTCTGGCGCATTGGAACCATCGGCGGCTGGCCGTGGCCACGCCGCGCGAGGACTGGCGCGCCGAGGTCAATGAGAACGCGCGGATGCAGCGGGTGGAAGGTGAGTTCGTCGAGGCCTTTCGCGCCCACGTCGCGCCCCTGGCCGCCGCGGCCCCGCGCGACGCGGCTGGCTTCATCGCCTGGTTCGAGGACTTGAAGGCCTCGGGACCCGGGCAGTGGGATCCGCTGTTCGACTGGCTGGCCGGCGAGGCCAGCCTCGGCGACCTGCAATGGTTCCTCACCCAGGAAGCGGCCGGCGAGGCCGGCTTCGACGATCTGGTGGCCCTGACCCAGGTCAAGCTGCCGACCCGCCCGAAGCTGGAACTGGCGCGCAACTACTGGGATGAGATGGGTCGAGGCCACGAGGGCGGCATGCACGGGCCGATGCTGGAGCGTACCACCCGGGCGCTCGGCCTGACGCCAGCCATCGACCGCACCTTGTGGCAGTCCCTGGCGCTGGCCAACACCATGACCGCTTTCGCCACCAACCGGCGCTATGTCTACCAGTCCATCGGCGCCCTGGGCGTGGTGGAGCTGACCGCGCCGACGCGGGTGGGCTGCGTCGCCGACGGCCTGAAGCGCGTGGGGGTCCCGCCCGAGGCGCGCAAGTACTTCGTCCTGCACGCCCAACTGGATGTCGAGCATTCCAAGGCCTGGAACGCCGAAGCCCTAGAGCCCCTCGTGGCCGAGACGCCCGATTGCGCCCGCTTCATCGCCGAGGGCGCGATCATGCGCCTGATCTGCGGCGAGCAATGTTTCGAGACCTATCGCGCGCACCTCTGGGCCCACACCCATCCGCTGGTCTATGCGGCGGAGTGATCACCCCGGCGAGATCATCTTCTCGGGCCGCACCAGGGCGTCGAACTCCTCATTGGTGACATAGCCGCCGCCGACGGCTTCCTCGCGCAGGGTGGTGCCGTTCTTGTGCGCGGTCTTGGCGATCTTGGCGGCGTTGTCGTAGCCGATCTTGCCGTTCAGCGCGGTGACCAGCATGAGCGAACGTTCGAGGGCGGCCTTGATGTTGTCTTCGCGCGCCTCGATCCCGACCACGCAGTTGTCGGTGAAGCTGATGGTCGCGTCCGTCATCAAGCGGCAGGATTGCAGGAAGTTGTAAGCCATCACCGGGTTGAAGACGTTGAGCTCGAAGTGGCCCGAGGCGCCGGCGAATGTGAGCGTGGCGTTGTTCCCGAACACTTGGGTGCAGACCATGGTCAGCGCCTCGCACTGGGTCGGGTTGACCTTGCCCGGCATGATCGAGGAGCCGGGTTCGTTCTCCGGCAGGGACAGTTCGCCCAGGCCCGAGCGGGGGCCGGAGCCCAGGAAACGGATGTCGTTGGCGATCTTGAACAGCGATCCCGCCATGGTGTTGATCGCTCCATGGCTGAAGACCATGGCGTCGTGGGCGGCGAGAGCCTCGAACTTGTTGGTCGGTGATGAAGGGCAGGTGGGTGATCGCCGCGATCTTGGCCGCCACCAGCTCGGCGAAGCCGACCGGCGCGTTGAGGCCGGTGCCGACCGCGGTGCCGCCCTGGGCCAGCTCATAGAGGCCATGCAGGGTGTCCTTGATCCGCCGCACGCCGTTGGCGAGCTGCTGGCGATAGCCGGAGAACTCCTGACCCAAGGTCAGCGGCGTGGCGTCCTGGGTATGGGTGCGGCCGATCTTGATGATGTGCGCGAAGGCCTTTTCCTTGGCCTTCAGCGCCGCATGCAGGTGTTCGAGCGCCGGCATCAGCTCCTTGGCCACCTGTTCGGCGCAGGCGATGTGCATGGCGGTCGGATAGGTGTCGTTGGACGACTGGCTCATGTTGACGTGGTCGTTGGGATGGACCGGGCTCTTGGAGCCCATGACCCCGCCCAGCATCTCGATGGCGCGGTTCGAGATCACCTCGTTGGCGTTCATGTTCGACTGGGTGCCCGAGCCGGTCTGCCAGACCACCAGGGGGAAGTGGTCGTCGAGCTTGCCGTCGATGACTTCCTGAGCGGCGGCCACGATGACCGCGCCGATCTTGGGGTCGAGCTTGCCCAGCTCCATGTTGGCCTCGGCCGCGGCGCGTTTGACGATGCCCAACGCCCGGATCACCGGCTTGGGCTGCCGCTCCCAGCCGATCTTGAAGTTGCCGATCGAGCGTTGGGACTGCGCGCCCCAATAGACGTCCGTGGCGACCTCGATGGGGCCGAAGGTGTCGGTCTCGGTGCGGGTCGCGCTCATGGTCTCGTCTCCGGCGGAAATCTCCGGGCCGGTTTAGCGAACGGGCGGGAGACTGCAAGGCGGCGGCGGACTATGGACGGATATGGACGAGAGCTGGACCCACCACGGCAAGGTGCGCGCGCGCGAAGGCGAGGGCGTCATGGAGGTGGTGGTCGACGGCCTGACCACCCAGTCGAAATACTACAAGCCCCTGATCTATGAGTTCTTCCGTAAGGCGTGGCGCGGGTCGCGGCCGGCCTGGGGCGAGTTCGCGGTCGATATCGTCATGGAGTATGTGGGCGATCCGCCTTGGCTGGATCTCGACAACCTGGCCAAGGCGATCCTGGACGCGATCAAGGGCTATGCCTTTCACGACGACGCTCAGGTGGCGCGCCTGCTGGTGGAGCGGCGCGGCGGCGAACGCGAGCGGATCACCGTGACGGTCCGGAAGCTCTCGGATCTGAACCCCCTGGGCGCGCCCTACGTGCGCTGAAAACGAAAGCGGCCGCGCTGGGGGCAGCGCGGCCGCAATCTCGCGAACCTTCGTCTGGGGGGAGTCAGGGCTCAGCGATACTGCTGCAACCGGGTCGTGCGCAGGCCGGCCAGGCCATGACGGTCGATCGACTTCTGCCAGGCGAGGAATTCCTCGTTGGTCAGGGAGTAGCGCTCGCAGGCCTCGTCCAGAGTGAGCAGGCCTCCGCGCACGGCGGCGACCACCTCAGCCTTGCGCCGAATGACCCAGCGCCCAGTGTCGGGCGGCGGCAGGTCGTTCAGCGTCAACGGCGCGCCGGTGGGGCCGATGACATAGGCCTCGCCGCGGCTGTTCGTGCGCGTTTGTTGTTGCTGCAACATGGCTTTACGCCCTTCCGACCATCACTGTTCGGACTGAACGTAACCACCGGGGCATAACATCCGGTGAATCACGATAGTAAAGGAAGGGTTGCTCATTCGGTCCCCGTGTACGGTTTTGATACAGTCTAAGTTGTCAACCAGTGTTAAGGGTGGTTAACGCGCGTGATTACCGCTTGATGTTGATGAGTTCTTCCAACATTTGATCGGCAGTTGTGATGATCTTCGAAGACGCGGAGTAAGCTTTCTGTGTCGTAATCAGTCCTGTAAACTCTGCCGACAAGTCGACGGACGACGCTTCGAGGGCGCCGGCTGCGATTTCGCCAGCTCCCGCCTCGCCGGGCACCTTCACGGCGAACTCGCCCGACTGGATGGTCTGCTGGTAAGCGTTGCCGCTGATCGCGAGGAGGCCGTCGGAGTTCGGGAACGTCGCCAGACCGATCTGGGCGATCTTGCGGACTTCGTTGTTGTCGAAGGTGGCTGAGACAACGCCATGCTTGTCGACTTCGACCCCGACGACGTTGCCGACCGTGGCGCCGTCCGGGTTGACCGAGTTCACGGCCGAGGTGTCGGCGTATTGGGTGAGCTTGGAGAGATCGAGCGCGATGGCCGAGGCCTCGATGCCCAGACCCGCCGCCCATCGCACGCCGGCGGCGTCGGTGGAGGCGCCAATGGTGAGCTGAGCCGGCGAGCCGGCGGCGCCGAATAGGGTGGTGCCGCCCGTCGCGGTCAGGTTGAGGCTGCCGTCCGGGTTGAAGTTCACCATGCCCGAGGTGATGAGGCCGTTGGTGGCGCCGGCGATGTCGGAGGCCGGCACGGCGTAGACTTCGGCGTGCCAGGTGTTGGCCGGGGTGTCGCTCTTCAACAGGGCCACCTGGATACGGTGGGTCCCGCCCGAGGAGTCGACGATGTTCATCTCGAGCTTATCGAAGTCAGGCTGGGTGGCGGTGGCGCTGGCGATGCCGGTCGCCGCGTAGGCCGCCATCTCGCCGGCCACGTAGGTTGCCTCGGCGCCAGAAACGACCTGCGTCTTGTCGAGGTTCGCGTTGACGACCACATTCTCCGTGGCCCTGACCGCCCCGCCCAGGTTCTTGACGTTGATCGAGCCCATCCGGGTCAGGTCCGACGGACTGGCGTTGATCGAGCCGTCCTCGGCGATCGGCCAACCTTGCAGATAGAGCTTGGCGTCGTTGGTCAGGAAGCCGTCGGCGTCGACGCTGAACGAACCCGAGCGGGTGAACATGCGCGGATCGCCAGGCAGCATGCCCGCGCCCTTGGTCGAGACCACGAAGAACCCGTCGCCCGCGATGCCGAGGTCGGTCGCAGACGTGGCGCTTTGGATCAGGCCCTGGGTGCTGACGAACTGGCGGGTCACGGCCTGAACGCCGCCGGCGGAATAGCGGCCCTTGACGGCCTGCGAGGTCACCACGTTCGCGAAGTTGACCTGCTTGCGCTTGTAAGCGGTGGTGTTGACGTTGGCGATGTTGTCCGAGATCGCCGCCAGGGCGGACGAGTTCGAGATCAGCCCGGAAACGCCGGCGAGCATGGCGCTGTTGATGCTCATGGGTTCTTGCCTTCTTTCACTGTGCTCATTGAGGCCGGCGCGCGCTTATGCGGCCGCTTGGGACGGCGGATTCTGGTCGTCCGCATCGG
>NZ_JANOCX010000013.1:0-2299 GCF_031412415.1 Phenylobacterium sp.
CCCTGTTCGGCGACCATCTGACCCTGGCTCTGGCGGTCGGCGGCCTGCTGATCATCGCCGGCAGCTTCGCCGTGGTGCTGGGCGAGCGCGGCGCCAAGCCCTCCGACCTCGCCGCCACCCCGCCGCCGACGCCCGGATGAGGCCCTCCAGTGGCGGCCCGCTCACGACGTCCTTCTCCCCTTGCGGGAGAAGGGGGCCTTGCGGAGCCAGGTCGGATGAGGGGTCGATAGTCCTATCGGCCTGGTTTCTGACTTGCGCTCAGGCCGTCCGCTCGCCGGAGGGTTCTGAGAGACCCCTCATCCGACCGTTCGTCGAACGGCCACCTTCTCCCGCAAGGGGAGAAGGAACGCTGTGCGGCCATCGATCAGATTGAGACCGGAGCCTAGTAGCCCGCGGCCTTGCCGTTCGGCTGGCCGTCGACGATCTGATCCAGGTACTCACTGAGGCCGTAACCCACCAGCTCGCCGCAACGGTACTGCGTCATCCCCTCGGTGATACGGGTCTGCAATTCCACGCCGTCCGGAGTGGTCCGGCGATTGCGCAGGGGGATCAGCGACATCACCTCGCCGGTGACGTCGTAGGCCTTGCCGCCCTTGGTCGTGACCTTGGCCCGCAGCGCGGTCTGGTAGCCGTGCTCGTCCCAGTCGCTGTCGATCACGCAGGTGTCGATCAGGTCATAGGCTCCGTCGCGGAACACCATCCCGCCCTGGCGCGCCCCGCCCTTTCCGTCGCCGATCACCGACAGCATCATCCCGAAGTCGCGGCCGAAGTTCATCGGGCACCAGCGGTACCAGTCGATGGCCTGCCAGTGGCGCGGGCCCCACGACTTGTCGCGCAGACCGTGACCCGAGATCTCGAAGCGCTCGTCGCCGACGGTGAACACGCCGCTGGCCGCGCAGTGCTGCTCGTAGTGGGCCTTGGCGAAGGACTTTTCCGGGTCGATCTCCAGCGAGGACCCGTCGGCCTTGACCGTCTCGCCGCCGTACATGGGCGAGACGCCCTCGTAGTCGAGCTCGATCTCGCAGGGGACGGTGGGGTTCTCGCGGAAGGCCCTCTTGGGGTCGGCCATCTCGTGGGGCCGTTCCAGCAGAAGCGCCTTGCCGGAATAGGTCAGCTTCAGCCGTTTGAACGGCTCCACCACCTCGATCTTCAGGCCCCCGGCGTTCATCTCGGTGTTGGCCGCGATGGTCGGGCGTCCGAACATGAAAGCCACCCGCCCGTCGGGAAGGTACAGACACACGGTCATCTCGGCGTAGTGCTCGTTGGGGCGGTTGCCGATACGGAACCAGCCACCGGTCTTCTTCACCGGGTCGAAGGCGTTGAAGTACATGCTTTCGTTGTAGTTCTTGGCGTCGCCCGGATCGTGCGGGAACTCGTCCTGTGGATCCAGGCGAACCTTGAAGCCGCTCGGCGCCTGCGCCATGACCGTTTCCTCCACCGTTTGGAGGATTCCGCGCGCCCTGCCCCTGGGTCAGTCTAGGCTCGAGCGGACATGGCGACGCCGCCGGTCTCGCGACCGACGGCGTGGCTTTTGGTGCGGACTCGGCGTCTTAGGCGGTCGCGAACGACTGCCGGCGGCGCGCGTTGCGGGCGACACCGCCCACCGCGCCGAAGCCGATGATCATCATCGCCCAGGTGGCCGGTTCCGGAACCGCCGACGAGATCGACACATTGCCGATCGCCGGGCCGAACGGGGTGTTTGTCGCCGAGGCGAAGGTCAGTTCCGAGCCCCGCACGCGCGAACGCGTGAGGTCGCTCTGTTCAGCAGTTCCGAAAGCGCGGTCGACCTACGCCGCGCGCTGGCGCGAATAGCCGTCGAGCTGGGCCATGATCGAGGCCATGGCCGCGCTGGGAAGCAGGTCGTCGTCGCCGAAATCGCCCTCGGCATAGATCAGCGCCAGCCGGTCGCGCGCACGGCTGACCCGGCTCTTGACGGTGCCCACCGCGACACCGGTGATCTCGCTCGCTTCCTCGTACGACATGCCGCCGGCGCCGATCAGGATCAGCGCCTCGCGCATGTCGTCGGGCAGCATCGCCATCGCCCGGCGCAACTCGTTCAGCTCCAGGCTGGCGGTGGGGTCGGAGATCGAGACCAGGGTCCGCTCGGCGACTTCCGGGTCCAGCGGCTGCGAGCGCCACGCGCGGCGCATGTCGGAATAGAACTGGTTGCGCAGGATCATGAACACCCACGCCTTCATGTTCGTGCCCATCGTGAAGCTGGCTTGCGAGGACAGCGCCTTGGCCAGGGCGTCCTGAGCCAGGTCGTCGGCATAGGTAGCGTCGCTGCACAGCGAGCGCG
>NZ_JANOCX010000014.1:0-1762 GCF_031412415.1 Phenylobacterium sp.
GGCTTTGCTGTCGAACTTCCCGCCGGCGTGGAGCACCGTCATCACGACTTCGAGTGCGCTTTTGGTCTTGAATTTTGGATGTGGACCGATCGGGATGCCGCGTCCGTTGTCTGTCACCGACAGGAAACCGTCCGCATCAAGGCGGACTTCGATGAAGGTCGCGTGGCCGGCGACGGCCTCGTCCATGGAGTTGTCGATGACCTCCGCGAAGAGGTGGTGCATCGCCCGTTCGTCGGTGCCGCCGATATACATGCCAGGGCGGCGGCGCACGGGTTCGAGGCCCTCAAGGACCTCGATGTCGCCTTCGTTGTAGTCTGAGGCGTCCCCCGATTTGCGGCGGGCGGCTTTGTCATTCATTTTGGTTTCCAGGTGGGCTGTATCCAAGTCGGCGAAGAGATCGCTTTGTGATCGGGCCATGCGCGCGTTCCCTCGGTGAGAGGTCCCTTTTGAGGACGTCCGGCCCGCGGCGGACGCGGAACGAGGGCGCGGGCCCGAATCTGGTGGTAGCATTGGTCGCGTCAGGTCGCACGGATGGAGCTGGCAATCAAGCTGCGACAGGGACACAGCGCGGGGCGTGTGTGTTGTCCACACCAATTAAATCAATAACTTGATAGCAGCCATTGATTGAGGCCAAGGCCAAGGATCAGCAAGACGGCGAGGCGGTAGAGGCGGACGTGGAAGCCACGCTGGCCGAGATAGTCGCCGGCCGCGTAGCCGACGGTGAGGATGATGGCGAACAGATATTTGACGGTCTCTTTGCCGCCGGCGCCGTCGTAGGAGGCCGTGGACGCTTCGGGATCGTGGCCTAGAAGAAAGATGATCGCGAGGACGCCCATGATGGCGAGGCTCGGCCAGGTCATGCCGTCGAGGAAGCCCCAGCGGCGCTGGAGCGGCGTGCCCGAGACGATTGTGGAGATGCGGGCGCCGAGACCGATGAGGGCGAGAAAGGCTGCGAGCGCGATGGCGGCCTGGAGATGTGTGTGGGGGTAGAAGCCGATGGTGTCATAGTGGGTGAGCCAGAAGTTGGACGTGACGGTCATCCACCAGCCGAGGATGTCGATGAAGGGGCGCGACAACGGCACGGTCCAGGCGAGTTGGGAGAAGACGGTCAGGGCGGCGCCGGCCATGCCGAGGAGGGCGATGCTTTCGCGCAGGAGCCAGCCGCCCAGTGAACCGGCGGGGCGGGCGGTATTGGTTACGGGCGATGGGTTTGGCGGCTTCGATTTCGGAACGCGTGGGCGCGTGCGCGGTTCTGTTGCGGGGGGGACGGTTGACGCCTCTTCGATGCCTCCTTCTTCGCCGTCCTGGTCATCACGATCGTCGTGATCTTCCAGGAGGAGATGCGCCACATCTTCGAGGGCAACTGGATCTACTTAGCGCATGAGAGCCAGATCCCGAACAACAACGACTATTTCACAACCACCATGGGCCGCCAGCCCATCTTCATTGCCCGCAACCGCCAGAGCGAGTTGGGCGCCTTTGCCGGCATCAGTCGCGAAAACATCAATCGGCAGCTTGGCGCCTGGGCGGATTCGGGCATCGTTTCGCTCGAAAACGGCCGCGTCAGGGTGCTGGAACGAGACGTTCTGGAAGAAATCGCGATGGCGGCCGAGTAGCGTACCGGTCTCACGCCGCCTCCGGGTCCCTGCGACCCGACCCGGCGCGGCGCTTCAGACGCAGCGCTTCTAACTGCTCAACCGCCACCGCCAGCAAACCGCCGGACGACCTGCGAACCGGGCTGCGGCAGAAGCTCTACATCGCC
>NZ_JANOCX010000015.1:0-7669 GCF_031412415.1 Phenylobacterium sp.
ACCCGCGCCTATCGAGCTGCCGTTCCCCAACGGCGCGCCGCAGGATGACTACGGCTTGGTCTCCTGGTGCCACGGCGCCCTGACCGGCTATCTCGACCTGCGCGACCAGGTGATGCCGGAGGTCACCCGCATCGAGACCGCCTTCCGCGCCCCCGACCGCACCCTGGCCGAGGATCTGAAGGTCTACGCCGATCTCGACAAGCAAGGCCGCAAGGACCTGAAGCTGTTCGCCCGCGCCATGGAGGCCGCCGAGAAGGCCAGCCTGAAGCCGATCAGCCCCCGTGGCGCAGAAGCGGTGAAACGCGGCCGCGCCACCTGGGCCGCCGCCCCCAACCTGCCCAAGGCCCGCCTCGCCCAGGAATGGATGAGCTGGACCCTGCCCGCGCGCTGCGCGCCGACCGCCCAGTCCTTGGAGAAACGCGCCAAGCTGCTGGGCGCCACCTTCGACGCCAATTCAGAGGCGCCGACGGAAGCCCCGGTCGAGACGCCTGTCGAGGCCCCGGCCAACCCGTCCTAACCTGCGCCGAACGCGTCATCCCGCGGTTGTCCCAACGACGATCCAGAGGCTGACGCGCCGCGGGGTGTGGCGACGCCGCACTGGTCACAAACCGCCCCTCGTGCGTTTACTTTGATCACGAGACGCCCTCCAAGGCGTCCGAAGAGGGATTGGCTTGCCGACAGTCGCGTTTGTGAATCCGAAGGGGGGCGCGGGTAAGACCACCGCCGCCCTGCTGCTCGCCCTGGGCCTGAGCGAGCAGGGTCATCGGGTGGCGATGATCGATTCCGATCCGAACAAGCCCCTGGTCCATTGGGCTGGCCTGCCCGGCAAGCCCGACAAGATCAGCGTCCATCCCGCCCCCATGACCCAGGATATCCGCGACGCCCTGCGCGAGGCCCAGCGGCGCAATCCCGACTGGCTGATCCTGGACACCGAGGGCTCGATCCGCGGGGCGATGAACTTCACCACCATGCGGCTGGACCTGGTCCTGACCCCGCTGGCCTCCTCCGCCATCGAGGCCCTGCAGGCGATCAAGGCCGCCGAGATGGTCGCCCAGTTCGGCAAGCGCGGCGGCCACCAGCTGCTGCACCGCTGCCTGCTCACCCGCGTCCCCGCCGCCCTGCGGCCCCGGTCGCTGAAGCAGGTGGTCGAGCAGCTTCGCGAAAGCGACATCGGCATCCTGCCCACCGCCCTTATCGAAAAGGAGGCGTTCCGGATGCTGTTCTCCATCGGCGGCGGCTTCCCCGAGCTTGAGAAGGCCGGTGTCAGCGGCGTCCCCGCCGCCCGCGCCAACGCCCAGGGCTACCTGGCCGCGGTCCTGGAACTGCTCGAAAGCGCCAAGGGCGAGGCGGCGTAGAGCCGTCCCCTATCCGCCGCCCGACGCGGCGACGAAGACCGCGTACTGAGCGTCGAACGCGCGCCTGTAGGCCGACCGGGACTCCGCGCGGGCGATATAGGCCGAGAGGTTCGGATGTTCCTCCACAAGCCCCGACCCGCCCAACCTTTGCAGCACGGACACCATCATCAGGTCCCCGGCGCTGAACCCGCCATCGAGCCAGTCGGCCTCGCCAAGGCGATGGGAGAGTTCGCCCAGTCGGACGCGGACGCGACCCTCCAGAATAGGCATGCGCGCCTCGTACCAACTCTTGTCGCGCTCCACGAGCGTGGCCATCGACCGCTCCACGATCGGCGGCTCGACCGTGCTGAGCGCGGCGAACATCCAGGTGATCGCGCGCGCCCGGGCGTTCGCATCTTCCGGCAGCAGGCCGGCATGGCGCTCGGCGATGTGGAACACGATGGCGCCTGACTCGAAGATCCCGAGATCGCCGTCTTCATAGGTCGGGATCTGGCCGAACGGATGACGCGCCAGATGGGCGGGCTCCTTCATCTCGGGGAACGTCACCAGACGGACGTCGTAGGCCTGGCCGACCTCCTCGAACGCCCAGCGAACGCGCATGTCCCGCGCCAGTCCCCGGCCGCGATCGGGCGAGCTTTTGAACGCGGTGATGGTCGGGCTCATCGGGCGGCTCCGGGCGATGACATGGCGCCGGCCAGCGTGGCACGGGTGTTGGCGAACTTCTTCCGCATTTGCGCTCTCCCGGTCACGCGTATCCCGAGGACGAACGACCGGCGGGCCTCACGACAGGCGCGAGACGATTTTACCGCCACCGCGGCGGCAGGCGGGCGTGGTCGGCGCGGCGCTCCGTAGATTCGCTGTCGTGCCGACTGACGCCTTAAGCTTCACCACCATACCCCACACATGAATTCTTCCGACAGCGTGGCGCGAAAGCGACAGGCGGAGTTCTGACGCCCGCGCTGAAACTCACGCGGATCGTGAACTTTGATTTTCCTAGACTAATTTCGACAGTTTTCGAAATTTTGGTACGCTTTTGCCATCCGATTCAATTCTTGAACAATGTTCGGATTTGTTTTGACAGACCTGTCGTATGTGTTGGAAATCTATTCTTACCAACACACAAAATCGACTTGCCTTTTGCTGAACGCCTCGCGCATTCCTCCCCCGCACTCTGTCGCAATATCGGCAGATAACGTAGTTATATTAGATTGGGGAAACGCTTGTTGCAGTCCAGTTACCTTGCCGGAGTCTCGTCCCTCGCACTCCTGCTCACCCTCGGCGCGGGCCAGGCCCTGGCCCAGGATTCGGCCGAGGTCGAAGAAGTCGTCGTCACCGGCTCGTTCATCGCCGGCACGCCTGAAGACGCCGCCCTGCCGGTCAACGTGATCGGCGCGGAAGAGATGGCCAAGCAGGGCTCGCCCTCCACCGTCGACCTGATCAAGTCGATCCCCGCCGTGTCGGGCGCCGTGGGCGAATCCAACCAGTTCGGCGCGGGCCAGACCACCGGCTCGGGCAACGTCAACCTGCGCGGCCTGGGCGCCGAGCGGACCCTGGTGCTGTTCAACGGCCGCCGCATGTCGATCTCGCCCGGCTCCATCTATGTGGACACCAACCTGATCCCCACGGCCGCCATCGGCCGGATCGAGGTGCTGAAGGACGGCGCGGCCGCCACCTACGGCTCCGACGCCATCGGCGGGGTGGTCAACTTCATCACCCGGCGCAACCTCAGCGGCCTGGAAGTCTCCGGCGGCTATTCGCTGATCGACGGCTCCAAGGGCGACTACAACCTCAACGCCGCCTATGGCTGGGTCGGCGATCGCGGCGACGTCCTGGTGACCGCGGGCTACCGCAAGCGCTCGGAGCTCTCCACCACCGACCGCGACTTCGCCCTGCGCTCCTTCACCGACAACCCCCAGGGCGGCTGGTCCACCTTCGGCAATCCGGGCCTCTATCTCTCCAGCGCCAACGGCGGGGTGACCTACACCTCCCCCGTGGTCGACCCGGCCTGCGGCGCCATCTCCGGCCCGGTCACGGCCACCGGCTGTCAGTTCCAGTACCTGGGCTTCGACAACCTCACCGAGGACGAGGATCACTGGCAGCTCAACGGCGAGATCAATTTCGACCTCACCGAGACCACCAAGTTCCACGCCGAGATCCTGTATTCGGGCCATGAGGTCGCCGCCGAGAACTCCTCGCCGTCGTACTCGCCCAACAACTTCCCGACCTCGGCGCTCACCACCAAGGTCCAGGGCAACGGCTTCTTCATCCCCAACACCAATCCGGGCCTCCAGGCCCTGATCGCCTCAGGTGGCCTGACCGCGGCCCAGGCGGCCAGCGCCGGCGCCAACGGCCTGTTCACCTCGGTGGCCTGGCGTCCGATTGGCGTCGGCGGCAACGCTCTGTTCGGCGGCGGCGGCAAGGAAGACAAGCGCGCCTTCGAGGCCTACCGCATCTCCGCGGGCCTCAAGGGCAAGTTCGACTTCGGCGGCGGGATCGGCTGGGACGCCGCGCTCACCTACATGGACAACAACAGCGACATCTCCACGCCCGACGTCCTGATCGGCCGTCTGCAGCTGGCGCTGCGCGGCCTGGGCGGCGCGGGCTGCACCGGGACCACCCCGGGCGCCAACGGATGCCTCTGGTTCAACCCGTTCTCGTCGGGCACGGCGGGCAACGCGGTCGACGGCCGGCCCAACCCGAACTTCGTCGCCGGCACCGCCAACAGCCGCGAAGTCCTCGACTACGTCTTCGACGAATATTCCTACAAGATCCGCTCGCAGATCTTCACCGCCGACCTGGTGTTCAATGGCGAGCTTCCCATCGACCTGGGCGCGGGCCAGCTGGCCTGGGCCGCCGGCGCCCAGTACCGCTGGAGCGGCATCGAGCGTCAGAACAGCGACTTCACCAACATCGCCGTCAGCCCCTGCGCCGACTCCTCGGTGAACCCCGGCGCGACCTGCGTGGCCAAGAACGGGCCGTTCAGCTTCTTCGGCGCCCTGTCGGACTACGACCTCGACTATTCGGTGATCGCCACCTTCGCCGAACTGCAGATGCCGTTCACCGACAGCCTCACCGGCACCTTCGCCATCCGCTATGAGGACTACGGCGGAAACATCGGCGCCACGACCAACCCCAAGGTGGCCCTGAAGTGGCAGGCGGCCGAGTGGCTGGCCTTCCGCGGTTCCGCCGGCTCGACCTTCCGCGCCCCGCCCCAGACCCAGATCGCCAACACCGCCACCACCAGCCTGGCCTACACCACCGCGGCCGGCGGCTACCGCGCCTACGACCTCTTCGGCAACGCCAACCTGAAGCCGGAAAAGGCCGACACGCTGAACCTCGGCGTCCTGTTCGAGATGGGCGACTTCCAGGCCTCGCTCGACTACTGGCGCTTCAAGTTCAAGGGCCCGATCGACAACGAGGGCGGCGCCGACATCGTCAACGCCATCTTCCCCACGGGCTCGGCCGGCGCCAACAACTGCACGAACCCGGCCTTCGCCCCGCTGCTGGCCCGGATCACCTTCTCGGGCGCCTGCTCGGCGCCGAACATCAACCGGATCCGGATCAACTACGTCAACTCGCCCGACATCGACACCAGCGGCCTCGACTTCGCCGCCAGCTACCGGGCCCGCGACGTGCTGGGCGGGGCCATGAACTTCGGTCTCGACCTGACCTATGTGCTGGAATACGTGGTCGACGAGACCACGCTGGAAGGCATCCTGGTCGCGCCAAAGACCGACTACGCCGGGACCATGGACTATCTCGGCTACGGCTCGCAGCCGCAGTGGAAAGCCACCGCCTTCGCCGAATACGCCCGCGACGAGCACAACCTGCGTTGGACCATCCGCTATGTCGACGACATGCTCGACACCCGCGGCGGCTCGTCCACCTTCGCCACCAACCAGAACGGTCGCAAGATCGGCGCCTTCGTCACCCACGACATCACCTATCGCGTGAACCTGCCCTGGGACACGACGGTGACCGCCGCGGTGATCAACGCCTTCGACAAGGACCCGCCCTTCGCCCGGCTGGACCTCAGCTACGACCCGTTCACCGCCAATCCGCTCGGCCGTTACTACAAGCTGGGCGTCACCAAGCGGTTCTAGGAGGTCTTCCCCCTCGAGAACCACGACTGGCCGGTCCCCTCAGGGGGGCCGGCCTTTTTTTGTCAGAAGCGTCTGGGGCGGTGGCGCTGCATGCAGGAGCGGAGAAGGAGGCGCACTGAGCAATCCATTGGATCCGCTTGGGTATAGATTGCGCGGGCCAGCTAAGCGCGACTAGCAGAAGTTGGCGCCCCGCCGACAAGCGGACTCAGGATGGCGTCGGCTTGCGGAAACATGCTCCATTTCCAGACCTTGGCTCATGCCCGGAAAGCGAGCTCGACCAGACGGGAGTGTGAAGCGCGACGGAATGCAACGTCCACAGACCACCCTTTGCGCACCCGGCGTCGTCAGAGATCGATCGGGCGCTAGCGCCATGGCGGGAAGCGGACCTTCGCGCGCCGGAGCGTGTCTGCCCGGAGACTCGATACCTTTTCGGCATGAGCGCCCGCCCAGGCGGCGGGGCTAAATCGCACTCGGCCCGAGCGGCCCGGGCGGCGCATCGGGCGCCGCGGAGTGAGGATCGTAGCGCGTGACGCCGTCTGCCGTTTCAAAGCTGAAAGCCCCGTTCGCCATGGCTGTGGCGACCTTGGGAATCTTCCTGTCCGCCCCTGCCTTCGCCCGGGCGCCTGAAATCTACACCTCGCCCTTCTCCAAGGTCGCGGTCGGCGGCTATGACCCGGTGGCCTACTTCGCCGACAAGAGACCGGTGAAGGGCGACGCCCGCTACGCGACCACCTGGAAGGGGACGGAGTTCCGCTTCGCCTCGCCGCAGAACCTGGCGAAATTCAAGGCCGCGCCCGCGAACTACGCGCCCCAGTACGGCGGCTACTGCGCCTGGGCGGTGTCCAACGGCTACACGGCCAAGGGCGACCCGCTCGCCTGGAAGGTGGTCGCCGGCAAGCTCTACCTCAACTACGATCTTGGCGTTCAGAAACGCTGGGAAGCCGACATCCCCGGCAACATCTCGCGCGCCGACGGCAACTGGCCGCGCGTCCTGAAATAGCCCCAACCGAAAGGAGCCCGCGATGTCCTTCGTTCGCAAGCTCACGCCTCACGCCCTGGCCGGCTTCATGGCCGTGATTTTCCTCGACAGTTTGCGCTTCAAATTCACCGACCACCCCAAGACCCAGGTGATCTTCGGCGCGCTGGACGCCTGGGCGGGAAGCCTCGGCTTGGAGGGCCTGTTCGGCCACACCGGCCTCTTTTCCCAATACGTCATCGGCTCCGTCGAGTTGCTGGCCGCCGCACTGCTGATCGCCGGCATGGCGCCGCGGATGCAGCGGCTGCAGGCGGCGGGCTCGCTGGCCGCCTTCCTGGTCATGGCCGGCGCGGTGAGCTTCCACCTGTTCACCCCGCTCGGGATCGACCCCAACCATGACGGCGCTGGCCTTTTCGCCGCGGCCTGCGCCAACCTGGCCTTCTCGCTGGTGATGATCCTCGGCCTCCGCCGCCGCGAGCTCGCCCAATTCGCCCAAGCCTTCGCCGCGCTGTTCGCGCCGACGGCCCATGGCTATCGCGCCTGAGGATTCCGCCATGACCGATGCGCTCTGGACCTCTGACTTCATTGTTCGCGGCAAGGCTGTCCGGGTGAAGAAGACCGGCGCCGAGATCGTTATCGACCGGGCCCTGGCCGCCGAGGCGGCGAGCTGGTTCGCGCTTTATCTGGCGGTCCGCGCCAAGGCGCTGGTCACCCGCCTGGCGGCGCCCGGCCCCAAGGTGTGGTTCGCGCCGGATCGGCCGCGGCCATGGTATCTGGTCTGGGCCGCCGCTTCCTGGGCCGGCGTGCGCGTCGTCGACGACCCGATGCAGGCGCAGGCCGCCTTCTATTTCGACGACACCACCACCGGCGAACCACCCGCCGTAACCGGCAGGGCCTTCAACTTCGCCTGTCGCGACATCACCAAGACCCGGGTGGCCGAGGTGTTCGAGGAGGTGTTCGGTTATCCGCTCGCCGTGGATCCGGCCCACGGCCAAGGCTTGGCGGTCGAGAAGGGCGAGGCCAACGGCGTCCATGACGGCCGAATGGTCTGGCTGCCCACCCGCGCCCGGCCCGGCAAGGTCTATCAGCGGCTGATCGACAACATCGAGGGCGAGGACGCCGTCGACTTGCGCACCCCCTTCGTCGGCGGCCGGCCGGTGGTGGTGTTCGTCAAGCGCCGCCCCATCGAGAGCCGCTTCGCCAACCACAATTCCCGCGTCGCCCTCGCCCGACCC
>NZ_JANOCX010000016.1:0-22094 GCF_031412415.1 Phenylobacterium sp.
GGGCTCGCGCGCTGGGCTCGGCGATCCGCCTGGGCTGCGACCTGTCGGCGCGCAATCCCGCGCTGCTGGAACGCTCGGCCCTGCGCATCGCCGGCGACACCCTGTATCTGACCGCCGAGCCCGGTTGGTCGGACATGCTGCTGGGCGAACAGACCGCCAAGCGCGCCCAGACCCTAGCCCAGACCCTGCGGCTGAAACTGCAGGTCGGTTGAGCCGCGCGTTGCGCGGCGCGCAACCGGCGTTCGAACCTTTGCGCCGAGCCACGATTTCGCGGCTGCTAGACCTGCGGACCGTCCGCAGGAGCCGACCTATGCATTTTACAATTCCAGCCCTGACCGCGCTGGCCGTCTTGTCCGCAACCCTCGCGCCGAGCGCCGCATTGGCCTGGACCCGCCCGGGACACATGGTCAGCGCCGCCATCGCCTATGACGAACTGGCCGCGCGCGATCCCGAAGCGCTGAAGCAAATCCTTGCGATCATCGCCCAGCACCCCGACCGCGGCGCCTTCGAGGTCGCGGCGGGTCGGGCGACGGGTGAGGACCGGGACCGGCGGATCTTCATGCAGATCGCGCGCTGGCCCGACGACGTGCGTGGCGGCGGACACGACCACCCGACCTGGCACTACGCCCAGGGCCCGGTGGTCGACCGCGCCAACCCCCCTCCACGGCCGCCACCACAGGATCGGATCGGCGCCGCGCTGGAAGCCTTCGCGCTCAATGCCCGCGTGGCGGGCGATCCGGCCGCGCCGGCCGCGGACCGCGCGGTGGCCCTGTGCTGGGTGTTCCACCTGCTGGGAGACATCCATCAGCCCCTGCACACCGCCCAACTGTTCTCGCGCGACTTCCCTGCCGGAGATCGCGGCGGAGGGCTGCAGTATGTGCGTGATCCCCAGACCGGTGACGCGATCAGCCTGCATTGGCTGTGGGACGACTCGGTCCATCGACTGGGCGATCCGGAGCCGGCCTTCGCGCGGAGCCGGGTCCTGCAGACCCGCCTGCCACGCGCCGTGTTCCCCGAACTGACCAAGGCGACGCTGATCGAGGACTTCCCGGCCTGGGGCGAGGAGAGCTATCGACTGGCGGCGCCGCTGACCTATCGGTCCGACATGATCGCCGCGAGGTCCGCCGCCGAGGCCAGGCCCTTGCCCAGCGCCTATCTGAAGGACGCCACGGCGGTCGCCGAGCGCCGCCTCACCCTGGCCGGCTATCGGTTGGGCGACGTCGCCTCGGCCTTGATGCGCCCTCGCTGAGCGTTGCGTCGCGCGCAACTCTCGTGGCGCGCTTTGCGTTCGACCCCGCCGGAAGGCTCGGCGACAAGGCCCCTGAAATCTGGGGGAATGTCATGCGGCGCAAGGTTTTCTTCGGCACGGCGGGTCTGGCGTTGCTGATGGCGGGAGGCGCCTGGGCCCAAGCCGATCCGGCCAGTCTCGACGAACTGGTCGTGGTCGGCTCGCGCGGCGCGCCGCGGCTGGCGACCGAGACCTCCGCGCCCATCGATGTGTTCTCCGGCGAACAGCTCGCCGCGCGGGGTTTCAACGACCTCTCCAAGACCCTGCAGTTCGTCGCGCCGTCCTTCAACTTCCCGAGGTCCGCCACAGGCCCCTCGGCGTCCAACACCCGCTCGGCCAGCCTGCGGGGCCTGGGTCCCGATCAAGTGTTGGTGCTGATCAACGGACGGCGGCGGCACTCTTCCTCGGTGTTGAACTTCAACAACAATGTCGGACGCGGCACGGTGCCGATCGACTTCAACACCATCCCGGCCTCCGCCATCGCCAGGGTCGAGGTGTTGCGCGACGGGGCGGCGGCCCAGTACGGATCGGACGCCATCGCCGGCGTGATCAACATCGTCCTGCACGACGACGCCGAGGGCGGCGTGGGCTCGGTCCAGACCGGCGCCACGCAGGACGGCGACGGCGAAACGGCGATTTTCACCCTGCGTCACGGGTTCGGGCTGGGCGAGGACGGATTCCTCAACCTGACCGGCGAGGCGCGCTACCGCAACTTCACCAACTCCGCGCGCGTCGATCCCCGCGTGGGACGGAACACCCAGCGCCACGGCGATCCGGAATCGCTCGACCTCAACCTGGCCGCCAACGCCAGCTACGCCCTGCCTGGCGCGGAACTCTACGGCTTCGCCACCTTCGATCACCGGGACTCGCAGAGCACGCCGCTGTTCCGCCTGCCCAGCGTGGCGCCGGCTCTCTATCCGCTGGGCTTCCTGCCGTTGATCGAGCTGACCATGGCCGACGCCGGCGGGGCGGTGGGCGTGCGAGGCGAGGCCGCGGGCTGGTCCTGGGACCTCAGCGATACGATCGGCTACAATCGCGCCGAGTTCGCCGTTTCCAACACGGCCAACACCTCCCTGGGCGCGGCCAGCCCCCGCCGTTTCGAGGCGGGCGCCACGCGCTACAGTCAGAACCTGCTCAACCTCACCCTCAGCCGCAGGTTCGACATCCTCGCCGGCGCCAACCTGGCCGGCGGACTGGAGCATCGGTTCGAGGCGTTCGAGATCGAACCCGGCGAGCCCGGCTCCTACCAGGGCGCGGGCGCTCAGGGATTCCCCGGCTACAACCCGCCACGGCCGGTGGACGTCGACCGCACCGCTGTCAGCGCCTTCCTCGACGCCGAACTGTCGCCCCTCACGGGTTTCGACCTTGGGCTCGCCGTCCGCTTCGAGGACTACAGCGACTTTGGCCAGGAGACGACCGGCAAGCTCTCGGCCTTCTGGCGCGCGGCCGACTGGATCGCGCTGCGCTCCACCGCCAGCACTGGCTTCCGCGCGCCGTCCCTGCAGCAGCAGGCCTTCTCCACAGTCACCAGCCAGCTCAGCGCCGGGGTCCTGGTCAATGTGGGCACGTTCGCCGTGGACGATCGCGTTTCGCGGGCCCTAGGCGCCACGCCGTTGAAACCGGAAACATCGCGCAACCTCTCGGCCGGGGTGGTGCTGACGCCCCTGCCCCGCCTGACCATCACCGCCGACGTGTTCCGCATCGAGATCGAGGACCGCATCGCGCTCTCGGAGTCGCTGTCCGGCCCGGCGGTGAGCGCCATCCTGGCGGCCAACGGCATCACCAACGCCTCGCAGGTCCGATTCTTCACCAACGCCGCCGACACCCTGACGGAGGGCTGGGAGGCGGCGATCTCGTGGTCGACTCCACTCGCCGACACGGGACGCCTTGGCGTGACCCTCGCCTACGGCTCGTACGACAACGATGTGGAGGCGCTGCGGCTCAACCCCGTGCTGCCGGCGCTGGCCTTGCTGGGGCCGGCGTCCATCGGGGTGCTGACCGACGCCCAGCCCCGCAACAAGGTTACGCTCAACACCGACCTGGCCCTGGGGCGGTGGAAACTGTTCGCCGACGTGGTGCGGTTCGGTAAGTATCGGTCAAGCCCGCTGGGCCCCGTCCAGGTGTTCGACGCCGAGGTCACCCTCGACCTGTCCTTGGCCTACGAGATCAACAAAACGCTCAGCCTTCATGCGGGTGTGATCAACGCAACCGATGAGTATCCCGATGAGGTCGTCGGCTCCAATGACGGACGGCCCTACACGGAGGCAGGCGGACTTGGCGTGGATGGACGGGAGTATTTCGTCAGGTTGTCGGCGCGCTTCTAGCGTTCTGGCCCTCGCGGTCGCGATCTGCGCGACGCCGGCGCACGCCGCGGAGCGGGCCAAGAACGTCATTCTGTTCATCGGCGACGGGATGGGGGTCTCGACCCTGACCGCGGCGCGGATCTTCGACGGCCAGCGGCGCGGCGTGGATGGCGCCTCCAACCAGCTGTCCTTCGAGGCCTTTCCGGACTTGGCCCTGGTGCGGACCTATTCCGCCGACAGCCTGGTCACCGAGTCCGCCGCCAGCGCCTCGGCCATCCTGACGGGCCGTCGCACGCTGAATGGCGCGCTGGGGGTCAGCGACAAGATCGTGCGCGATGATTGCGCCTCGCTGGCGGCGGCGCGGGTCCCGACCCTCGCCGAACTCGCCAAACAAAGCGGTCGCTCCACGGGCGTGGTCTCCACCGCCGCAATCACCGACGCGACGCCCGCCTCGCTCTACGCCCACAGCCCTTCGCGCCACTGGCAGATCGACGCCGACCTGCCGCCGGGCGCCGCGGCCGCCGGCTGTATCGACATCGCCCGCCAGATGTTGGACGGGCCCAAGGCGCTGCAACTCGACGTCATGCTCGGCGGTGGGCTTTCGGCCTTCACGTCCGAAGACGGCGCGGGGCGGCGGCTGGACGGGCGCGATCTGACCGCCGACTGGCGCAAGACCGGCGGGGCCTATGTGGACACCGGCTCGGCCCTAGCGGCGGTTCCGAAGGGCACGACACGACTGCTCGGTCTGTTCGCGCCGGGCAACATGATGCGCGAGACCACGCGCAAGCTGCTGGAGGCGGACGCCCCGCGCCTTGTCGACATGACGGTCAAGGCCATCGAAATTCTGTCGCAGGACCGTGACGGCTACTTCCTGATGGTCGAGGGGGCCCTGATCGACAAGGCGCACCACCAGAACCTCGCCCACGAGGCGCTCAATGAGACCGTCGAACTGTCGCAGGCGGTCGCAGCGGCCATGGCCATGACTGAGCCCGCCGACACCCTGATCATCGTCACGGCCGACCACAGCCATGGCCTGACCCTCAACGGCGGATCGCGCCGCACGACGATCCCGGGCCTCTTGCCGGGCACCGAGGACGATCCGGCCCTGGCGCTCGACGGCAAGCCGATCCCCATCCTGATGTACGCGACGGGACCGGGCGCGCCGGCTCTTGGCGAAACGCGACCCGATGTGTCGAGCACTGATCTGTCGGACCCCGACCAGCGCGCCCTGGCGACGGTCCCGCTGGGCAGCGCGGCGCACACCGGCGAGGATATCGCCGCCTATGCGCGCGGCCCGGGCTCGGCGCGCATCCGCGGCCTGATCGACCACCCAACCGTCTTCCAGGCCATGCGCGAGGCGCTGGGGCTTCCCGAGCGCTAAAGCGGTTTCCGGCCAAGTGGATACCGGTTCGTCGCCAGAAAGCGCGCCAAACCCAGGACCTAGAGCGCCGCTCCGAAACTTCCGGAGCGGATCGCGCTCTAGGCCGCGATACGCGCCCGGCTGATGTCGGGGGTGCGCTCGGCCTCGAACTCGAGCCAGCGCCAGACCTTTTCCACAGGCGCCCGGTCGCGGCGGTCGGCGGGTGCGACCAGGTGGTAGCCGCCTGGGAAGGCCGCGTGCGGCAGGTCCAGGCGGACGAGACGGCCATTTTCCAGATGCGGCCAGACCGTGGGCGCCGCGGCCAGCGCCACGCCGAAGCCCTCCGAGGCCATCTCGTACATGGCGTGAAGCAGGTCGCAGGTGGAGGCCGACGGCAGCTCCGCCGCCAGGCCGGTCTCCCGCGCCCACCAGGGCCACATATCGGGCGGCTGACTGACCGACAGCAACCGGTGGCGTTCCAGGCGCCCACCGCGAGCCTTGAACGATCGGGCGACCTCAGGCGAGGCGACAGGCGCCACCGTAACGCTCAGCAGCGGTCGACTGACCAGACCGGTCAGGTCGATGTCCGAGAAGCAGACGCCCAGGTCGGCCTCGCCGCAGCGCAAGTCGGAGGCGCCGCGCTGGGTCTTCAACGACAGTTCGATCTCGGGATGCGCAGCGCGGAAGGCGTCCATCCGGGGGATCAGCCAGCCGACGGCCAGGGAGTGGGACAGGGAGAGTGTGACCGACAGGGCCTCGTCATTGCGCCGCGCGACGCTGGCGGCGGCGCGGCGCAGTTCCAGCAACGCGGGCTTCAATTCCGCCAAGCAGCGTTCGCCGGCCGGGGTCAGCCGCAATCCGCCGGGGCGGCGCTCGAAGAGGCGCAGGCCGACATAGGAGGAGAACGACTGGATACGACGCGAAAATGCCGCCGGGCTGAGGGCGCAACGCTCCGCCGCCACCCGGAAGCTCGGCGCCTGGGCGGCCTCGATGAAGGCCTCGATCTGTTCCAGCGGCGGCAGGCGGCGGCGCATGACATGGTCCGTTATCGGAGGAGCCGCATCTAACGCCCATCCCGTGACACCGCGATGTCACCGACCGCGGGGCTTGGCGCCGCGCGTGGCGCCCCTAAGGTGCACGGCCCATGGTGCCCCAGGAATCGGCCAAACGATGAGCTCACGTCTGGCGATCTTCCATCCGGCCGGAAAGCTCGGCCTCGGCCAGAACTTCTTCGGCAAGGACGTCGCCAATCTCGACCTCTATCGGGCGCTGGTGGCCCATGGCGGCTTCGCGGCGGTGGACATCCTGACCCTGGTCCAGGTCGGGCTAGATCAGATCGCTCCGGCCCTGACCCAGGGCCGCGCGACCACCACCCAGCTCAGCGTCGACAGCATCCTCAACACCCAGCGGGCGGTCCAGGCCGGCGCCCTGTTGCGCGGTCAGCCCGATCTCGCCGACCTCGCCTGGCTGCGCCGCCAGAACGTCGGGGATCGGGCCTACAGCCTTGTCGGTCTGATCCACACGATCGCCCCGCCGGCCAGTCGTATGAGCCTGGCGATGAACCAAGTGGCGCCGATCCAGCCCTGGGACGCGCTGATCTGCACCTCGCCGTCCGTGCAGGACGCCCTGAGGGACATGTTCGAGACCTGGGGCGACTACCTGGCCCATCGGTTCGGTGACGGCCAGCGCCGCTCGATCCCGAAGCTACCGCTGGTGCCGCTTGGCGTCGACCACGCGCGGTTTCAGGGCCTGGCCGACCGGCCCGATGTCCGCGCCAGTGTGCGGGCCGAACTGGGCCTGGGCGAGGACGACATCCTGGTCCTGTGGGTCGGGCGGCTGTCGTTCTTCGAGAAGGCCTTCCCACAGCCGATGTTCGCGGCGGTGGAAGAGGCCGCCAGGCTGACCGGCAAGAAGGTCCATTTCGCCCTGGTCGGCTGGTTCCCCAACGAGCCTCTGCACCGGCCGCTCTACGAACGGGCGGCCGCGGCCTATGCGCCGTCAGTCACGCCCCACTTCCTGAACGGCAACGATCCCGAGGTGGTCGGCGGTACCTGGGCGGCCGGCGACATCTTCCTGTCCCTGGTCGACAACATCCAGGAGACCTTTGGCATCACCCCGATCGAGGCGATGGCCGCGGGCCTCCCCGTCGTGGTCAGCGACTGGGACGGCTACCGCTACACCGTCCGCGACGGTCGGGAGGGTTTCCTGATCCCGACCCTGGGCGCGCCCGCCGGCAGCCAGGGCCGCAGCTTGGCGGCTCGACACGCCGTGGGCATGGACGCCTATCAGCACTATGTCGGGGCGGTCGCCCAGCACACCGCCGTCCACGTCGGCCGCGCCGCCCAGGCCCTGGCCGCCCTGATCGCCGACCCAGGCTTGCGCGCCCGGATGGGCGCGGCGGGACGCGAGCGCATCGCCACCACCTTCGACTGGCCGGTGGTGGTGGGCGAGATTCGCGCTCTGCTAGACGAACTGGCCGCGATCCGGGCCGCCGCGCCGGACGTCATGCCCAGCCATCTGACCAACCCACCCAAGGGCGATCCCTTCGCCGACTTCGCGGGCTTCGCGACCCAGGTTCTGTCTCCCGACACCCCACTGGCGCTGCGGCCCGGGGCCGATCCCGCCAACCTGATCCGTACCGACCTCGACGGACATGCGGCGGCTTGGCGGGCCACCCCCGACGAATGCGCGCGGGTCTGCGCCCTGCTCGGCGACGGGCAGGCCGCGACCGTTGGCGAGGTGCTGGCGCACTTCCCTCCGCCGCGCCGGGCGGCGCTTGAGATGGCCGTTGTGTGGATGGCGAAACTAGGCGTGATCGACTGGCTCTAGCCTCGACCTGACCCTCCGCTGCGCCGTCCCAGGACCTGCGGCGCCAATCGCCGCGTCCCGCAGCTGGTCGTCACAAATGCTTGGTTTGGCGGCGCCAATTGATTCTGCTATTCGCGAACTATGGAACAAGATAGCGCCGTCAGCGCCCTGTCCGCCCTCGCCCATCCGGGTCGATTGCGCATCTTCCGCTTGCTGGTGGTGGCGGGCGAAGGCGGCATGGCGGCGGGCGACATCGCGCGCGCCGCCGAGATCCTGCCCAACACCCTGTCGACCAATCTGAACATTCTAAGCCATGCTGGGCTGGTGACGTCGCAGCGCGACGGCCGCTCGATCGTCTATCGCGCCGCATACGACCGCATGGCTGAGCTGCTGGTGTTTCTCACCGAAGACTGCTGCGGCGGCAACGCCGCCATCTGCGCGCCCCTGGCCCAAGTCGCCAACCGGGCGGCCGCCTGCAACATCTGCTGAGGTAGTCATGCCGCTCAACGTCCTATTCCTATGCACGGGAAACTCCGCGCGCTCGATCCTCGCCGAAGCGCTGCTGAACCGCCTTGGGGCGGGTCGATTCAAGGCGCTGTCGGCCGGCTCCATGCCCAAGGGCGCGGTCAACCCGCACGCGCTGCACCTGCTGGCCTCGTTGGGCTACGACGTCTCGGCCTATCGCTCAAAGCCGTGGGAGGAGTTCGCCGCGCCGCACGGACCTGACCTCAACTTCGTGTTCACGGTCTGCGACAACGCCGCCGGCGAAGTCTGCCCGATCTGGCCTGGTCAGCCGATGAGCGCTCACTGGGGCATCCCCGACCCCGCCGCTGTGGAAGGGACCGACGCCGAGATCGGCCTGGCCTTCGCCGAGGCCTATCGCCAGCTCAAGAACCGGATCGAAGCCTTCGTGAACCTGCCGCTCTCCACGCTGGACGCGGTCGCGCTGAAGCGGCGGATCGACGAGATCGGGGCGGCCGACAGCCTGCAAGGCGCTTGATCCGCCGTCTTATCACCGAGGGCCTCGGCACGGCCTGGCTGCTGGCCGTGGTGGTCGGCTCCGGGATCATGGCCGAGCGCCTGGCGGGCGGGAACGTCGCCATCGCCTTGCTCGGTAACACCCTGGCCACCGGCGCGGCGCTGTTTGGCCTGATCACCATATTCGGCCCGATCTCCGGCGCGCACTTCAACCCCGCGGTCAGCGTGGTCTTCGCCCTGAAGCGAGAACTGCCCTGGAAAGACGCCGCGGGTTTCGTGGCGGTCCAGGCGCTCGGCGCGATCCTCGGAGTCTGGGCCGCGCACGCCATGTTCGAGGTCCCGATCTGGCAGGTCTCGACCAAGCTGCGCGATGGGCCCGCACAGGTATTCTCAGAAGGGATTGCCACCTTCGGCCTGATCCTGATCATCCTGGGAACTGTTCGCTTCCGACCGGCCGCCACGCCCGCCGCCGTCGGTCTCTACATCACCGCCGCCTACTGGTTCACCGCCTCGACCTCGTTCGCCAATCCGGCGGTGACCCTGGCCAGGGCGCTGACCGACAGCTTCGCGGGCATCGCGCCGATCTCGGCCCCGGGCTTTGTCCTGGGGCAGGTCCTTGGGGCGCTCGCGGCCTGGATCGTCGGCGGCTGGCTATTTGAGCGACGCCCATAGCAAGAGGGCGACGCTGCGGTCGCCCGCGGCATCGCCCTCTCATCCAGGCCCCGTGGAGGGCCTGCGCCTTGAGGTCGTTGACGTTTCCGGTTCGCGGGGTCGCCCCTGCTGGCCTTCGTCGTCGTCGTTGCCCCACGTTGTCCTGCTCCAGGTCGCCCCTTCACCGGTCTCCGCAGGACCTCCTGTTCGCTTGATGATCCGGTCGCCCGGTTCGTCCGCGCCGCAGTCCCTCTCGACAAGGGGAGGCTCGCGCCGATCGGCCCGGCTGGCAAGCGTCGCGACACGTCGGCCCAGTCGCCGGCGGTGGACAAGCGGTGCACAACTCGGGGACCAGATGGTGCGAAGACTACCGGCGAAAGCCGTTGAAACGATCCACCGGTTTTCGCGCGAGATGGCTCAGCGACGGGCGCGAACCAGCATCAGGGTGACATTGTCGCGCGCGCCGCGTTCCAGGGTAAGGGCCAGCAACTGGTCGGCGATAACCTCCAGGTCGTCCTGGGCCAGCATGGCGCCGAGTTCGTGATCCTCAACAAGACCGGTCAGCCCGTCTGAGCACAGGAGGAAGAGGTCCCCAGGCCGGATATCGCCATGGGTCTCCGATAACTCCAGCTTGGCGGCCGCGCCGACCGCGCGGGTGATCACGTTGGAGATCCGCCGATTGCGCGCCTCTTGTTCGTCCAGGGCGCCGGTGTCGATGAGTTCCTGCATCAGGCTGTGGTCGCGGGTCACCCGCATCAGGGCGCCGCCGCGCAGCAGGTAGATGCGACTGTCTCCCGCCCAGACGCAGGCATAGTGGTCCTCATGCGCGAGAAGGACGGCGACGGTCGAGCCGATCACGGCGCCCGGCGACAGTGTCGCGGCATGGGCGATCAGATCGCCGTTGGCGGCGACCAAACCCTCGCGCACGGCGTTCAGATAGGCGTAGCCCGAACCGAACCGTCCGACGTTCGTCAGGGCGTCAACCACCCGTAGGCTGGCGACGTCGCCGGCCTGATGTCCGCCCATGCCATCGGCGACGGCCCATAGGCCGACCTCGGGGCGCGCCAGGAACCGATCCTCGTTAAGGCTGCGGGAAAGCCCGACGTGGGTACGGCTGGCGGTCTGGAAACTACGCACACGAGGCATGGCCGCGGCTCGGCTCATGCCTGGGTGCTCATGGCGTCCAGCTCCACGAGTTGGCGTTCATAGGCGGCCTTGAAGGCCTGGTTGACCGGACTGTCAGGATCGCCGTCGGCTCGGGTCCGGAACTCGGCGTGCAGCTTGACGTATTCCGCGAAAGCCATGGCGTCGCGGTTCTTCAACATCAGGGACTGACCCTTCAGCCGCGCCTCGGCCTCCTCCGGCGCGAGGGCCTCCAGGGTCGAACCGACGGAGGCGCGCAGGCCCGCCATCATGCACAGCAGATGCTTTTTCATGTCCTGGAAGGAGGCCTTGACGGCGGCGGGCCCCGACAGGAACCCCTCCCCGCGCGGCCGCAGCAGGTCGGTGGCCACGCGTTGGGCCGGGGCCCACTTGAACGGGTTGTTGCCCTCGGCGCGGACCGTGGTGCGGGTCATGCGGTACTCGGTCTTTACCGAGGTCCGCTCGCTCATCAGGTCGCCAAGCCCCAGAACCATCTGCTGGTAGACCGCGCCCAGTCGATGCATCACCTCGACGGGGTCCTCGCCGGCGAAAGTCGAGGCGTCGAGGCGGGCGCCGGCGCAGAAGGCGTCCAGCAGTGAACCGTCGCTCGGCGCGTCGGAGGCCTCGGGAGCAGTCCAGGCGTCAGGCGCCGCGAGCGTCGCCGGGGTGATGTGCGCGGGTTTGAGCATCGGCCCGCTGAAAGGCGCGTCGAACGCGCCGTCCTGCGCCTGCGCGGCCTCGACCACGATCAGGTAGCCGCCCAGGCGGAGTGTGTCGCCGGCCTCGATCGGAGCGTGGTCTCCCGGCGGCAGCCGATCGCGCGTGGCCCCAACGAAGACGCCGTTGGAACTGGTGTCGCGCAGGGTAAGCCGCCCGCCATGCAGCGCGATGACGCAGTGGCTGCGCGAGATGGATCGCTCGGGGTCGGCGATGGTCCAGCCGGCGGCGGGATCGCGACCGATGATCAGTTCACCTTCAGCGAGCTCACGCGACTCCAAGAGCTGGAACGGATCGCTCTGGCGGAACAGGCGCAGGACGGCCTTGGTGACTTTCGGCCGAGCCAGGGTGGCGGTGAGGGCGCTCAAGATCGGCCTCCGATGACGGTTCGGTCGTATTCGTCCTCTTCCAGCACCAGTCGGGTCCGGTCGAGGGCCTGCACCGCCCGCTCCGCGGCGGCGGCGGCGATGCGAAGCTCCGTCATGGCGGAAGGCTCGGCGGCCGGCGGCTCGGCGCGGGTCAGCGCCTCGGTCTCCAGCCGGTCCTGGACGGAGCTCGCGAACCGGTTGAAGCCGTCGAAAAGTTCGCCGAACTCATCCTTGCGGTTGTGCGAAATGCGGAAGTCGAGATCTCCCCGCGCCGCATCGGCCAAGGCGCCGCGCAAGCGGCGGATCGGGCCAGCCACCTGGCGGGCGGCGGCGTAGCTGACCGCCATCACGACGCCAAGCGTGACGACGCTGAGCGCCGCCAGCAGCCAGTGCGAGAGCGCGGCGGCGGCGGCGAGGTCGGCGCGGCTCACCGTCACGTCCACCGTGCCGAACGAGCGGCCGGCGTAGAGGATCGGGCGCACGAAACGAAAGCCGCCAACGCCTTTTTCCAGCTTCGTCGAGGTGATCACACCGTCGTCGCCCTTGTGGATCAGGGTCTCACCGCGCGGCGTCTCATAGATCTGGCCGACCTGGCTGGCGTTGGTGGCGCCACGGATCAGGCCGTCGGCGTCCACGACGGTGATCTGCTGGATATTGGGGTCGGCGCCGGCAGCGCGCACGAAGGCGGCGACCGGCGCCCAATCGCGCTGATCGGGCGGCAAGGTCGCGTTGTCGGCGGCGGTGAGCGCGGCGTTCGTGGCCACGAATGAGGCGATGGCCCCACCGGAGGACAGGGCCATACGCTCCATGGCCCGATCCTGCCGGTTCAGCACCAGACCGACGCAGAGCAGCAGCACAAGGGCGGTGATCGCGGCCATGATCAAGGTCAGGCGAGCCTGCATCGGCAGGTAGCGACGCACGCCGTCCTGCTCCTCAGCCAGGGCCTCCACGGCCCGTTGCTCGCGACGCATGGCCTCGGCGAGCTGCCCCCCGTCGGCGAAGCGGCGTTCCGGCTTCTTGGCCAGCAGCTTCCCGATGATGAATTGCAGTCCGCGCGGACAATCGGGCGCCAGTTCACCGATCGGACGAGGGTCGTGCTGTGTGATCTGGAGCGCCAGGGTGGCCGCGCTGGTCCCCGCGAACGCGCGCTGGCCGGTGACCAATTCATAGAGGACCACGCCCACGGAAAAGAGGTCCGAACGCCCGTCGATGGCGCCGCCAAGCGCCTGCTCGGGGCTCATGTAGCGCGGCGTTCCCAAGACCTGACCGACCTGGGTCTTCAGCATCTCGGTCTCGCTGTCGGCCTCGGCGACGCGGGCGATGCCGAAGTCGAGAATCTTTACGCTGCGCCCGTCGGGGGCCAGCAGGATGTTGCTGGGCTTGATATCGCGGTGGATGACGCCGACCTCGTGGGCGTAGCGCAGCGCTTCGCCCAGTTGCGCGCCGATAACCAGGACGTCGTCGACGGAGAGCTGTCCGATGCGGGCGGCGGCCTTGTCCAGCGGCTCGCCATCCAGCAGCTCCATGGCGATGTACGGGTAGCCGTCGATCTCGCCGACATCGTAGATCGTCACGATATTGGGGTGCGACAGAGCGCCAGCGGCCTTGGCCTCGCGCAGGAAACGCCCGACATAGTGGCGGTTCTGCCGGAACTCGGCCTTCAGCACCTTGATGGCCAGGACACGGTTGATGCCCGGGTCATAGGCCCGGTACACGTCGGCCATCGCGCCTTCGCCGATACGCGCCTGAACCTCGTAGCGCCCGACCAATTCCAACATGCCCAAGTCCCCGGATCGCGATCCTTTCCGAAAGCTAACCTGCTACGGTTAAAGGAGAATTCGCGTGGGACCGATTCCCGGAATTTATTTCAACGCCAGCTACCGGCCGCGGACATTCGCCTGGATCCTGACGGCGCGATCCAGGTCGCGCTGGATCGCGGCGTTGGCGGGGTCCAGCGCCAGGGCCTGGCGCAGCAGACCGACAGCCTTGTCGATCGCGCCCCGGTTCATCTGCTCCAGGGCCTGGCCTCGCAGCAGACCTGCTCGCGCGGGGTTGCGCGGCGTGCTGGTCGGCGCAGCGGTCGTGGGCGCCGCCGGCTTGGCCGGAGCCACCTTCCGAGGCACACCCGGGATCAACAGGGTCTGGCCGACGCTCATCTGCGAGGGGTCGACGATGTTGTTGTACCGGGCCAGACCGTAGAACAGCAGTCCATCGCCCATCAGCCGGTCGGCGACCGTCGACATCGTGTCGCCCGGGCGAACCTTGTAGGCGTAGTTCTTCTCGCCCAGCAGCTCGCGCGGATCGCGGTCGATCTGGTCCAACAGCTTGCGCGCGACGGCGTTGGCAGGCTGCTCGGCCAGCAGGGCGAGCAGTTCGGCCCGCGCCACGTCGCTCTGGCCCACGCCCAACAGATCCACCGCTCGCTTCTGGCGCTCGCGCGCGCTGAGCCCTGCCGTGGCGACTGGTGCGGAGGGCGCCGAGGCGGCGGGCGTCGCGGGCTTCACGCCGAGCGATGGGCCGGTTTTCGGCGCCTGGGCGCAGGCCGCCAAGGTCATGGTCAGCAGAGCGACCGGAAGTCCGAGGGATTTCATGCCACGGCCCTTCGCTTCGCCGCGCCCGAAGTCGGCGGCGCGATCCGGGCGAGCCAGGCGGGGTCTCGCACCGTGCGCACGAAGTCCTCGCTGGTCATCGGACGAGCGAAATAGAAACCCTGGATCAGGAAGCAGCCCAGGCCGCGCAGGGTCTCGACCTCCTCACGGGTCTCGGCGCCTTCGGCGAGGACCTGGATGTCTAGACCGCGAGACAGCTCCACCAAGGCGCGGCAGATGGCCTGGCTGTCGCGGCGCTCGTCGATCTTGGTGACGAATTCGCGGTCGATCTTGAGCTTCGAGAACGGCAGGTTCTTCAGATAGGACAGGCTGGAGTAGCCCGCGCCGAAGTCGTCGATGGCGACGCTGACGCCGAGCGCCCGCAGTTCCTCCACCAGGCGGCGGGTGCGCGCGGCGTCTTCCATGGCCGCGGTTTCGGTCAGTTCGACCTCTAGCGCGCCCGGCGCCAGGCGGTGACGCTCCAGCGTGCGCACGATCGTGGTGTTGAGCGAAGGATCGGCGAACTGACGCGCGGACAGGTTGACCGCCATCTTCAGCCCCGTGAGGCCCATGTCCTGCCAGGCGCGCGCCTCGCGGCAGGCCGCGTTCAACACCCACTGGCCGACCTCGTCGATGAGGCCCGACTGCTCGAGAATCGGAATGAACTCGCCGGGCGAGACCAGTCCCAGCTCGGCATGCCGCCAGCGCAACAGCGCCTCGGCGCCGACCACCCGGCCGCTCTCCAGGTCGACAACGGGCTGGAAGTTCAACGTCAGCTGCTCGCGGGCGATGGCCTGGCGCAAGTCCTGCTCCAGGGAGAAGCGTTCCTTGGCGGCGACGGAAGACTGGGCGGAGAAGAAGGCGAGTTTGCCGCCCGAGCTCTCGCCGGCCTTTGGCAGCGCGGCGAAGGCCCGCGTCAGCAGGGTAGCCGGGTCTTCGCCGTCATGCGGGAAGATCGCGGCGCCCAGCTCCACATCGGGCGACAGGCGGATGTCGGGCAGTTCCTGCGCCAGCACATAGCCCAAGGCCTGCAGCTCACTGGCCGCGACATGCGGGGCCTCGGCGCCGGCGAACCAGATGGCGAAGCAGTCGCGGTCAACCTGGGCCACGATGCGGCTTGGCTGAAGGGCGCCGGCCAGGCGCTGGGCCAAGGCCGCCAGCGCGCGTTCGGCCGCGCCCTGGTCGAAGGCCGCCAGGCGGTCGTAGTCGGCGAACCGGACCACGCCCAGGACGACAGTTCGGCTGGTGTCCTTCACATCGTTGTCGAGGACCGCCAGGAACGGCTCGCGGGTCGGCAGGCCGGTGATCGGATGGCGATTGGCCAGGCGATGTCGGTGGGTGTCCAGGCGCCCGGCGATCAGGGTCACGTCGCGCATCATGCGGCCGACCACGTCGGAAAAGCCTTGCGGCAGTGGACCGACCTCATGACCATGAGCGCAGGCTTCCAGGGTCCGGCCCAGCAGGCCCAGCGGCCGCAGCATCAGGGAGAGCAGGACCAGCGCCCCGGCCGAGCCGGCCAGGGCGACGGCTAGCGTCGCGGTGCGGGTCAGGCCCTCCCCCGGGATCAGCCAGCCGACGAAGGGGCATAGCGCAGCGATCGCGGCCAGAGCCACCACCTTGCCCCGGTAACCCACCAGGGGCAATTGGCCGAACGCCTCATAGGTCCAGAGCTTCAAATTCGCACCACCGCGGCCGTCCCCACGAAGACCTCAGGGTGCAACATGGGCCCAGGTCTTCTACCGCTTGGTGAAAATGTGTCCTTTACGGATGGTGACCAACCTAGAGCGTGGCGGCCCTACTCCGCCGCCGCGCTCGCCTTGGGCGCGCGGCGGACTTCCACCACCCGCACCCGGGTCCCGTCCAGCACCAGGGCCAACTCGCCGCGCTTGAGACGCAGGGCGTCCTCGCCGAACGCTTCGCGCCGCCATCCGGTAAGCGCCTGGGTCTTGGCGTTGTCGTCATTGGCGATCTGCTCAAGATCGGAAACCGTGGCGATCAGCTTGGAGGCCACGCCGGCGTCCTCGGAGCGCGCCTTGAGCAGCACCTTCAGCAGTTCGACCACCGCGCCGGCGGCTGGCGACGGCTGGACCTTGCTGCGCTCGATGACGGGCGCATAGGCCTCGGGGTCCTTCAACGCCTCGCGTACGGCGGTCAGCAGGTCAGGGCCGAACCGCGAACCCGAGAAGCCCTTGGGCACCGAGCGTAGGCGGTCCAAGGCGTCGGCGTCGGTCGGCGCCTGGGTGGCGATCTCGTCGATCGCGTCGTCCTTGAGAATTCGGCCGCGGGGCTGGTCGCGCATCTGGGCGGTGCGTTCGCGCCAGGCAGCGACCGACTTGAAGATCGCCAGATACTTCGAGGTGTGGCGGCGGGGCTTGAGCCGCTTCCAGGCGTTCTCGGGCTCCACGTCGTAGAGCGCCGGGTCGCACAGCCCCTGCATCTCGTCGAAGACCCAGCCCAGGCGGCCTTCCTTCTCCAGCCGCGCGCGCAGCATCGGATAGAGCTCGGCCAGGTGCGTCACATCGCCAAGGGCGTAGACGAGCTGGGCGTCGGTGAGCGGGCGCCGAGCCCAGTCAGTGAAGCGCGACGACTTGTCGATCTCCAGCTTGAGCATCTGGCGGACCAGGGCGTCATAGGCGATCTGCTCGCCGAACCCGGCGGCCATGCCGGCGACCTGGGTGTCGAACAGCGGCTTGGGCATCGCGTTCAGATTGTTGAAGATTTCCACGTCCTGACGGGCCGCGTGGAACACCTTTTCGATGGTCTCGTCGCGCAGGATCTCGAGGAACGGCTCAAGGTCCATGCCTTCGGCCAGCGGATCGATCACCGCCTCGGCGGACGGCGCGGCGGCCTGGATCAGGCAGAGCTTGGGCCAGTCGGTGGTTTCGCGCATGAACTCGGTGTCGACCGCGACGAAGGGCTGGCCTTTGAGTTTGTCGCAGAACGCCTGGAGTTCGGCGGTGGGTGTAATCGGCGGCATCAAGTAGCTATACGCTCGCGAGTGGCCGAGTCTGCAAGCGCCCGATGCGCGCAGCGGCCAATTTCTTGCCTGTCCTGAGTCCTAAAGGCGTCACATGACCGACCGGCCCAATGGCCTCACCTACGCCCAGGCCGGCGTCGATATCGACGCCGGGAACGACCTGATCGAACGCATCAAGCCCTTGGCCAAGGCCACCCGCCGACCAGGCGCGGACGCCGCCCTGGGCGGCTTCGGCGCGTTGTTCGACCTGAAGGCGGCGGGCTATTCCGATCCTCTGCTGGTCTCGACCACCGACGGCGTCGGCACCAAGCTTAAGATCGCCATCGAGACGGGCCAGCATGACACTGTGGGCATCGACCTGGTGGGCATGTGCGTCAACGACCTCCTGGCCCAGGGCGCCGAGCCCCTGCTGTTCCTCGACTATTTCGCCACGGGCAAGCTCAACGTCGACGAGGCCGCGCGCGTGGTGGGCGGCATCGCCGAAGGCTGCAAACTGGCGGGCTGCGCCCTGGTCGGCGGCGAGACGGCGGAGATGCCGGGCATGTACGCCGAGGGCGACTATGACCTCGCGGGCTTCTCGGTCGGCGCGGTGGAGCGCGGCGCGGTGCTGCCGACCCTCGACACCCAACAGATCGGCGACGTGCTGATCGCGCTCGCTTCCAGCGGCCCGCATTCCAATGGCTATTCCCTGGTGCGTCGGGTGGTGGAGCGTTCGGGCCTGGCCTGGGACGCGCCGGCGCCGTTCGCGACGGGCAAGACCTTGGCCCAAGCGCTGATGGCGCCCACCCGCATCTACATCAAGAGCGTCCTGCCGCAGATCAAGGCTGGCCGGATCAAGGGCTGCGCCCATATCACCGGCGGCGGACTGATCGAGAACCCGCCCCGCGCCATCGCCGATGGACTGGTCGCGAAGTTCGACTGGGACGCCTGGCACCTGCCAGCCGTGTTCCAATGGCTGGCCGAGGTCGGCGGGATCTCCGATCATGAGCTGCGGCGGACGTTCAACTGCGGCGTCGGCATGATGCTGATCGTGGCGCCGGAGCACCTGGCCGACACGCTGGACGGCTTGCTGGCGGCCGGCGAGGACGCCTTCGTGTGCGGGGAGCTGGCGACGACCTAGCTACTCGCCGCGGAACACCGCTGTCCGCTTCTGGTTGAACGCCGCCACGCCTTCGCGGCGGTCCTTGGTCTTGAACAGACGGTTGTACTGAACCAGCTCCAGGGCCATCGCCTTGTCCAGCGGCAGGGCCGCGCCGCCGCGCACCACGGACTTCAGCGCCCGCACCGAAAGCGGCGCCTTCGAGGCGATCACGCGGGCCCGCTCCAGGACCTGAGGCATCAGCTCGTCGGCGGGGACCACGTGGTTGACCAGGCCGAAGTCCAGCGCCTGGCCCGCATCGATGGGGAGGCCGGACATCAACAGTTCGGCGGCCCGGCGTTCCCCGGCCGCGCGCACGATGTACTGGGTGCCACCGAGGCCGGGAATGATGCCCAATCCCACCTCGGGCAAGCCCAGTCGCGCGCTCTCCGACGCCCAGGCGAAGTCGCAGGCGAGCGCCATTTCGCAACCGCCGCCCATGGCCGCGCCGTTGACCGCCGCGATGATGGGGAACGGACAGGCGAGCTGAGCGCGGATCATCGCCTCGAACATGACGTGCTGCTCGCCCCACGCCGCGTCGGTCATGCCGTCGCGTTCCTTGAGGTCGGCTCCGGCGCAGAAGAACCGACCCGCCCCGGTGAGGACCGCCACGCGCACGGTCGGGTCCTCCGCCAATGTGGTCCACAGGGCCAGCAACTCCTCGCCCATGGCGGTATTGAGCGCATTCGCGGCTTCGGCGCGCGACAGGGTGACCAGCTGTACGCCGTCGCTGGCTTGGCTGACCGTGATCGTCTTGTGGCTCATCTTCCCCCCGGTCCGGCGACGACACCCTTGTCGTGAAGCTGAGCGATCTCGCCGCTCGAGAGGCCCAGCACCTCGCTGAGCACCTCGTCCGTATGCTGGCCCAGGCGGGCCGCGGGCCGCGCGGGCCCGCGCGCCTGCTGCGGGATGGTCCCCGCGAACCCCGGCGCGGGATAGGTGGCGCCGCTGGGATGGAGGATGTCGGAGAACATCGGATTGCCCTTCACGAGGCGAGGATCCTCCGCCGCGGCGCTCATGTGTTGATAAGGACCCCAGCACACGCCCTCACGCTCGAACGACGGCAGCAGGTCCTCAAGCGTCTTGGCGGCGAAGGCCGTCTCGAACAGGGGCAGCAGGCGCGCGCGATGGTCGAAGCGGAGGCCCTCGTGGCCCGCGAAGTCCACGCCGAGCTCGGCCTCGACGGCGCCCACCTCAGCCTCGATTTCCAGCACCTGAAGCAGGGTGCGCCATTGCCGAGCCGTGATGGCCACCAGCATGATCCGCCGACCGCCCTTGAGCACGAAGTCGCGGCCGAAGGCGCCGAACAGGTCATTGCCGATGCGCGGCCGGTCCTGGCCGCCCAGGGACTCGGCGAGATAGCCCAGGTTCGCCATGGTCGAGGCCGCCACGTCCGACAGCGGGATGCGGATCTCGCGCCCCTGCCCGTCGCGCTGTCGGGCGCTGATCGCCGCCACCAGGGCGAAGGCGGCGTAGGCGCCGGTCAGCAGGTCCCAGGCCGGCAGGACATTGTTGACCGGCCGCGGATCGTCCGGATGTCCGTTCATCAGCGGCACCCCGACCGCGGAGTTCACGGTATAGTCGACCGCCGGCCGGCCGTCCGCCCAGCCCATCACCCGGGCGCAGATCAGGTCGGGACGCAGGGCGCTGAGCTTTTCGTAGGAGAGGAATCCCTCGACGGGGAAGTTGGTCACGAATACCCCGCCCTGCTCGCCCGGCGCGGCGGCCAGGCGCTGGGCCAGCTCGCGGCCTTCAGGACGGCCAAGGTCGATGGCGATGGACTTCTTGGCCTTGTTCAGCCCCTCCCAATAGAGGCTGTCGCCGCCCGGGGTCAGGGGCCAGCGCCGGAAGTCCGGGCCGCCGCCGATATTGTCGAACCGGATCACCTCTGCGCCCAGTTGCGCCAGGTAGAGGCCGCAGGTCGGGCCGGCGACGAAGGCCGAGCCCTCCACCACGCGTAGCCCCTTCAAGAGATCGTACATTCAGAAGCTCTTCGGCAGGCCAAGCACGTGGGTCGCCACGTGGCTGAGGATCAGGTTCGTGGAAATGGGAGCGACCTGGTAGAGCCGGGTCTCGCGGAACTTGCGCTCGATGTCGTACTCCTCAGCGAAGCCGAAGCCGCCGTGGGTCTGCAGCGCCGTGTCGGCGGCGAACCAAGAGGCCTCTGAAGCGAGAAGTTTGGCCATGTTGGCTTCCGTGCCGCAGGGCTGGCCCGTCTCGAACATGGCCGCGGCCTTCTGGACCATCAGCTCGGCGGCGCTGACCTGGACATGGGCGCGGGCGATGGGGAACTGGACGCCCTGGTTCTCGCCGATCGCCCGACCGAACACTTGGCGCTCCTTGGCGTAGGCGCTGGCCCGGTCGATGAAGAACTTACCGTCGCCGACGCACTCGGCGGCGATCAGGATCCGCTCGGCGTTCATGCCGTCCAGGATGTAGCGGAAGCCCTTGCCCTCCTCGCCAACCAGGTTGGCGACCGGGACCACCAGGTCGTCGAAGAACAGCTCGGTGGTGGCGTGGTTGAGCATGGTGCGGACCGGGCGGATGGTCAGGCCGTTACCGACCGCCGTGCCCAGATCGACCAGCAACACGCTCATGCCGTCGGACGGCCGGGCGGCGTCCTCGCGCGGCGTGGTGCGCACCAGCAGGACCATGAGGTCGGAGTGCTCGGCCCGGCTGATCCAGATCTTCTGGCCGCGGACCACGTAGCTGTCGCCGACCCGCCTGGCGAAGGTGGATATCCGGGTGGTGTCGGTGCCAGCGCCGGGCTCGGTCACGCCGAAGGCCTGGAGGCGCAGCTCGCCGCTGGCGATCTTGGGCAGGTAGGCGTCCTTCTGCGCCTGGCTGCCGTGCTTCAACACCGTGCCCATCGTGTACATCTGGGCGTGGCAGGCGCCGCCATTGCAGCCCGAGCGGTGGATCTCCTCCAGCACCGCCGTGGCCGCCGAGAGGCCAAGGCCGGAGCCGCCGTATTCCTCCGGGATCAGCACCGACAGGAAGCCCGCCTGAGTCAGAGCCGCGACAAAGGCGGTGGGATAGGTCCGTTCGCGGTCCAGCGCGCGCCAGTACTCGCCGGGGTACTGAGCGCACAGTTTGCGCACCGCCTCGCGGATCTCAGGGAAGCTCTCAACGGCCGCTGCGTCCACGCGTTCTGCTCCTCGCCCCCTGGTCAGCTAGCGCATGACGCGTGCGATGGGAACGGCCAGATCAGACCTGACGGTGGGTCAAGCAAATCGCCTGAACCGGTCAACGTCGAATCAAAAGTTACGGAATTTCAACCATGTTCTGATGGAACTTCGCGGGTGCGGAACTGTTCGATGACCATGGACGGCCTATTCATGAACCGCGAACAACGCTTACGTCACGAGGCATTGAGCCTTTGGCAGGCCCTGAGTTCCGAGCCGCCGCCGCGTGGCCTGGATGGTCATCGGTTGCTGGACGCCGCTATGGAGTTGAAACCGCCGGTCGAGTACGACCGCCTCCATTCCCCGCACCTGCGGCCGAGCCAGATCACCCGGCCGAAATAGCCAGGACTCAGATCCGGATCTCGAAATAGGCCGTGTCGCTGCCGGCGCTATAGGCCAGGATTTTGATCCGGCAGTCGCGTCCGTCATCCAACTTGAGGATAGCATCGCCCTCTCGGAACAGCGCCTCGGCCGTTTCCGGCTTGGTGCGCAGCAGGCCACGCAGAGGGCTGTAGGCGGAGGCCAGCGTCTTCATCTGACCGGTGATCTCGTAGTCGACCGCGCCTTCGAAGCCGTGAAATCGAAGTTCG
>NZ_JANOCX010000017.1:0-18177 GCF_031412415.1 Phenylobacterium sp.
CCTGCTGCTGATCTTTCGCGAGTTGATCCGGTGCGGCCGGGCCAGCGAGACGGCGCGACGCCTGGGGCTGACCCCCTCGGCGGTGAGCCACGCCTTGACCCGGCTGCGCGAGCTGTTCGGCGATCCGCTGTTCATCCGCCGACCCCATGGCCTGGAACCCACCCGCCGGGCTCTGGAGCTGGGGCCGCGCATCGAGGCCCTCATCGACATGGCCGGCCAGGCTCTGAAGCCCTATGACGGCTTCGATCCCGCCCGCAGCGGCCGGCGCTTCAATATCGTCGCCCCGGAGTTCGTCAGCGTCCAGATCGGAGGTCCGCTGATCCGCGCCATACGCGCGGCCGCGCCCGGCGTGTCCTTCGCCATCGGCTATGAGGCCCAGGCGAAGGCTCTGGATGGGCTGCGCCGGGGCGAGGCGGACCTGGCGATCGGCCGATTCGGCGCCCTGCCGCCTGGAGTGATCGCCGAGACCCTGTTCACCGATCGCTATTGCGTGGTGGCGCGCCGAGACCACCCGACCCTGAAAGCTCGGATTGACCTGGCGACCTATGGCGCCACAGGGCACGTCTTCGCCTATTCGCTCAGCGAAGTCGGACCCCAGACCGGCGACGCCAAGGATCCTCCGACCCTTCTCGCCGCGGTTCCAGGCTGGTTGGCCGCCTTGGACATGGTCGCGACCACCGACGCCATCGCCACATGCCCCGAGAGCCTGGCCCGGCGCCAGGCCGAGCGACTGGGACTACAGGTCCTGATCCCCGACTTCGAAATGTGGTCGTTCGAGATTCAGGCGGTACGGCTCGAGGGCGACGATCCGGGGATCGACTGGTTCATGGGGCTGGTTCGCACCATCTTGAGTTGAAATCGCCCGCGACGCTTGGACAGGGTGTGCAAACCATTTGTGGGCGTGGCGCAGATACTCGCCATAGCGGCACCTTGTCGCACGCCATGTGCTGAATTCGCAATCCTATATTCCGCAAATATCGAATGAATACACAAGGTAGGTTGTATAATTCCAATTGTCTTGAAAATTCCGATTTGGACAACTTGCACTTTGACATAAATCAATCGCTCCTGAACTCATGATTTATTGATCTGTTAACCAGGACTCGACGTCATGAGGTGACATTTTACACGCCACATGACCGAGGCCATCAATGACGACTTCCAACGCCTTGACCGAGCGGCTTGAGTTTGTTGGCCTCGACGCCGCCGCCATGAAGGATCTTCAGGGGGTCAAGTCGATCATCATGCGCGAGCTGCCCGGCGCCCTCGACGGCTTCTACGACAAGGTTCGAAACACGCCGCAGGCCCGCAAGTTCTTCGCCGCCGAGAGCAACATCTCAGGCGCTAAGAGCAAGCAGATCGGCCATTGGGACATGATCTCAAGCGGCCGGCTGGACGCGGGCTATGTCAAGGCCGTCACCACCGTCGGCGAGGTCCACGCTCGGATCGGTCTCGAGCCCCGCTGGTACATCGGCGGCTACGCCCTGGTTCTGGAAACCCTTATAGCCAAGGTCCTGGAGGACCGCTGGCCCAAGGGTCTGTTCGGCTCGCGCAAGGATGGCGCCGAGGCGGTCGCCCGCGAACTGGGCGCCATGACCAAAGCCACCCTGCTGGACATGGACTTCGCCATATCGGTCTACCTTGAGGCCCTGGAAGCCGCGCGGCAAGAAGCCGACGCCAAACGCCTCAAGGTGGAGGAGGAGCAGACCAAGGTGGTCGCGATACTGGCCGACAATCTGCGGCGGCTGGCCAGTGGCGACCTCACCAGCCGGATCGACGTCACGTTTACCGGTCCCCATCAGCAGATCAAGGACGACTACAACGCCGCTGTCGAAAGCCTGAGATCGACGATCGGCGCCATCGCCGACACCACCACCTCGGTGCGCGGCGGCTCTGACGAGATCTCCGCGGCCTCCGACGACCTGTCGCAGCGGACCGAGCATCAAGCCGCCAGCCTCGAACAGACGGCTGCGGCGCTGGACCAGATCAACGCGGCCGTGAAACGCAGCGCCGAGGGCGCGCGCCAGGCTTCGTCCGCCGCCGCCTCCGCCAAGACCCATGCCGCGAACTCCAGCGAGGTCGTCCGAGACGCGGTCGCCGCCATGGGCGAGATCGAGCAAAGCTCCGACAAGATCGCCCAGATCATCGGGGTGATCGACGAGATCGCCTTCCAAACCAACCTGCTCGCGCTGAACGCCGGGGTGGAAGCCGCCCGGGCGGGGGAGGCCGGTCGCGGCTTCGCCGTCGTCGCCCAGGAAGTCCCCGCCCTGGCTCAGCGTTCCGCCAGCGCGGCCAAGGAGATCAAGACGCTGATCTCCAACAGCAGCGCCCAGGTGTCGCGCGGCGTCAAGCTGGTGGGCGAGACGGGACAAGCCCTCAACGGCATCGCATCGAAGGTCACCGAGATCGACGGTCTGATCGCCGAGATGGCCATGTCGTCGAACGAGCAGGCGACCGGGCTGAATGAGGTCAACAGCGCGGTCAATCAGATGGATCAAGTAACGCAGCAGAACGCCGCCATGGTCGAGGAAATGACCGCCGCCGCCTCCAGCCTGCGCAAGGAAGGCCACGATCTGGCGGGGCTTGTCTCGAGGTTCCAGACCGGCGAGGCCGCCGCGCACGCGTCCCAGGGCCCGGTGCTCGCCGACCACCGGCGCCACGTCGCCGGGCGCACCCCGGTCAGACAGGCCCAAGCCCGACTCGCTGCCCAAGATTGGAAAGATTTTTGATGTCCGACGGCGAGCGGCGAGGCGACGGCAAGCTGGAGCTGATCTCCTTCGAGATCGCGGGCCAGGAGTTCTGCATCGACATCCGGTGGGTCCGCGAGATCCGAGGTTGGACCAAGGCCACGCCCATGCCTCACCAGCCGTCCTATGTCCTGGGGGTCATCAACCTGCGCGGCTCGATCATGCCCGTGCTTTGACCTGGGCAACCGGCTTGACCTGGGACGCACCGAGGCTTCGAGTCGCCACGTGATCGTGGTCGTCCAGCACGGCGAGCGCCTCGCCGGCCTGCTGGTGGACAGCGTGCAGGAAACCTTCGTGGTCGACGAAAGCCTGCTGCAATCGCCGCCGGATATTCAGTCGAAGACCGGCCCCCAGTTTGTCGACGCCATCCTTCCGCTGGACGGCCGGCTGTTGAGCCGTCTGGTGGTCGCCGCCCTGTTTCCCGATATTGCGCAACTGGCCGCGTAATTTTCCGAAAACAAGCGTGTTTGGCTCGGCTAGACTCTCCGTGCCATGAAGCGCCCCGCTTCAATCGCCGGACCGCCAGATGCCCATTCCGTTCATCGACCTCCAGGCCCAGCGGGCCCGCCTCGGCCAGCCGCTGGAAGACGCCATCCTCAAGGTGGTGCGTTCCGGCGCCTATATCATGGGTCCCGAGATCGCCGAGTTCGAGCGCCAGATGTCGGCCTACGGCCAGGCCCCCTTCGTACTGTCCTGCGGCTCTGGGACCGAGGCCCTGGTCCTGCCGTTGATGGCCTGGGAGATCGGGCCCGGTGACGCCGTCTTCTGCCCGTCCTTCACCTTCGCGGCCACGGCCGAGGCCATGCCCCTGGTGGGCGCCTCTCCGGTCTTCGTCGACGTGCTGGAAGACACCTACAACCTCGACCCGGTGAAGCTGGACGCCGCGATCGTCGCGGTGAAGGCGCAAGGCAAGCTGACGCCTCGCGCGATCATCGCCGTCGACCTGTTCGGCCAACCGGCGGACTATCCCGCCATCGCCGCGGTCGCCGCCAAGCATGGCCTGAAGCTGATCGCCGATTCCGCACAGGGTTTCGGCTGCACCCTCAACGGTCAACACCCCATCCATTGGGCCGACGTCACCACCACCAGCTTCTTCCCGGCCAAGCCGCTGGGCTGCTACGGCGACGGCGGGGCGGTGCTGTGCAAGGACGAGCGGCTGCACGACCTGCTGGTCAGCCTGCGGGTTCACGGCCAGGCGGTGAAGTCCGACCTGGTCGGCCGCACCTTCGACCATGACCCAAAGTACCTGAACCTGCGCATCGGAATGAACAGCCGGATGGACACGATCCAGGCCGCCGTCCTGCTGCAGAAGCTGACCATCTTCGACGATGAAATCCGGGCGCGGAACGCGGTCGCCGACCGCTACGCCCAGGGTCTTTCCGACGTGGTGACCACGCCCAAGGTGATCGACGGCGGCGTCTCCGTCTGGGCCCAGTACACCATCGAGACCCCCGACCGCGACGGCCTGGCCGCCCATCTGAAGAGCCAGGATATCCCCAGCGCGGTCTACTATCCGATCCCGATCCACAAGCAGGACGTCTATTCGGTCTACCCGACGCCGGGCGGCCTGCCAGTGACCGAGGCCAAGTCGCACGTGGTCATGAGCCTGCCCATGCATCCCTACCTGACCCCCGACCATCAGGACCAGGTCATCGCCGCCATTCGCGCCTACGTGAAGCGCAACGGGTAAAAGACGACGAGCGAGCCTTGGCGGGCGGCCATCGGGCATGGACCCTAGGTGGCGACGCGCATCGCCATACCCCAAACAATAACGGACGCGGCCCCGTGGGGGGACCGCGTCCGTCCTTGATCTGTGATTGACCGAAACTCCCCCAAGCCCGGTCTCTCCAGCAGCCTCATCTGACCACGCGGCGGTCATTCCCGCATGACGCAAATGGACTACGCCGGCGTTCAGGCCGCGGCCCGGCGCAGGATTTCCTCCCAATGCTTCAGCGTCAGCAGGTGGCCGATCCCGGGCTTGATGCGCAGCTCCTTGGGCGCGTCGCCCAGGAAGGCCAGCAGATCGGGCAGGGGCGCCAGGACGTCATCCTCCCCGTGCCAGACAACCACCGGCGCCCGCAGCTCGGTCACCGTCAGGTTCTGGCCGCGACGGAAGGCCCGCACCTCGTCGGCCGGGCCGCGGCTGGTGCGGGCCAGGGCTTCGCCCACATAGGCGGCGATGAAACCCAGCAGTTCCGGGTGCTCTTCGATGAACGCCTTGTCGCTGGGCGAGTGGGCCACGGAGCGGCGCAGCACCTTCTCCACCTGGCTCGGCGAGACGCGCAGCCGCAGGATCGCGAACAGGGTCTCCACCACCCAGGGGTTGGTCTCGATGCGGGCGCGGAACAGGGCCAGCGGGTTGCGCGCCGCGTTGTCCACCCGCCGGGGCGGGCGGCCGGAATAGAGGTGGACCTCGTCCACCCGCGAGCCCAGGCGGATCGCGGTCCTCAACGCCGACGGCGTGCCTGAAAGCAGGGCGCCGATGCGGATCTCGTCCAGGCCAAGCCGGTCGCACAGGGCCACCATGTCCTCGGCCACCCCGTCGAAGCTGTAGTCCGGGCGAGGGTCGGACTGGCCGAAGCCCGGGCGCTCGGCGCTGATGATCCGCAGGCCGAATTCCAGGGCGAGCTTCTGGGTGGCCGGCGGCATCAGCGACGAGCCCAGGCCCTCGTGAAAGGACAGGATCGCCCGCCCCGAAGGATCGCCGTACTCGCGATAGGCCAGCCGACGCCCGTCGGCCAGCACGATGCTGCGCACCGGCGGCGCATCCAAGACGGCGTATTCCATGCCGCGGTCAGGGCCGTCGGCGTCCATGGCGTTGGCCACCGATGACAACTCGGTCAGCGCCCGGATCAGGTCGCTCTGGCGGTTCAGGCCCATCTTCTCGAAGATCGCGCGGAGCTGGTTGCGCACGGTGTTGACGCTGACATCCAGGTCGTCGGCGGCTTCCTTCAGGGCCCGGCCGTCGCGCAGCTTCATGGCCAGGCGGACCTCGGCGGCGGTGAGGCCGAAACTCTCGCGCATCGCCGCCCACAGCCGGCCGGTCTCCTCGATAGCGGGAAACACCACCGCGAAGGCGTCTTGCGCCACCTCATCCGGCCCAATGGCGCGGGGCAGGTCGCGGGCGGGGATCACATAGGCGAAGCGCGGCCCCTCCTCGGCGTCGCGCTCCAGCTTCAGGATGATACGGCCGCCGGCCAGCGCCCTGGCCTGATCCAAGGCCCGATGCAGGGCTTCGGCGTTGGCGGGATCGGAAAAGCTGGGTGATGCGCCGACGCGCAGCTCGCCCAGACCGTCCTCCATCACCGTGCGCGCCGCTGGATTCGCGGCGATGACCCGGCCCTCGCGCGACATCACCATCCAGCCGATGTCGCGCCGGGGCTGGCGGTTGGCCAACGGGCCTTCTTCCGTGTTGCTCAGCAGCCGGGCGATGTCCTCGCTATGAGCCAGGTCGCGGATGGACTGGACCGACAGGTCCTCGCCATCACCCTCGCCCTCGGCGCTCAGGGCGTCGATCAGCTGTTCCCAGTTCTCAAGGTCGGCGGCGACCCGATACATCGTTTCGATGACCAGGGCGGCCTTGGCGTCTCTCTCGGCGTCCATGGGGGCGGGTCGCCATTCCTTCCAGTAGAATCGTCGTCAGTGTAGCTATCACGTTCGGCGAACGGGAAGCGCTGACGTCTTGAGAGCGAACAATCGTCAGGGGAATTCCCTTGCGGCCTCGAACGGATGTCACAGCCATCTGCAATCCAGCTTGAGCTTAACAGCCGTCGATTCGGCGCGGAGCCGACCTATGCGCACGCTCGCCGTCATCGCCCGCAAGGGAGGCTCGGGCAAGACGACGCTCTGCGTGCATCTGGCGCTGGCCGCACACCTGCGCGGACGTGCGGTCCTGTTGGCCGACACCGACGTGCAGCGATCCTCCAACCAGGTTCTGAAGGGTCGCAAGGGCGACGGGCCGGCCTTGGTCGAAACCTCGGGTCCCAAGCTGTTCGCCCTACAGCTCGCGGCGCTGCGCGAGGGCGTCAACACCCTGGTCATCGACACCCCCGCGGCCATCGAGGAGGAGATCAGCCATGCCATCGTGGCGGCCGACCTATGCCTCCTGGTCATCCGGTCGACCTTCCTGGACCTGGCCGCGGCGATCCAAACCGCCGAGATCGTCCGTCGTCTGAGAAAGCCCGCCCTGATCGTGGTCAACCAGGCGCCGGTGAGCCGAAACGGCGTCGAGCCGCCGGCCGTGAAACGCGCCTTGGAGGCGTTGCTGCTGATGCGCTTGCCGGTCATCCCGATCATCCTGCGCGCCAGGGCCGGCTACCAGTCGGCGCTGGAGTCCGGTCGCTCCGTCGAGGAGATCGACCCCGGATCGGAGGCCACGCGCGAGATCTCCGAGCTTTGGGAATTCGTCGAGACCTTCGTCTTCGGCCGCGAGTCCGTCCAAGCCACGCGTTAGCCGCGCTTTCACTTGCGCCCCACCCGTGGCGGCGGCTAGGTTCCAATCAAACATTTGTTTAAGTCATTGGGAGAAAGCGCATGAAGGCGGCTGTCTATTACGAGAACGGCGGTCCCGAGGTCCTGAAGTACGAGGAGGTTCCCGACCCCGCGTGCCACGCCAAGGGCGTCATCATCCGCGTCGAAGCCGTCGCCATCGAGGGCGGCGACACGCTGAACCGCTGGCGCGGGCCGTTGATGACCAAGCCGCACGTGGTCGGCTACCAGGCCGCCGGCGAGATCGTCGAGGTCGGCTCCGAGGTCACCCACCTGTGCGTCGGCCAAAAGGTCGCCACCGTGAACAACTGGGGCAGCCACGCCGAACTACGCTCCGTCCCTGCCCGCAACTGCTGGCCCATTCCCGACGGCTACGACGTCAAGAAGGCGGCCGCCATTCCGGTCACCTTCGGCACGGCTCACGACTGCCTCTTCGAGTTCGGCCGCCTGAAAAAGGGAGAGACCGTCCTGGTCCAGGCCGGGGCGTCGGGCGTCGGTGTCGCGGCCATCCAGCTCGCCCGTCGCGGCGGGGCGGGCTTGATCCTCGCGACGGCTTCGTCGGACGAGCGGCTGGAACGCCTGAAGGCGCTCGGCCTCGACCACGGCATCAACTACACCCGAGACGACGTGGCGACCGAAGCCAAGCGGCTGACCGACAACAAGGGCGTCGACGTCATCGTCGACAGCGTCGGCGGCCCCACCCTGCAGGGTTCGATCAACGCCCTGGCCTATCGCGGCCGGGTCTCCATGGTCGGCGCCGCCGGCCGTGAGCCGATGGTGGTCGATGTGGGCTCCATGATGGGCGGCAACCGATCGCTTTCCGGCGTCTTCCTGGGCGCGGAGATCGGCACGGACCGCGTGCACGACAACATCCAGCAGCTCATCGACGACGCCGCTAAAGGCGAGCTGGAAGTGGTCATCGACAAGGTCTTTAAGCTGTCCGAGGCCGCCGACGCCCACGCCTATATCGAAAGCCGCGCCGCCGTGGGCCGTGTGGTGCTGGTGCCGTAGCCGCGCCAGAAATCGCGGGTCATTCCGGCCTTCCGCATCGCTGGGGCCGGGATGACACTCTTTGATGACTGAGGAGAACCGATGCCCCGCGCGAAAAACGGCGCCGTCGAGATCGAGTACGAGACCTTTGGTCCCGCCTCCGCCCCCGCCATCCTTCTGGTCAACGGCCTAGGCTCGCAGATGACCCGCTGGCCCGCGGCCTTCTGCGAGATGCTGGTCGCCAAGGGCTATCGCGCCATCCGCTTCGACAACCGTGACACCGGTCTGTCGACCTGGTTCAAGCCTGGCGAGAGTTACAGTCTCTCCGATATGGCCGCCGACGCCGTGGCGGTGCTGGACGCCAACGGGGTCAAGCAGGCCCATATCGCCGGCGTCTCCATGGGCGGGATGATCGTGCAGGCCGTCGCTATCGAGCACCCCGACCGGTTGCTCTCGCTCACTTCGATCATGTCGGCCACCGGCGCGCCGGGCACCCTGGACCCGACCCCCGAGGCCGGCGCGGTGCTGACGACCGCTCCACCCGATCCCAACACGGACCGTGAGGCCTTCATCGCCCATGGGGTGAGCAACGCCCTGGTCATCGGCAGTCCCGCCTATCCCTGGCCTGAAGGCGCCCTGCGCGAACGGGCAGTCGCCGAGCACGCGCGGGCCTTCAACCCCACCGGTTCGGCCCGCCAGATGGGCGCCATCCGCGCCGATGGCGACCGCACCGAGCGGCTGGGCAGGCTCAAGATCCCCGCCGTCGTCTTGCACGGCGCCGACGATCCCCTGGTCCGACTTGTCGGCGGCGAGGCCACCGCTAAGGCCATCCCCGGCGCGGAGCTCCGCGTCATCCCTGGCATGGGCCACGACCTGCCGCCGGCCCTCTACGACATCTTCGCCGACGCCATCCTGGCCGCCGCGGCCCGGGCTGGGTGATCAGCCCCCTCGCCATCGGCCTCGCCGCCCTGCTGGCGGCGCTGGGCGGACTGCACCTGGCCTGGGGCCTGGGCCTTCGCTGGCCGGGCGTCGACGAGGTCAGCCTGGCCGAGCGGGTCGGCGGGGTGGCGCCGGGCAGTCGGATGCACGCGCCCTGGATGTGCACCGTCGTGGCCCTGGCCCTGGCGGCCGGGGCGGCTGTGATCGTAGGCTTCAGCGCCAAGCCGACGGAACCGGCATGGCGCATCCTCTTCACCCTTGCCTATCTGGCGCTGACGGCCGTGTTCTTCTTGAGGGGCGTCGCAGGCTTCGTGGCGCCCCTTTGGCGACGCACCGAGGGCACCCCGTTTCACCGGCTCAACCGGCTCTACTACTCACCGCTCTGCCTGCTGATCGCCGCGGGCCTGGCCGCCAACTTCGTGCTCGGCTGACCGCCGCGCGCCAACCTTAAAGAGGACCTCTCATGGGACGACTTTCCGGCAAGACCGCCATCATCACCGGCGCCGGCTCAGGCATCGGCCGCGCCAGCTCGCTGCTGTTCGCCGCCGAGGGCGCCACCCTGGTCCTCGCCGACAAGATGGACAGCGTCAACGAGACCGCCAAGCTGGTGACCGAGGCCGGCGGCAAGGCCGTGGCCCTGGTCGGTGACGCGGGCGAGGAAGCCTTCGTCGAGAGCCTGGTGGCCCGTGCGGTCAAGGACTTCGGCGGCCTCGACGTCTGCTGGGCCAACGCCGGCGTCTCCGGCGGCTGGACGGCTTTCGACGAGCAGGACGCCGCGTTCTGGGCCGAGATCCTGCGCATCAACCTGATCGGCGCCTTCCTGGCCGTGAAGCACGCCAGCCGCGTGATGATCCCCAAGGGCAAGGGCTCGATCATCTGCACCGCCTCGGTGGCCGGCATTCGCTCCGGCGCCGGCGGCTCGCCCTATTCGGCGTCCAAGGCGGGCGTCATCAACCTAGCCCAGACGGCCGCCAACGAGTTCTACGGCACCGGCGTGCGGGTCAACGCCATCTGCCCCGGCCTGATCGAGACCGGCATGACCCAGCCGATCTTCGACGGCGCCCGGGCCCGCGGCAACGAGGACAAGATCGGTCAGCTCAACCCGCTGACCCGCGGCGGCGTGCCCATCGAGATCGCCAACGCCGCCCTGTTCCTGGCCTCGGACGAGGCCTCCTACGTCAACGGCCACGCCATCGTGGTCGACGGCGGCCTGTCCTCCTCGCACCCGGTGGTCCGCCGCAAACGATGATCTATCTGGCGCGACACGGTCAGACCGTCTTCAACGCCGAGGGACGGATGCAGGGCCACCTGGATTCGTCCCTTACCGCGCTGGGGCAGGCTCAGGCGCGCGCCATGGGCGACCTGCTGGCGGGGCTCATCGAGACTCCCGCCGGCTGGCGGCTGATCTCCAGCCCGCTTGGTCGCGCCCAGGCCACGGCCCGGACCATCGCCGCGCGGATCGGACTGACGCCGGAGATCGATCATCGGTTGATCGAGGTGTCGTTCGGAGCGTGGGATGGGCGGCTGCGCGCAGACCTCCGCGCCGAGTTTCCCGAGGCGTTCGGAGCCGCCGACTGGCAGTTCTCAGCGCCAGGCGGCGACAGCTACGAAACCGTGGAATCTCGCGTCGCCGACTGGCTGTCGGAACTGCCGCCTGAACCGGAGCGTCGCGTCATCATCGTTTGCCACGGCGGATCAGGCCGCGTGGTGCGCGGCGCCTATCTGGGCCTTTCGCGCCAGGAGACCTGGGCGCAGGACGTCCCTCAGGACGCCGTCTTTCGTCTGCTCAATGGATCGAGCGAGAGAATAGATTGTTCCAGCGTGGCCGAAGCGTAGTCCGGCTGGACAACACGACAAGGCCCAGCGCCGCCACGGCGCCCAGCAGGAACGCCCCGGCCACCGCGCCGGACAGTCCGGCCGCGCCGACGCTCAGCGGCCGGCGGTCCATCCAGTGGACGACCTCGGCTTCCGGAGGCTCGGCCAGGTTGTCGTCGGTGTAGTCGCTATAGTCGCTCATCTTCGGCTCCGCGTGGCTTAAGGGCGAAACCCCCGGGCGCGGCCGTGGTTCCTCGCCCCCCCGCTGGCCTTCGCCGTCCACTGACGTTAGAAGCGCCCACCTGCTGCAAGACACGCCAAGAACGAGACCCATGGCCGGACACTCGAAATTCAAGAACATCATGCACCGCAAGGGCCGCGCCGACGCGGTCCGGTCCAAGCTGTTTTCCAAGCTCAGCCGCGAGATCACGGTGGCCGCGAAAGCCGGCCTGCCCGATCCGACGATGAACGCGCGCCTGCGCCTGGCCGTGGCCAACGCCAAGGCCGAGTCCATGCCCAAGGACAATATCGACCGGGCGATCAAGAAGGGCGCCGGCGGCGACGCCGAGAGCTATGACGAGGTCCGCTATGAAGGCTTCGGACCGGGCGGCGTGGCCATCATCGTCGAGGGCCTGACCGACAACCGCAATCGCGCCGCGGCCAACATCCGCGCCATCTTCTCCAAGAACGGCGGCAACCTGGGCGCCTCGGGCTCGGTGGCCTTCCAGTTCGATCGCCTTGGCGAGATCGTCTATCCGGCCAAGGCCGGCACGGAAGACGCGGTCATGGAAGCCGCCATCGAGGCCGGCGCCCAGGACGTGGAGTCCGACGAGGACGGTCACACCATCTACACCGCCTATGAGGACTTCGCCGAGGTCGCCGCGGCCCTGGAAGCCGTGCTGGGCGAGGCCAAGACCACCAAGATCATCTGGCGCGCCCAGAACCTCACCCCGATCACCGGCGAGCCGGTCGGCACGCTGCTGAAGCTGGTCGATGCGCTGAACGACGAGGACGACGTCCAGAACGTCTACGGCGACTACGACATCTCCGACGAGGACATCGACAAGTTCGGGGGGTGAGAGGCGCCGGCGTTTCAGCTTTGTGAACGCAGCATAGCAGTCAACAGCTTTGATACGGTCAGGCTCTCGTATCGACGGCGGCTAGGTGCCTTGAAGAGCCAGTCAAACCAATCGCCAGGCTCTCCGGGTGAGTGACGCCGAGTATCGATGTCGAGCGCCAGTCCACAACGGCGAGAAGCTGCAGCGATCACATCGTCAATGCAGTCGCCCGACAGGCGAAGTTCGTAGTAGAGTTCTGTCTCAAGGTTGATGTTCGGGTTGCGAACCGTTGTTGTCGCGCGAAGCAGTTCGATCAGCCAATCGATGTCCTGTCGCCTATCGTCCATCCCACTTACCTACGCCCGCCCCGGCGGCTTGGGCGCCTTTGCGGCTTCCTCCACCAGCCAGTCGCGGAACGCCGCCACGGCGGGCCTGACCTCTCCCGACGGCGTCAGGAACCAGAACCGCGAGGGCGTCGCGGCGAACCCCAGCGGCGCGGCCAGGCGGCCCGCTGCGATGTCGCCGGCCACATAGATCCACGGGCTCAGCCCCACGCCCATGCCGGCGGCCGCGGCTTCCAGCACATAGAAGACGTGCTCGAACTCCTGCACCTCCGGCGCGCGTGGCAGGGTGATCCCGGAGTGGTTTTCCCACTCGATCCAGGCGGTCTGGCGGGTGCCGGTGGTCAGCCGTGTCAATCCCTCCAGACCAGTCGGCCCACCGCCCACCAGGTGCGGCGCGGTCACCGGCCCGGTGAAGTTCTCCAGGAACGCTACGGCATGGGCGCCGGCGATGGGCGCGGTCTCATTGACCCGGATCGCCGCGTCGAACCGCTCGCGGGCGAAGTCCACCGGGGCATAGGACTCTGTCACCTTCACCCGCACGCCGGGGTGGCGGGCGTGGAAGGCCGGCAGGCGTGGGATCAGCCAGCGGATCGCGAGCGTCCCCACGCAGGACAGATGCAGTTCCTCATGCGCCGCCGACCTTATGTCTGTCAGGGTCCGCTCCACCTGGTCGAAGGCGCCCGACAGCGTCGCGGCCAACCGCTCGCCAGCTTCGGTGAGCTTCAGCCGATGGCGCGGTCCCTCGGTGAGATCCAGGCCGACTGCCTCCTCCAGGCTGCGGATCTGGCGGCTTACCGCTCCGTGGGTGACGCAAAGTTCGTCGGCGGCCAGCGTCATGCGTCCACGCCGCGCGAACGCCTCGAAGGCCCGCAGTGCGGTTAGCGGCGGCAGCGAACGCTTTTCCAAAGGCCCCGTCCCCGAGAGTTCATGTGATCTCAGCTCACAAGCATATCGCGGTTATATCGTTTGGTGCAACGCAACATTCCACCCATCCTCAGGTCGTTGAACGGCCCGAAAGCGCCCGGCCCAGATGACCGACTTCGCCTTCGCTCCAGCTACCCCCTTCGCCCAGGATTTGTCGTCGCCACGCGCCCCTCCCACGCGTTTCCGGCCCGCCGCGCCGGACCAGCCCGATCGCTGGCCGAGCATGTTCGACATCTTCCTGGGCGAAACCTCCCGAAATCCGCTGGTGGGCTGGCCGAAGGAAACCTTCGACGTCCTCAACCGCACGACTCGGGTGCTGCACCTGACCTATCACGGGATCAGCGACCCCGAGGGGATCAAGCGGGTCTTCCTCGACAACGCCGCCAACTATCCCAAGCCCGGCCTGGTACGCCAGATGGTCGCCCCCGCCATCGGCGAAGGCCTGTTTTCCGCCGAGGGGGAAGCGTGGCGCGGCCAACGCCGGCTGATGGCTCCGGTCTTCACGCCCTCGGCCCTGGAGGGCTTCAACCCGACCTTCGTGCGTGTGGCCAAGCGCACCGCCGACCGCTGGGCCATGGGCTCCATCGATCAGGTCGACATCGCCGCCGAGGCCACCCGCACGACATTCGAGATCATCGATGAGGCCCTGTTCTCCGGCGAGGCGGGGCTGGACTTCCACGACACCGCCCCGCACCTGGACGCCCTGATCGCCGCCACGGCCGAGTACCGGCTGGGCGTCCTGTTCGGCATGCCGTGGCTGGACCAGAGCGCGGTCCAGCGTCGCGGCGCGCGGGGCCGTCAGGTGCTGCTGGGCCAACTCACCGACTTCATCGCCCGGCGCCAGGTCAGCCCTGCGCACAGCGAGGACTTCATGACCCGGTTGCTGGACAGCTTCGCCCAGCATCATGAACCGAAGGCCGCCGCCAAGCTCGCCCTCGACAACGCCGCCACCTTCTTCGTCGCGGGGCATGAGACCACCGCCAACGGCCTGGCCTGGGCGGTGTACCTGCTCAGCCGCGATCCTCAGGCCCAGGCCTGGGCGCGGGAGGAGTCGAAGGCGGCCTGGGACGCCGGCGGCTCGCCGGCCGAGATCCTCGCCCGCCTGCCCTATCTGAGGATGGTCTGGGAGGAGACGCTTCGCCTCTATCCGCCCGTCCCGCGGATGGACCGTCAGGCCCTGGAGGACGACGAGGTCTGCGGCCAGCGCGTTCGCAAGGGCGACATGATCAGCGTCTGGCCGTGGGTGGTTCACCGCCATCGCCGGCTCTGGAACGAGCCCGAGCTGTTCAACCCCGAGAACTTCGACCCCGAGGCCAAGCGCGAGCACCACCGCTTCCAATACATCCCCTTCGGCGCCGGCCCGCGCATCTGCATCGGCATGGCCTTCGCCCAGGCCGAGGCCCTGCTGATCCTCTCCCACTGGCTGTCGCGGTTCCGGTTCGCCCCGGTGGAGGGTCACACCGTCACCCCCTTCGCCCACGCCACCCTGAAGCCCCTGGGCGGCATGCCGATGCGGGTGGAACGGGGGTAGAGGCGTGGCGCGCGGGATTCGCCAACCGGCCCGTGGGGCCGTTTGTTGCCGCCAGCGCGAAAAATTCATTGTGAAGTCTTTAGGTTAATCCGAGCGCGCGCGCGGCGCGTAGCCCCCTCAGGGCCGACATGTGGTCGGACTGTAGAGTGGGCTTTCGTAACATGAAAAATCTCCTGGCCAGTTCGGCCCTGGCCTTTGCTTTCTTGGTCGCCGCGCCTGCGAGCGCCGCGGTCATCACCCAGTACATCGGCGCCGATATCAGCACCGATCCCTACACGATCGACCTCGGCACGGGCTCGCTCACCTTCAGCACGGTGGATCCGTCCTTCTTCGCTTTCAATCCGACCGGCGTCGCCACCACGGGCTCGGCCGAGGTCTACAGCCTAGGCGAGCCCTTCTTCCGAACGCCCACGCCAAGCTCGTTCTTCACCAACCGTGGCGGAAGTTTCGGTCCGTCGCTGGGCGGCCTCTTTGCGGCCTACCCTACCCCGGTCGCGATTCCGTTCTCGATCACCGACGGGCTCGTCGGCTTCCGTTTCACGCTGAACAACGATCTGCACTACGGCTACGCCCAGGTGGGCGGCTCCTTCCTCACGGGCTTCCGCTACGAATCGACCCCCGGAACCGATCTCGCGCTTGGTGAGATATCGGCGGTGCCCGAGCCCTCGGCCTGGGCTCTGATGATCGTAGGCTTCGGACTGACCGGCTTCGCCTTGCGCCGCCGTCGCTCGGCGCCTGGCGCGATGGCGCTCGCTCATGCGTGAGCCTAAAGGTCCATCGCGCGTTCCGACCTGTCGGAGGAGCGCGCGATGGATTGGCTCGTTGAATACGCACTGCCCGTCGCGGGCGCGGTCTTCGCCGGCGCCCTGATCGGGTTCGAGCGGGAGTATCGCGGCCGCCCCGCGGGGTTCCGCACACACATCCTGGTCTGCCTGACGGCGTCTCTGCTGATGCTTGCCGCGGTCCATCAGGTGCGCTGGCTGACGGACACCCCCAACGAGATCATCCGTATCGACCCTGTACGGATGGCTCACGGCATCTTGACCGGCGTCGGCTTTCTCTGCGGCGGCGTGATCTTCCGCGAGGGATTCTCGGTCCACGGCCTGACCACCGCGGCCTCCCTCTGGATCACCTCGGCGCTCGGCACCCTGTTCGGCGTCGGCTTCTACGGCCTGGCCATCGGCGGGACGCTGACCACCCTGGCGGTGTTGGCCGGCCTACGTTGGATCGACTTCAACCTGCCCCACGTCAGCCACGCCGATGTCTCGATCCGCTACGGCCGTGACGCCGCTCCGGGCGAGGCGGAATTCCAGGCGCTGATCGGTGAATTCGGCCTCAAGACGGAGGCGGTGCGCCAGACCCTCACGCCAGATGTCTTCCTACAACTCTCCGCGACCGTGCGCGGTCGCGGCCCCGTGCCCCTGGACGATCTGGCGCGGCGCCTGAAGACCGATCCCCATGTGGTCGCCTTTGACCTGGCTCCGCGCCACGAATAGATACGACCTCGCCTGGATCGGAACTGCGATGGCCGCGAGGCCGTTGTCTGTCCCGAAGCTTCAGGAGAACACTTGATCATGGTCGACTACATGGACACCCCGCCCGCCCCCAAGTCCAAGCGCGCCGCGGCGCTGAAGCAGGCCGCCGCCCCCCTGGTGGGCGCGGCGACCGAACTGGCCCACGAGGCCAAGGTCGCGATCGGCGAACGCGCCAGCGTGATCCAAGCCAAGGCTCAGGAAGGCTACGGCGTCGCGCGCGAGGAAGCCCGCAAGCGACTGGGCGAGGCTGAAACCTTCGTCCACGAAAAGCCCTACGCGTCCCTGGCGATCGCCGCCTTCGCGGGCTTCCTGCTGGGTCACATCATCTCCAGCAGCAAGTCCAACGTCGTCTATCTGCGCGACGACCGCTGACCCTCTGACGCGCCGTGGCGCGGGGTGCTAAAGCCCCGCCCATGAGCGCGATCCGACTTTGGACCCTGTCCAGCCATCATCCCGCATTCCGCGTCGGCGGATGGGCCCACGTGCGTTCAACCGCCGAGGGCCTGGCGGGGGTGGCCGGCGGGGCGCGCAACATCACGCCCGAACGCACGGCGCTCGCTGGTTTTGCCGCGGCGCTGAAGGATCTGCCCCCCGGTCCGCTGGCCGTTCACACCGACAGCCCGATCCTTCTCGGCCCGGTTCGCGCCGTGATCCTCCGCGAGGCCGCCGAGCCGCCGGAGTCGGACCTCGACCTCTGGGCGCAGATCCAGACGGCGCTGGCCGGGCGCGCGGCGACCTTCGTCCGCGTGACGATCTCGCCGAACACGCCACAGGCCTTCGCCGCCGCCTGGGCCGAACTCGCCCGCGACAAGGCCAAGGCGGGCGGCCCCTTCAGCTCCCCCATTCCCAAACCGAACCTGGCGAAGGTCCAGGGGCTGTAGGCCCTAGGGCCCTCTCGCGCGGAAAGACAGCGACAACCTCTGGCGTACGACGCCGTCTCGGGTAGGAATGTTCGCCGTGGGTGACTTCGCCGCCATACTCGACGCGCTCGCGCCGTTGCGCCCAGCGGCCGGACCCTTCGTGGTCGGGATCACCGGCTCGGTGGCGGTGGGCAAGAGCACCTTCGCCCAGACCCTCAAGATCGCCCTTGAGGCCGCCGGAGAGCTGGTGGAACTGGTCTGCACCGACGGTTTCCTGCAGTCGAACCTTCGCCTGGAAGAGCTGGGCCTCACCGCCCAGAAAGGCTTCCCGGCCAGCTACGACCACGCCGCCCTGCGCGCGGCGCTCGAGGGCGTGCGGACCGGCCCGACCACCTTTCCCGGCTACAGCCATGTCACCTACGACATCGACCCGGCCCTGGCCCGCCAGATCGCCCCGCCCGGCGTGCTGATCATCGAGGGGCTGACCCTGCGCCATCCGCTGACCGGGCCGCCCGACCTGCTGGACGCCCTGATCTATCTGGACGCCGCCGAGCCGGACCTGGAGCGTTGGTTCGTCGCCCGCTTCATGGGGCTATGGGACTTGGCCGAGCATGACGAGGCCTCCTTCTACGCTCGCTTCCGGTCCATGAGCCGCCTGGAGGCGCAGGCCTTCGGAAAGGTCGTCTGGGAGCGCATCAACCTCCCGAACCTGCGCGACCACATCGCCCCCACCCGCGCCTTCGCCGACCTCGTGGTCCGCAAGGCCGGCGACCACGGGATCGCGGGCGTCGAGACGCCCTAGCTCCCGCCGAAGGATTGCGGCAGGTTGAGCGCCACTCATGGTGGAGCTTGATCGATGCTGCTCGTCCTCGCCGCACTAGCGCAGGCTTCGGCCGCAACGGGCCCCCCGCCGCCGCAGCCGGGCAGGGCCAGCTAATTCTCTCAC
>NZ_JANOCX010000018.1:0-7590 GCF_031412415.1 Phenylobacterium sp.
CAAGCCGCCGCCGGCTTGTCGGACGAGGACCTCAAGGGCCGCAACATGGCCCTGGTGTTCGGCGGGTCCTTCCTGTTCGCCCTGGTCGGAGCGTTCGTCTTCGCCATGTTCCTGGGCCCGAAGCCGGGGCTCGCCTTCGCCACCGGCGCGGGCTTCGCCGCGGGCCTGGCCTGGGTCGCGAGCTCGTTCGGGATCAACTACCTGTTCGAGAAGCGGCCATTGAAGCTCCTGCTGATCAACGGCGGCTACCACACCCTGCAGTACACGCTGATCGGGGCGGTGATCGGGTGGCTGGGCTAATGGCTGACGATCCCCTCGCCGGCTATTCCTCAAGCCTGGAGGCCAAGACCGGCAAGAGCCTGGAGGCCTGGGCGGCGCTCGCCAAGGCCTTCGGCCTGGAGAAGCACGGCGAGATCGTCGCGCGCCTGAAAGCCGACCACGGCCTGACCCACGGCTACGCCAACACCATTGCGCTGAAGGCCCGCGAGTCCGACGCGGCCTCCATCGGCGAGGACGCCCTGGTCGCGCAGATGTTCGCCGGCCCCAAGGCGGCGATCCGTCCGACCTATGACGCGGTCATGGCGTTGATCGCGAGGCTGGGCGCCGACGTCGAGCTGGCGCCGAAGAAGGGCTACACCAGCGTGCGCCGCAAGAAGCAGTTCGCCCTGGTCCAGCCCTCCACCAAGGATCGGCTGGACCTCGGCCTGAACCTCAAGGGCGAGCCGCCAAGCGACCGCCTTGAGGCCTCCGGGTCCTGGAACGCCATGGTGAGTCACCGGGTCCGCATCGCCTCCGCCGCCGAGGTGGACGAGCAGATCGCCGACTGGCTGCGCGAGGCCTACGGACGGGCGGGCTGACGCCCTACCCCACCAGTTCCGCGCTCTTGGTCAGCACGAAATCCTTCGGGTCCGGAGCCAGGGTGGCGCGCCAATAGTCCACCAGGGCGAAGGGCCAGTTCTGGCTGACCCTGCCCTTCTCGTTCTTGTACCAACTCGTGACCTGAGGAGCGCCCCAGGCCATCAGCTTGTTGCCCTCGTCGACCCGGACATTGAAGGCGTCATGGACGTCGCGTCGGGGCTCCATGGCCGCCGAACCCGTCTCGGCCAGCAGCTTCAAGCAGCCCAGGATGTAGCGGACGCTGCACTCCGAGAAGAAGATGATCGAGCCGTTGACCACGATGTTGGTGTTGGGGCCGTAGATCATGAACAGGTTGGGGAAACCGGGCGTCGTCATGCCCAGATAGGCCCGCGCGTCGCCGTCCCAGACGTCGTGCAGGTCAGCGCCGTCCCGGCCCTTTATCTTCATGGGCCACAGGAACTTCGAGGCGTGGAAGCCGGTGCCGTAGATGATCACGACGAAATCGCGCGCCTTCCCGTCGGCGGTCACGATGCCGGTCGGGGTGATCTCGGCGACCCCGTCGGTCACAAGCTCCACGTTCTCGCGCTTCAGCGCGTCCAGCCATACGCCGTTGTCCAGCAGCGAACGCTTTCCGCCCACCGGGTAGGTCGGGATGACCTTGGCCACCAGGTCCGGACGATCGGGCGCCTGGGCCGCGATGGCCATGGCGATCATCTCGCGGAAGCCCTGGTTGAGCTCGCTGACAGCCGTGGGCGGTCCGTTCCAGGCGGGGTCGGCGGTGACCATGGGAAGCAACCCGTCGGTCGCCATCCAGAACATCCAGAAGCGGTACCATTTGTCGTAGAACGGCACGTGCTCCATCAGCCAGTTCATCCCGTCCGGGACGTCCTCGTGATAGTGCGGCACTGGGAAGCCCCAGGGCGGGGTGCGCTGGAACACCGCCAGGCTGGCGACTTTCGGCGCGATCTCGGGCACGAACTGAAAGGCGCTGGCGCCGGTGCCGATCACCGCCACCCGCTTGCCGGCCAGGTCAACGTCATGACGCCATTCCGCGGAGTGGAAGGACGGCCCGGCGAAACTCTCGCGGCCCTTGATGTCCGGATAGCGGGGGCGGTTGAGCTGACCCACGGCGGTGATCACCGCGTTGGCCTCGACATGCTCGACGCCCGAAGGCGTCTTCAGCCGCACATTCCAGACGCCGCGCGCCTCGTCCCAGGCCATCTCCTCGACGACGGTCTGGAAGCGGACGTTCTTGTTGATGTCGTAGCGCGCGGCAACCCCACGGAAGTAGTCCAGGAGCACCGGCTGGGTGGAGAAGTGCTGGGGCCAGTTGTGGTTTGGCTCGAAGCTGTAGGAATAGATGTGGTTGGATGAGTCGACCCGACAGCCGGGATAGGTGTTCTCCAGCCAGGTCCCGCCGACGTCGGCGTTCTTGTCCACCATCTCGAAGGCGATCCCGGCTTGGGTCAGGCGGATGGCGGTCAGCAGGCCCGACATCCCTGCCCCCACCACCAGGACGTTCAGTCGCCGCGCCGCGGCCTTGAGCTCCGGCGTCGACCAGTCAGGATCCTTGGAGCTGTGGCCGCCGATGGCCAACTCGTCGGTGAGGAACTCGCCATAGCCGTCGGGAATGTCCGACCCGGCCACGAAGCTCATCATCTGGCGCACGATCTCCGGCGCCGGAATCGCCGCCATCGGCGTCTCGCCCGTCAGGTAGGCGGTGATCGCCACCTTGGCGGCGGCGCGAATCTTGGACTGCTCGTCCTCCGGCACCCCAATCTCGCTCCGCGACAAGGGCGTGTAGGTGGGCCGCCACTCGGGCCGCAGCCAGCCCGCGTCCCCCGTCAGATGCACCATGGCGGCGGCGAGCGCCGGCAGGTGCGCCGTCTCCAGCGCCTTATCGAGGGGCTCCAGATCCACCGCCATGCTCGTGTCCGCCCTTAGGTCATCGCTGTTCTTGAAGGTCAGCTTACGCGCCTGAAGAGCGAGCGAAAGGGCGCCCTTGCGTCAGGTCAGCCCGCGATTCGCACCGGCAGGGTCTCGTAGCCCTTCACGAAGCTGGAGCGTACGCGCTTTGGCTCGTCGACCACCTCGACGCGTTCGAAGCGCTTGAGGATCTCCTCCCAGACCACGCGGAGCTGCATCTCGGCCAGGCGATTGCCGACGCAGCGGTGGATGCCGAAGCCGAATGACAGGTGCTGGCGCGGCCGAGGCCGGTCAATGATGAACCGCTCAGGGGTCTCGATGGCGTCCTCGTCGCGGTTGCCCGAGACGTACCACATGACCACCTTGTCGCCCTTCCTGATGGTCTTGCCGCCGATCTCGACGTCTTCCAGGGCCGTGCGGCGCATGTGGGCCAGGGGTGTCTGCCAGCGGATGATCTCCGAGACCATGCTGGGGATCAGCGAAGGGTCGGCGCGCAGCTTGGCGTACTGGTCGGGGTTCTCGTTGAGCGCCAACAGGCCGCCGCTGATCGAGTTGCGGGTGGTGTCGTTGCCGCCGACGATCAGCAGGATGATATTTCCGAGGTACTCGTCCGGCGTCATGTTTCGGGTGGCGTCGCTGTGGGCCAGCATGGATACGAGATCGCCGGCCGGCGGGGCGTTGACACGCTGGTTCCAGAGTTCTGTGAACTCCGCCAGGCACTCCATCAGGATGGCCTGACGCTCCTCCTCCGTCTCGCAGAGGCCGCCCGGCATGGGCAGGGTCGTCGCGACATCGGACCAGCGCGTCAACTTGCGGCGCTGCTCGAAGGGAAAGTCGAACAGGGTCGCCAGCATCTGGGTGGTCAGCTCGATGGAGACCCGGTCGACCCAGTCGAAGACCTCGCCGCGCGGCAAGGCGTCGAGGATCTTGGCCGCCCGCTCGCGAATGATCGGCTCAAGCACCTGCAGGTTGGCCGGCGAGACCACGGGGCTGACGGCCTTGCGCTGCACGTCGTGCTTGGGCGGATCCATGGCGATGAAGCTGGGACGCCGCAGATCGGGCCGGGCGTCGCGTATGGTGATGCCGCCCAGCGCCGCCTCCGACGAGAACACCGCGTGGTTGGTGTCCACGGCCATGATGTCGTTGTACTTGGTGATCGACCAATAGGGGCCGAACTCGCTGTCCTTGCACCAGTGGACCGGATCCTCGCGTCGCAGGCGCTCGAAATAGGGCCAGTGGGTGTTGGTGCGGAACAGCTCCGGATCACCCGGATTGAACTCGTCAAGCGGCAGGGAATAGGCCCGGGCCCTCGCCTCGTCGGCCAGCTTCATGGCGCCGTCTGCCATCGCGATCGCTCCCGTGTTCGACGCTCGGTCCGCGGCCGATGGGCCGTCGCGGGCGTCTTGTCGGAGGATGAAACGCCAATCCGCGCGCCGTAACAACGCTCGATGAAACCAAACTAAGTTCGGTTTCGCGACTCTCGGCCGTGAGCGGCGCGGATCGCGTCTGCCGTCGCCTCGGGCAGGACGACGCCTGAAGCGGCCATGTTGTCCAACAGATGCGTCAGCCGCGTGGTCCCGACCACGGCGCTGCTGACGTTCGGATCGGCCAGCACATAGGCTAGCGCGGCCTGAGCGCCGGTCATGCCAGGCGTCTCGGCGAGGAAACCGAACCGAGCGCCGCGCGCGATATCGGCTCGGTGATTCTTCATCGCGCGGAGGGCGTACCAGACGTCGCGCGCCCGCCGCAGCTTCAGCACTTGTCGACCAGTATGCCCCATGGCCAGCGCCATGCCGGCCAGGACGCCTTTTCCCTGGGCCGCCGCCTGGGCGATCAGCGGCGCGCGATCGGGACGCAGAACATTGTAGTCGACCATCACCACATCGATCTCGGAGCGGCCCGCGGCATGGGCGATAACCTCCGGATCGAAGCTGTTGACCCCCAGGGCGCGGACCAGGCCGCGGCGCTTCAGGCCCGACAAGCGCTCCAGAAAATCGTCGGTAAGCTCGCCGCGCGCCGGGCCATGGAGCTGCAGCAACGGCAGGACTTCCAGGCCCAGATTGCGCAGGCTGGCCTCGACGCTGGCCTCGATGGCGGCGGGTGTGAAATCGCGGACGACCCGGCGGCCGTCGTGGCGCGTCCCGGCCTTGGTGGCGATCACGAGGCCGTCGGTGGCTCTGCCCTTCAGCGCCCGGCCCAGCCGCGGCTCGGCGTTGCCATCCGAATAGGCCGCGCCGGTGTCGAACAGTGTGACGCCGCCGTCGAGCGCGGCATGGACCAGCCCAATAGCCTCCCTCTCGTCGAACGCCCGCTTGCCCCACCAACTCGCGCAGCCGAACCCGATCTCGGAGACGGAGAAGCCGGTCGATCCTAGCGTGCGGTAGCGCATGGGCGCGGCGGTTTCCCTGAACGGCTTGCCAAGCCGTAGCGCTCTTGCGCGAAGGCTGGTGGGCGGCGAGGGGTTCGAACCCCCGACCCCCTGGGTGTAAACCAGGTGCTCTGACCAGCTGAGCTAGCCGCCCGCGCGCGGGTTCTAGAACTGCCCGCGCCTAACGAAAAGGGCGGCCGCCGGATCGGCGACCGCCCCTTGATGGTTTCGTCTATGGCCCGCCTTAGTTCAGCGAGCTCTTCAGGCCTTCGCCGACGCGGAAGCGCGCGGTCTTCGACGCCGGACGGTTCACCGTCTCACCGGTGCGCGGGTTGCGCGCGGTGCCCGCCGCGCGGTTCACCGGCACGAAACTGCCGAATCCGACGAGTCGGACTTCCTGTCCGCCCTTAAGCGACGCCGTGACGCTTTCGATGAACGCTTCCAGCGCGTCTTTCGCCTGCGCCTTATTGAGGCCCGCCTTTTCGGCGATCGCCGTGACGAGTTCGGCCTTAGTCATGTCCTGTCTCTCCCAGCCCGTTATCTCAACCACGAACCTCTCGCGGACTCGCGAGGCTGCTTCGCGTTGCGCGATTATGGCGGTCTCGTTACGCGCGTCAAACGAAGGCGGCGCGGGAATCCCCCGCGCCGCCTAGTTTTTTGCCGTTTTTCCCCAATCAGTGGGTAATCACGGACTCCACATCGCCTTCCTCGGCGGCAACCGATACCGGCGGTTGGTCCGCGGGGTTCCATTCGATGGGAACAGGCGCCCGAGTCAGGGCGTGCGACAGGACCTCATCGACGGTCGAAACCGGGATGATCTCCATCGCCGACTTCACGTTTTCCGGGATGTCGGCCAGGTCCTTCAGGTTCTGCTGCGGGATCAGCACGGTCTTCACGCCGGAGCGCAGGGCCGCGAGCAGCTTTTCCTTCAGGCCCCCAATGGCGGTGACCCGGCCGCGAAGGGTGACCTCGCCGGTCATGGCGATGTCCTTGCGGATCGGGATGCCGGTCAGCACCGACACGATGGCCGTGGCCATAGCCGCGCCGGCCGAGGGGCCGTCCTTGGGAGTCGCGCCGTCCGGTACGTGAATGTGCACGTCGGTCTTCTCGAACAGCGGGGGCTCGATACCGAAATGGGTCGCCCGAGAGCGTACATAGGAGTTCGCCGCGGAGATCGATTCCTTCATCACGTCCTTCAGGTTGCCCGTGATGGACATGCGGCCCTTGCCCGGCATCTTGACCGCCTCGATGGTCAGGATGTCGCCGCCGAAGTCGGTGTAGGCCAGGCCTGTGATGATCCCGACCTGATCCTCTTCGTCGGTCTCGCCGTGGGTGTACTTGCGCACCCCCGCGTACTTGGCGAGGCGTTCGTCGTCGATCGTGATCGAGAGCACCGGCAGAACCTGCGAGTCGACCTCGGTGTCCTTCGCCGCCCGCGCGGCGTCCCGCGAAAGGTCGCGGACGACCTTGCGCGCCAGGTTGCCCAGTTCCCGCTCCAGCGTCCGCACGCCGGCTTCCCGGGTGTAGTAGCGGATCAGGTCGTGGATGGCCTGATCGGGGACGATGAACTCCTCGGCCTTCAGCCCGTGGTCCTTGGTCAGCTTCGGCAGGACGTGCCGCTTGGCGATCTCCACCGTCTCGTCCTCGGTGTATCCGGGGATGCGGATGATCTCCATGCGGTCCAGCAGCGGCTGGGGCATGTTCAGGCTGTTGGCCGTGGTGACGAACATCACCGGCGACAGGTCGTAGTCCACCTCAAGATAGTGGTCGGCGAAGGTGGAGTTCTGCGAGGGGTCCAGCACCTCGAGCAGGGCGGAGGCCGGATCGCCGCGATAGTCGCTGCCCATCTTGTCGATCTCGTCCAGCAGGAAGAAGGCGTTGGTCGACTTTGCCTTCTTCATCGACTGGATGATCTTGCCGGGCATGGAGCCGATATAGGTCCGGCGGTGACCGCGGATCTCGGCTTCATCGCGCACCCCGCCCAGGGAGACCCGGACGAACTCGCGGTTGGTCGCCTCGGCCAGCGATTTGCCAAGCGAGGTCTTGCCCACGCCGGGCGGACCGACGAGGCAGAGGATCGGTCCCTTCAGCGCCCCGGTCCGGGCCTGGACGGCCAGGTACTCGAGGATGCGTTCCTTGACCTTCTCGAGGCCGTAGTGGTCGCGATCCAGGACCGCCTCGGCCACGTCCAGGTCGATCGGCTTGGTCTTGGCCTTGCCCCACGGAATGGACAGCAGCCAGTCGAGATAGTTCCGCACGACCGTGGACTCGGCCGACATCGGGCTCATGTTGCGCAGCTTCTTCAACTCCGCGTCCGCCTTGGTGCGGGCTTCCTTGGACAGCTTGGTGCGCTTGATGCGCTTTTCCAGGTCCAGCAGTTCGTCGCGCTGGTCGTCCTGTTCGCCCAGCTCGCGCTGGATCGCCTTCATCTGTTCGTT
>NZ_JANOCX010000019.1:0-11331 GCF_031412415.1 Phenylobacterium sp.
GTGGCCGAGACCGCGCGAAGGCGCCTGGGCCTGGACCGGGTGATCTGGCTGGTCTCGCCGCAGAACCCGCTAAAGCCCAGCGAGGAAACCGCGGCTTTGAAAGCGCGGATCGCCGGCGCCAGGACCTTCGCCCGTGGCCGCACGATGATCGTGTCCGACGCCGAGACCGCGACCGGGTCGCAATACACCATCGACACCCTGCGGGCGCTGAAGGCGCGTTTCCCTCGGGTTCACTTCGTCTGGATCATGGGGGCCGACAGCCTGGCCAGCTTCCACCGCTGGCGGGGCTGGACCCAGATCATGGCCGAGGTTCCTGTCGCCGTGGTTTCGCGGCCCTGGATCTCGCTGCGGAGCCGGTTCTCCCCCGCCGCCAAGCGCTTCGCCCATGCCAGGGTCGCGCCGCGCCAGGCCCGGTTGCTCCCCGGCGCGACCCCGCCCCGCTGGGTTTTCCTGACCGGACCGTTGAATTTCCAGTCGTCCACGGTGTTGCGCGAACGCATGAAACGCGGCCGCCGATAGGGCGGCGACGCGCTTGGGCTGACCGATGGCGCTTTTCGTGCTACGAGGGGTTTCATAGCGAGGATATAAAGGAGCGACCCCGCTGAGCCCTGACCCCGCGCCTAGCGCGCACGAAGCCGCTGTTTCGCAGGCTTCTCTCGACACCCAGGCGCGGATCACCGCCCTGGAAGAACTGATCCTGGCGCGTCTCGACGACGACAAGGCCCAGGACGTCGTCTTCATCGATCTGAAGGGCAAGAGCGCGGTGGCCGATGGCCTCGTCGTCGCTTCGGGCCGTTCGCACCGTCATGTCGGCGCCATGGCCGACCACCTGCTGCGCGCGCTCAAGGAGCAGGGCTACGGCAAGGCCCGGGTCGAGGGCATGCCCCACTGCGACTGGGTTCTGATCGACACCGGCGATGTGATCGTCCACCTGTTCCGTCCCGAGGTCCGCCAGTTCTACAACATCGAGAAGATCTGGTCGGTCGACGCACCGCACCGCACCGCCTCGAGCTGACGACCGCTCCACCTCCGTGAAGATCACGATCCTCGCCGTCGGTCGCCTGCCGCGCTCGCCGGAGGTCGACCTGGTGAAGCTGTATGTGGAGCGCGCCACCGCCGGGGGGCGCGCCCTGGCGCTGGGTCCCGTAGAGGTCGTCGAGGTCGAGGCTCGGAAGCCCGGCAAGGGGCCCGAGGCCGAGGTCCTGCGCCCCCACCTTGAAGGCGCTCACGTCATCGCCTGCGACGAGCACGGCGCGCAACGCACCTCGCGGGACTTCGCGGGGTTGATCGCGCGGCTACGCGACGACGGGACGCGCAAGCTGGTGCTGGTGATCGGCGGAGCCGACGGGCTGGATCCCGTCCTGCTGGCCCAGGCCCACGGCAAGCTGGCCTTCGGCCCGCAGACCTGGCCGCACGCGCTGGCGCGCGTCATGCTGGCCGAGCAGGTCTATCGCGCCGTGACCATCTTGGCCGGCGGCCCGTATCACCGCGACTGAGGGTCCAATTGAGCCGGCGCGCGACGCGGACTATGCCTGACGCCATGACCCGTCGCCTGGCCCCCATGCTCGCGCTCACGGCGACGTTTGCGGTCGCCGCCGTGGCGCTCGCCGCCGACGATGACCGGGCGCGGCTGGAGAAGCTGAACGTCCGGGAGACCGTGCTGACCGCCGAGCAGGGCCGCAACCTCAACCGCCTGGCGCGGCTGCTGACCGTGCTGGCCCAGTTTCGCCGCGATCCGCCGCCCGCCCTGCTGGTCAATCCCGACGACGCGGTGGACGCCGTTCGCGCCGCCATCCTGGTCAAGGCGATCACACCGGAGTTGCAACGTCGCGCGCGCGCCTATTCCACCGAGGCCGTGGCGATCGCCCGCCAGCGCCGGCTGGCCGCGGTGGCGAGCGAGGCCCTGTTCACCGCCGACAGCCGCGCCGCCGAACGGAGGACCGAGACCACGCCGCCGGGCGCGGCGCTGGCCCTGCGCCCGGCCCTGGACGCGCCGCTGTCGGCCCCCGCCGGGCTCGCCATGCCGACGCCTGGGGCCCTGGCTCATCGGTTCGGCGAGACCATGCCCGGCGGCGGCCGCGCCGACGGACTGACCATCGCCGCGGCGAAGGGCGCCCGCGTGACGGCGCCGAGCGCCGGATTGGTCCAGTATGTGGGGCCCGTTAAGGGTTGGGGCGTCATATTGATCTTGAGATTGCCGGGTGGATACCATCTGGTGTTGGCAGGCCTCGACCGGGCGAGCGTGGGTATCGGACAATCGGTCGCGGCGGGCGCGCCTGTCGGACAGATGCCGGATGGGAGACAGTCTCCCTCCGAGCTCTATCTGGAGGTCCGGGAAGGCGGAGCCCCCGTCGACCCGGAGCGTTGGTTGAGAACGGGAGCGCAAACAGCTTCCGGAAATTGATGCGTCAGCGGCGCTTTTTCGCCGCAAGGGAGGCTTAAGGGCCTGATATGCGAAAGTATCTTCTGATCGGGGCTTCGGCCTTCGTGCTCGGCGCCGGTTCCATGGCCTATGTGAGCCAGGCGGCCCTGGCCTCGGCCCAGCCCAAGACCCAGACCTACAAGACGCTGCAGTTGTTCGGCGACGTGGTCGACATCGTCGAGCGTCAGTATGTGACCGAGGTCGACGATCAGAAGCTGATCGAGGCGGCCATCGACGGGATGCTCACCTCGCTGGACCCGCACTCCGGCTACCTCAACCCCGACAGCTTCGACGACATGCGCGATCAGACGCGCGGTGAGTACGGCGGCCTGGGCATCGAGGTCACCAGCGAGGACGGCGTGGTCAAGGTGATTTCGCCCATGGACGACACCCCGGCCTTCAAGGCCGGCGTCAAGGCCGGCGACTTCATCACCGCCGTCAACGGCGAGAGCGTGTTGGGCCTGTCGGTCAACGAGGCCGTCAAGCAGATGCGCGGCAAGCCGGGCGAGACCGTCACCCTCACCCTGGCGCGCGAAAAGACCGATCCCTTCGACGTGAAGATCGTCCGCGAGGTGATCAAGCCCAAGTCCGCCACCGCCAAGATGGAGGGCGACGTCGGCTATCTGCGTGTCTCGGCCTTCAACGAGAAGACCACCGACGAGGCCGAAGCGGCCCTGGCCGACCTGCGCGCCAAGAACCCGAAGATGAAGGGTCTGATCCTCGACCTGCGCAACAATCCAGGCGGGCTGCTGGACCAGGCGGTCGGTATCTCCGACCTGTTCCTGGACGGGGGCGAGGTGGTTTCCCAGCGCGGCCGCGATCCGCGCGACATCGAACGTTACAACGCCCGCACCGGCGACGCGGCCGGCGGCCTGCCCATGGTGGTGCTGATCAATTCCGGCTCCGCCTCGGCCGCCGAGATCGTCGCCGGCGCCCTGCAGGACCGCAAACGCGCGGAACTAGTGGGCCTGACCAGCTTCGGCAAGGGTTCGGTCCAGACCGTGATCCCGCTGCACGGCGGCATCGACGGCGCGCTGAAGCTGACCACGGCGCGCTACTACACGCCCTCCGGCCGCTCGATCCAGAAGACCGGCATCGAGCCCGATCTGGAGGTCGCCGAGACTCGCGAGGAAGCCCAGCGTATCGCCAACCGCGCCTTCCAGTTCTCGGAAGCCTCGTTCCGCAACGCGCTGAACGCCGAAGAGGGCAAGAAGCGCATCGGCGCCCACGAGCCCGCCGAGGCGCCCCCCACCGACTTCGACACCAAGACCGGCGATTTCCAGCTCGCCCGGGCCAAGGACGTGCTGCGCTATGGCTCGGTCGCCGCCACGCCGAAGCTGCCGAAACCTGCGCCGAAGATGGCCGCCGTGGTCGGCGCGCGCACCGCCAGTGTCGAGGCTCCCGCCACCAAGAAGTAAACCCTGTCGCCAGTTCTCGCGCCTCACGCGAACCCTTTTCGCGTAAGGGGCGAGGCGGCTTTGGGGATGTTCACTGTATAAGTCGTTGTTAACCATATTGGTGCGATGGTGCGGTGCTGGAACGTTCCGTGATCACGTAAATGTTTTCGACGAAAAACCTCATGCCCGCCTTGTCCGCGCCCCGTGACGGCTTCCGGCCGCCGGACATTCTTGCGCGTGCGTTCGCCAATCCGCACCTCACCGCCGGGCTGGCGGGCGGACTGCTGCTGATCACCCTGCTGGCCGTCATCGCCCTGCTGGGCGACCCCAAGGCGAGCACCCCGGTGGTGCGGTTGTCCTTGGCCAAGGTGCAGGGGATGGCGGCCCCTCCGGGCTGGCGCGAGGCGCTGATCGCCCCCTCTCATTCGCCCGTGGTGACCGAGGATATCTTCCGCCTGTCGGAGACCCCGCTCGGCCCAGGCAGCGCCTTTGGCGGCCACGCTACAATCACCATGGCTGGCGCCGCCGCCTTCCATGCCGCCGATTCCCTGGTCCAGGCCCCGCTGGCCGGCTTCCATGTCCAGGGTCCCGGCGGTCTGCTGCCGATCATCGCGGCCAACGGCAAGACTCCGGCCGAGGCCTATGCGCGCCCATTCGCCACAAACGGCCGGCCCAAGGTCGGACTGGTGATCGGCGGGCTGGGGCTGAACGCCCAGGCCACCCGCCAGGCCATCGACGGCCTGCCGCCCGAGATCACCCTGTCGTTCGTGCCCTATGCCGAGGGGCTGCAGGGCTGGATCGACCTGGCCCGCGCCGCCGGTCACGAGGTGCTGCTGGAAACGCCCATGGAGCCGGTCGACTATCCCGATAACGACCCGGGCCCCTACACCTTGATGGCCACCGCCCAGGGGACCGAGACCGTGAAGAAGCTGGAATGGGTGCTGTCGCGCGCCACCGGCTATTTCGGTGTGACCAACTATCTGGGCTCGCGCTTCCTCGGATCCGACACCGGCATGAACGCCTTCACCGGCGCCCTGCGCGGCCGGGGCCTGGCCTTCATCGACGACGGCCAGGCGGCGCGGCGGGGCGGCGGCATTCCGCGCGCCTCGGCGACCCGGATCATCGACGAACAGCTCTCCGGCGAGGCCATCGACCAGCAGCTGCTGCAGATCGAGGCCGCGGCCCTGCAGAACGGTCAAGCGCTGGGCTCAGGCTTCGCCTATCCTGTGACGCTATCGCAGGTCGCGTCCTGGGCTGAATCGGTAGAGTCTCGCGGATATCAGCTGGCGCCGGCTTCCGCCCTGACCACCCGCCGCTAGTGTGCTGGATTTGAAGTTCGCCCGCCTTTAGGACTTGGCTCTGAGCGAACTTCAAATCCAAGAAGCACACTAGAAACTTAGATTTGCTAGTATCCTTATCGATTCCGAGGTTCGTCAGAGCCCGCCACCAACGCTCGCGAACTTCGAAATCGGGACACTAGATGAGGTGAGATGAACCACGACCTGTCCGCCTATCGCCCGAACGTGGGGGTGGTGCTGTTCCACCCCGACGGACGTGTGTGGCTGGGTCGCAGGTACGCCGCACCGGACCCCTACAACTGGCAGTTCCCCCAGGGCGGAGTCGACGAGGGCGAGGACCTGACGGTCGCCGCTTTCCGCGAGCTGGCCGAAGAGACCGGGGTGACCTCCACCACCCTACTGGGCCGCACCGAGGACTGGCTGGCCTACGACTTCCCGCCCGAGCACAACGGTTCGAAGATCGCCAAGGGCTGGAAGGGCCAACGCCAGGTCTGGTTCGCTCTGCGCTTTGATGGCGACGAGGCGGAGATCGACCTATCCGGCAATGGTCATCCCGAGTTCGACGCGTGGCGCTGGGGTCGGCTGGAAGAGGCGCCCGCCTTGGTCGTGCCGTTCAAGCGCGCCAACTATGAGGCCGTCGTGACGGCCTTCCGTGATTTCGGGCGCGTGCGGGGACAAGCCGCCTGAGCCGGTCCCCAGAAACGACCGCGCCCCCGGTCATCATGGTGCATGGCGCCTTCTGCGGCGGCTGGGCCTTCGAGGCCTTCCGCGCGCCGTTCGAGGCCGCCGGCCACACGGTGCTGACCCCCGACCTGCGCGGCCATGGCGACGCCGACCGGTCCGACGCCGTGGTCGGGGTCTCGATGACCGACTACGCCAAGGACATCGCGGCGCTGTGCGAAGCGCAGTCACAGCCACCGATCCTGATCGGCCACTCCCTGGGCGGGCTGGTGGTCCAACTCGCCGCGCGGCGCGCCAAGCTGCGCGCGGTGGTGTTGCTGGCGCCGTCCGCGCCGTGGGGCGTCTCCGGATCCTCGATGGAGGAGGCGGTCACCGCCTTCGGCCTGCACATGCTGGGGCCGTTCTGGGCCCAGGGCGTGGCGCCCGATCGTGGCCTGATGCGTCAGTACAGCCTCAACCGCATGCCCAAGGCCGAGTGCGAAGCCGCTGTCGCCCGCCTGCGCCCCGAGAGCGGCCGCGCGCTTTGGGAGACGCTCAACTGGTGGCTCGACCCGTTCATGACCACCGGGGTCGGTTCAGGCCCACTGCCCGTGCCCAGCCTGGTGTTGTGCGGGGAGCGCGACGTGGTCCATCCGCCCGGCACCGTGCGCCAGACCGCCGAGCGGATCGGCGCGGCCTATCGCCAGGTCCCCGGCATGAGCCACTGGCTGCTGGGCGAGCCAGGCTTCGACAAAGTGGCGGCCGACGTGCTGGCCTGGCTCGACGGGGTCCTGGCGATGGACGTCGCCTGAGCGTCGGCGCGTGTTCATGGGCTTGATGACCCTCAGTCCTCGGCGCGCTCCCGACGGCCGCCACTGAGCGGGAACTCCATGTCGGCCTTCGACCCATAGACTTCCCCGCACCCGGCCATTCGGCCGCGAGCTCCCCCAGAGGGGGAGCATCTGAGTCGTTGCGGCGACGAACGCTTACTCCGTCCCCAACACCTTCTTCAGGAAGACGATCTCCGTCGCCCGCACCGCCTCGGCGTTCTGCTTCTTGTAGATGCCGTGGCCCTCGTCCTTGGCCAGGACGTACCACACCTCGGTCCCCTGCCCGCGCAGTCTGGCGACCAGCTGCTCGCTCTCGGTGCGTGGCACGCGGGGATCGTTGGCGCCCTGGAAGACCATCATCGGCTTCTTCATCCGGTCGCTCATGTTGAGCGGCGAGATCCTGTCGAACACCGCGCGCATGGCCGGGTCGCGCTCATCGCCGTACTCGGCCCGGCGCAGGTCGCGGCGATAGCCCTCGGTGTTCTGCAGGAAGGTCACCCAGTTGGAGATGCCGTAGAGATCGATGATCCCGGCCAGGCGATCGTTCTCATGGGCGGCCAGGGCCAGCACCATGTAGCCGCCGTAGGACTGACCCACGACGGCGACGCGGCTGGCGTCCAGGTCCGGCTGCCTGGCGATCCAGTCGAGCAGGGCGGAGATGTCCTTGACCGAATCCTCGCGCTTCTCGGCGTTGTCGAGGCCGATATAGGTCTTCCCGTAGCCCGATGAGCCGCGGACATTGGGGATGATCACCGCGGCGCCCAGCTCGCTGACCCACGACTGGCGGCGCGGGTTGAAGTTGGGCTGTTCCTGGCCCTCAGGCCCGCCGTGGATCTGGATCACCACCGGGCGCTTCCCGGTCAGGCCTTTCGGCCGGTAGATGAAGGCCGGGATCGAGCGCTTGTCGAAGCTCTCGTAGCGAAACAGGGTCGGCTCCACGAGGTTGGCGGGGTCGAGGCCGCCCAGCTCGCTCTCCGTCCAGCGGGTCAATTTCCCGGCGGCCAGGTCCCAGCTCCAGACATCGCCGGCCGAGGTGGAGGTCGAGAGGCTGAAGCCCAGGCGCTTGCCGTCCGGCGAGAACCCCATGCCCGTCATGACGCCCAGCGGCAGCTTCGGCGCGGCCAGCGCCTTGCCGGTGGCGAGGTCCTTGAGCACCAGGCGCGAATAGCCCTCCTCATTGACCATGTAGGCGATGGTCTTGCCGTCGGGGCTGAGCTTGAAGGACTCCGTCGGCCATTTGGCGCCGGGATCCAGATCGCGCATGGCGCCCGTGGCCAGGTCGAAAACCACGGGACGGGACATCTCCGCCCCGTCGTCGGACAGCATCACCACGGCCTTGCCGTCGCCGGTGAAGGCGCCGCCCTGATAGCCCACCTTGCGGTCGGCGGGGCCGATAGCCTTCAGCGCGCCGTTCGACAGGTCCAGGACATAGGGCTCGACGAATGTCGCCGAATTGTAGCGCGCCACCAGGGCCCACTTGCCGTCCGGCGAGATGTCGACGGGGGCGATGGCCCCCTTGCCCTCATGGATCGTTCGCCGGCCCGTGGGATTGGCGACCTCTCCCAGGACGATGTCGTAGTTGGGATCACCGGGGGTCACCTGGCTCCAGATCAGCGTCTTGCCATCGCCGGCGAAGACGAAGTTGTCGTTCCGGGTCTTCGGCGCGGTGACCTGGACCTCGGCGCCGTTCAGGCCGCGCAGATAGGCTTGGTAGTATTCCGCCCCGCCCACGTCGCGGGCGTAGAGGTAGCGCTGCGCCTTGGGCTGGGCGATGGCGGTGTTGATCGGCTCGTTGAAGAAGGTGAGCTGGGTGCGCGCGCCGCCGGGCGCGGCCAGCCGGTGGATTTGGTTGGTGTCGCCGAACCGCGTGGCGATCAGGATCGATCCGTCCGCAAGCCAGTCCTCGAAGATCGCCGAGCGGGCGTTGTAGTAGGGCACGATGGCGGCCTGGAGGGCGGCCGGCGTCTCCGGCACGCCGTCATAGACGATCTGGCCGACCTCGCGCTTGGGCAGGTCGGCGCTCCAGCCGGCCGTCGCGCAGGTGAAGGCAAGGACGGTCCCAAGCAGCAGGGCGCGCGTCATCATCAAATCCAACTCCTAGGATGAGGGAGGCGGGAGCCAACGACGTCGCGCGCCGTCCGTCAATCGCCCGTCAGTCGCTGGACGGTGTCAGCAGCTTCAGGCCCAGTATGCCGGAGACGATCAGACCCACGCACACAAGTCGCGCGACCGTGGCTGGCTCCTTGAATAGGAAGATGCCCAGGATCACGGTGCCAACGGCCCCGATACCGGTCCAGATCGCATAGGCCGTACCCAAGGGGAGGGTCTTAAGCGCGACTCCCAGAAGGCCCATGGACACAACGAGGCTGACCCCGGTGAACACCGTGGGCCAGAGGCGGGTGAAGCCATCGGTGTATTTCAGACCCACCGCCCAACCGATCTCGCAGAGACCGGCGACAAACAGAACGACCCAAGCCATGGCGTGACGCCTCCTAGCTGATGGGGTCGTCCCCGGGAGAAAACGGAAAAGGCGCCGGGGTCGTCCCCGGCGCCTCTCGAAATAGGCCGCGCCCGCAGGCGCCGCAAGGCCTCTGTCGCGTCCTAGAACTTGCGCTCGGAATAGAGCACTTCGCCCATGTCCCAGTTCTTGTTCACCGAAGCGCCGTCCGGCTTCTTCAGCTGCATGAACACGAGGCCGATCGATTCCTTATCGGTCAGGTATTCCCAGGTGTTTGTGACGCGCTTGTATTCCGCGCTCGGGGTGTAGTCGTTCCGCTGCTGCAGCAGCTCGGGCTGGTGCAGGAACGAGAAGATGTTGAGACCCACGATGATCGGCGTCTCAGTACCGATCTGGTAGTTCACCACCATGCGGCAGACGTCCTTGTTGGACCCCGTCGGCCAGATGGTCAGGGTGTAGGGCTTGGCCACCAGGGTGGCGGTGTAGGTCAGGTCTCGGCGGTTCTTCTTGTAGCCCGCCATGCCCTTCATGATCTCGTCGAGGTTGCCACCCTTCACCAGGGGTTTGCAGACTCGATTCAGCACGTCGATGATCTGGCCTTCCGCCCCGGTGGTCGGGATCGTGTAGACCTTTTCCGGCTCGGCGGCGGGCGGAGCCGCAGGCGCCATGGGATCGGCCGCGGGCGGCGCGGCGGGGGCCATCGGGGCGGTCGCGGGCGGCGTCATGGGAGCGGCCGGCGGAGCCGGCGGCGCGGCTTCCGGCGCGGGAGTCATCGGCGCCGCGGGCGGCGGCGCAGGTTCGGTGGACGGGGTCTGGGCCACGGCGCCGGTGGCGACACCTGCGAAAGCGATCAGACTGACGATAGCGGTGCGCATGGCTGCGTTTCCCCTCACTTGATGGTGCATCACACTCAATGCGGCCGTCCCTCGCAAGTGCTGTAACCGCGCTTTCAGGCGAGTTCTAGACCGTTGCGTGTCAGGCGCGCGCCTCGACGGCGTGTTCGGCCAGGATGGTCAGCCCTTCGGGCGTCACGTCGGCGAAGCCGCCTTGGACCTCGAAGACCGTGAGCTGGCCGTCGTTATGGACCACGACCTGGCCTTCCTTGAGCGCGGTCATGAACGGCGCATGGCCGGCCAGGACGCCGAAGCCGCCCTCCGTCCCCTGGGCGTCGACCTGGTCGACCTCGCCGGAGAACAGTTCGCGCTCCGGCGAGACCAGGGAGAAGTGAAGCTTCTCGGCCATGATTCCTAGGCTTCCGCGGCCAGACGCTCGGCCTTGGCCACCGCGTCTTCGATGGTGCCGACGTTGTAGAAGGCGGCTTCCGGCAGGTGGTCGTACTCACCGTCAACCACCGCCTTGAACGAGCGGATGGTGTCTTCCAGGCTGACGAACACGCCCGGCATGTTGGTGAACTGCTCGGCCACGTGGAAGGGCTGGCTGAGGAACTTGGAGATCTTCCGGGCGCGCGCGACCGTCAGCTTGTCCTCTTCCGACAGCTCGTCCATGCCCAGGATGGCGATGATGTCCTTCAGGGCCTTGTAGGCCTGCAGGGTTTCCTGAACGCGACGGGCGACGTTGTAGTGTTCCTCGCCGATCACCAGCGGGTCCATGATCCGCGAGGTGGAGTCCAGCGGGTCAACGGCCGGGAAGATGGCCTGGGCGGCGATGTCGCGCGAGAGCACGGTGGTCGCGTCCAAGTGGGCGAAGGAGGCGGCGGGCGCCGGGTCGGTAAGGTCGTCGGCGGGAACGTAGATGGCCTGGACCGAGGTGATCGAGCCCTTCGCGGTGGAGGTGATGCGCTCCTGAAGGTTGCCCATCTCGGTGGCCAGGGTGGGCTGATAGCCCACGGCCGAGGGGATGCGGCCCAGCAGGGCGGACACTTCGGAGCCGGCCTGAGTGAAGCGGAAGATGTTGTCGATGAAGAGCAGCACGTCCTTGCCCTCTTCGTCGCGGAAGTACTCGGCCTGGGCCAGACCGGTGAGGGCCACGCGGGCCCGCGCGCCGGGGGGCTCGTTCATCTGGCCATAGACCAGTGTGCACTTGGAGCCTTCGCCGCCGCCGGGCTTGTTGACGTTGCTCTCGATCATCTCGTGATACAGGTCGTTGCCTTCGCGGGTGCGCTCACCCACCCCGGCCAGCACCGAATAGCCGCCGTAGGCCTTGGCGATGTTGTTGATCAGCTCCTGCATGGTCACGGTCTTGCCCACGCCGGCGCCGCCGAACAGGCCGATCTTGCCGCCCTTGGTGTAGGGGCAGAGCAGGTCGA
>NZ_JANOCX010000020.1:0-11593 GCF_031412415.1 Phenylobacterium sp.
ATGATCGGCGAGGGGCCGTCCGCCCGCTCCATCCGCATCGATCTGGCGCCCTTCACCCTGGTGGCGGCGACCACGCGGGCGGGCCTGCTGGCCACGCCCCTGCGCGACCGGTTCGGCATCCCCCTGCGCCTGGAGTTCTACACTCACGCCGAGCTCGCCAAGGTGCTGACCCAGACGGCGCTCAAGATGGGCCTGAGCCTCGCCCCCGACGGCGCGGCCGAGATCGCCGCCCGCGCCCGGGGCACGCCGCGCGTGGGCGGCCGCCTGCTGCGCCGGGTCCGCGACGTCGCCGCCGCCGCCGGGGGGGAGATCATCGACGGCAAGGCCGCCGCCCGGGCGCTCGCCCGCCTCGACGTCGACCCCGCGGGCCTGGACGCCCTCGACCGCCGCTACCTCACCGCCCTGATCGACAACTATGGCGGCGGCCCGGCCGGGGTCGAGACCCTGGCCTACGCCATCGCCGAGGCCCGCGACGCGGTGGAGGATGTGATCGAGCCCTTCCTGCTGCAGCAGGGCTTCATCCAGCGCACCCCCCGTGGCCGCATGGCCTGCTCCAAGGCCTATAGCCACCTCGGTCTCACCCCGCCGCCCCAGATCGCCGCCGGCGGCCAAGCCACGCTGTTCGAGGATGAGTAACGCGCCCGAGCCCTCCGCCGGCCATATCGAGGGCCGTGAGCACCTGCTGCCGGTGCGGATCTATTACGAGGACACCGACTTCACCGGCATCGTCTACCACGCCAACTATGTCCGCTATTTCGAGCGCGGGCGGAGCGACTTCCTGCGACTGGCGGGGGTGCGTCACGCGGCCTTGCAGGAGATGGACGCAGCCTTCGCCATCGTGCGGATGGCGCTGGACTTCAAGCGGCCCGCCCGCATCGACGACGCGCTCATCGTGCACACCACCTATGACAGCGCCCGTGGGCCCCGACTGTTCATCGGCCAGCGGATTTTCCGTGGGCCCGACCTGATCTGCGCGGCCCAGGTGGAGGCCGCCTGCATCGACCTGGCCGGGCGCCCCCGCAAGCCGCCGGCCGGCATGCTGGAACAGTTGCGCCCCTACTTCGCTTGATGGGTCCGCGTTAAGTCGCGGTTAACCTAAAATGGCGGCCTTAAGATCGCCACCGCGACAGGTTTGAAGACCAGGCCCGCCGCTAGTCTTGGAGCCCGCATGGACGCCGCGCCGATCACCGCCGACAGCTTTACATTCATCAACCTGTTCCTCCGCGCCGACTGGGTCGTGAAGGGCGTGATGATCGGGCTGATCCTGGCCTCGTTGTGGTCCTGGACGGTGATCCTGGACAAGCTTTTCCGTCTGACGGCGCTCAACCGCCAGGCCGACGCCTTCGAGGATGAGGTGGCCTCCGGCCGCCCGCTGGAGGAGATCGCCGTCGACGCCGGCGAGCGCCCCGCCCACGCCCTGCCAAGGATGCTCCAAGGGGCCCTGAAGGAGTGGCGAGAGGCCCGCCAGAGGGGCGTGAGCAGCGAGACCCAGGCCGCTTTCCTGATCCAACGCATCGACCGCCAGCTGGACACGACCATCGCCCGCGAAAGCGCCCGCGTCGAAACCGGCCTCAGCTCCCTCGCCATCGTGGCCACCGCCTCCCCCTTCGTCGGCCTGTTCGGGACGGTCTGGGGCATCATGAAAGCCTTCCAGGCCATCGCCATCGAGAAGTCCACCAACCTCGCCGTGGTCGCCCCCTCGATCGCCGAAGCCCTGTTCGCCACGGCCGTCGGGCTGATCGCCGCCATCCCAGCCTATATCGCATACAACCGGTTTTCGTCCGATGTCGGACGATATGCGGCACGGCTCGAGGGGTTCGCGGACGACCTGTCGACAGCGATCCAACGTCGCCTGGCGGAGCGGGGCTAAGCCATGGCGCTCTCTGCTCACGACGCCTTTTCCGCCACCGGTGGGTCGCGCCGCCGGCGAGGCCGACGGAGCCGCGGCGCCCTGGCCGAGATCAACGTCACGCCGCTGGTGGACGTCATGCTGGTGCTGCTGATCATTTTCATGGTCTCGGCCCCTCTGCTGACGGTGGGGGTGGAGGTCGAGCTGCCCAAGACCGAGGCCGACGCCATGGAGGACGACTCCGAACCGCTCACCGTCTCCATCCGCCAGGACGGCTCGCTCTACATCCAGGAGGATCAGGTTCCGTTCTCCGGAATGGCGCCGCGCCTTCGCGCCATGGTGGGCGAGACCACCACCAAGCCGATCTATGTCCGCGCCGACGGCAAGGCCTCGTACGAGACGGTGGCCCAGGTGATGGCGGCGTTGTCGACCTCTGGCTTCACCTCGATCAACCTGATCACCGACACGGGCGGCCCCTCCTCGGGCGGCGACGCCCCCAAGCGCTGAGGCCGGCATGGCGGCGCGGAGCAACGAATTCTCCCCGGCGATGATCGCTTCGGTGCTGCTGCACCTGGGGGTCTTCGGCCTGGCCTTCGTGTCGTGGCCGTGGACGCGCGACCTGGCCGTGGGCGCCTCGGTGCCGATCAACATCGTCTCCAACGCCCCCGACACCAATCTGAGGCCAGCCATCCAGGCGCCCGAGGAGCAGACCGCTCAGACCGAACAGCCCGTCCCCGACGCCCCGCCGGAGGCCGCCGCGCCCGATCCGACGCCGGTCCCCACGCCGCCCGCGCCAAAGCCCGCGCCAGCGCCGCCACCCAAGCCTGTGCAGAAGGCGCCCGTGAAGCCGGCGCCCAAGCCTCAGAAGGCCGCGGGTCTCGACCTGGACGCCCTGGCCGCCGACGTGGCCAAGGCGCAGAAGTCGTCCGGCTCACGGAGTTCATCGGCGCCCAAAGGCCCCGCCCGCGCCGAGACCGCCAAGGTCGCGCGTCCCGACCTGGGAGATGGCATGGCGGCCAATGCGCTGAAGGGGCTGGCCGACGAACTGCAACGGCGCTGGAACCCCAACTGCGAGGTCGAGGGCGGCCGCACGGTCAAGGTGCGGGTGACCTTCACACTGGGCGCCGGCGGCCAGGTCGTCGGCCAGGTCGAGGCCGGCGGCAAGGAACGCTCGGCCAACGCCGTCGAACAGGCCGCCGCCGAACGCGCCATCCGGGCGGTCCACCAGGCCGCCCCCTTCAAGACCCTGCCCCGCGACTTCTACGGCGACCGCATCGCGGTCAACTTCAACGCCGCAGAGGCCTGTTCCTAGGCCTTCAGGAGAAACCTTCGATGCGATTGAAAACCCTAGTCCTGGCGATGATGGCGACCTTCGCCTTGTCCCTGGCCGGCGTCGGCCCAGCGGCGGCGCAGATCGAGGTTGACGTCAATCGGGGCGACGTTCAGCCCCTGCCCATCGCCATCCCGGGCTTCAGCGGAGAGCGGGGCGCGGAGATCGCCCAGGTCATCAACGGCAACCTGGAACGCTCGGGCCTGTTCCGGCCCATCGACCAGAACGCCTTCGTCGAAAAGACCATGGACGTGAACGTCCAACCCCGCTTCCCCGATTGGAAAGCGATCAACGCTCAGGCCCTGGTCAACGGCCAGGTGACCGTCGAGAGCGGCCGCCTGACCGTCAATTTCCGCCTGTGGGACGTCTATTCCGAGCAGCAGCTCCTGGGCCTGCAGTTCACCTCCACGACGGAGAACTGGCGGCGCGTGGCGCACAAGATCTCCGACGCCGTCTATGAGCGGCTGACCGGGGAGAAGGGCTACTTCGACACCCGCATCGTGTTCGTGTCCGAGAGCGGCGGTCGCGTGGGGAAGGTCAAGCGGCTGGGGATCATGGACCAGGACGGCGCCAATCCCAGCTATCTCACCGACGGCTCCTACACCGTGATGACGCCGCGCTTCTCCTCGACCAGTCAGGAGATCACCTACATGGCCCTGCGGCCGGAGGGGTCGTCGATCTACCTGTTCAACCTGGAGACCGCCCGCCGCGAGACCCTCGGAAACTTCCCCGGCATGGTCTACGCCCCGCGCTTCTCGCCCGATGGCGGACGCGTGGCGTTCTCTGTGGAGCGCAACGGCAACAGCGACATCTATGTGATGAACCTGCGCAATCGCGCCGCCGCGCGGCTGACCTCGGACCCCTCCATCGAGACCTCGCCCTCCTTCTCCCCGGACGGGACGCGGATCGTCTACAACTCCGACCGCGGAGGCTCGCCGCAGCTCTACGTCATGGGCGCCGACGGTTCCGGCCCCAAGCGCATCTCCTTTGGCTCGGGGCGTTACACCACGCCGGTCTGGAGCCCGGTCGGCGACTTCATCGCCTTCACCAAGCAGGTGGGCGGCCAGTTCCACATCGGGGTGATGAAGCCGGACGGGTCGGACGAGCGCCTGCTGACCACCAGCTATCTCGACGAGGGCCCCACCTGGGCGCCGAACGGGCGGGTGCTGATGTTCAGCCGTGAAACGCCTGGCGGCGCCCCGCGTTTGTGGACGGTGGACGTCACGGGACGGATCCTGCGGCCTGCTCCCTATCCCGGCGCGGCCTCGGACCCCGCGTGGTCGCCGTTGCTGAATTAGTCGTTTGAGGTATTGGCGCGCGAAGGCGCCATCACCGGATTGTTAGGCCTTCAAAAAGCCGAATAGGTGCAGGTACTCGGAATGTCTGGGAACCCGCTGTCGTAAACATCAGAAGGAGAAGCCCACGTGCAGAGCTTCAACACCAAGGGCGCCGTTCGACTGGCCCTGATCGCCACCGCGGCGCTGTCGATGACAGCCTGCGCGTCGAAGCCCAAGCCTACGCCGGTCGCCCCTACCGCCCCGCCCTCCACGCCGGCGCCGATGACGCCGCCGACCGGCGCCCCCGCGCCGCCGCCCGTGGGCGTGGTCCCCGGCTCGGCCCAGGACTTCGTCATCAACGCGGGCGATCGGATCTATTTCGACCTCGACTCCTATTCGATCCGCGAAGACGCGACGCCGATCCTCGACGCCCAGGCCGCTTGGCTGGTCCGCTATCCGTCGGTTCAGGTCCGCGTCGAAGGCAACGCCGACGAACGCGGCACCCGCGAATACAACCTCGCTCTCGGCTCACGCCGGGCCAACTCCGTGCGTGAACACCTGGTGTCGCGCGGCGTGGCGCCCAGCCGCCTCTCCACCGTCTCGTTCGGCAAGGAAAAGCCGATCGACGGCGGCTCGAGCGAAGAGTCCCATCAGCGTAACCGCAACGCCGCCACGGCCATCACCGGCGGCGCGCGCTAAGACACCGCCGATACGCGGGAGGGGGCCTTTCGGCCCCCTCTTTGCGTTTCGACGCGAACTCCCGTTTGCTGCGGGAGCCGCATTTTGGTCGTCCGATCCAGGTTAGACTGACGCCATGATCCTCCGCCGCCTCGCCCTGCCCCTCGCGCTCGCGCTGATCGCCACCACGGCGCTCGCCCAGACGCCGATAGATCCCCTGGACACGCGCGACGCGCGGCGTCTCGATCGCATGGAGCAGGTGATGCGCGAGCTGCGCGCCATCGTCTTCCAGGGCCGCGACTCCGGCAAGCCGGTGGTGATCCAGCCCGCAGAGACCGACTATCAACTCCAGGAGCTGACCCGTCGCTTGGGCGAACTGGAACAGAGCCTCACGCGCATGACTGGCGACCTGGAGACCGCGAACCGTGACGGCGAGGTCGCCCGGCGCGAGAACGAGGTGCTCAAGGGACAGATCAAGAGCCTCTCCGACAAGATCGCCGCTCTGGAAACCCGCACCGCTGCCGCGGAGGTTCCCGTTGACGCCGGAGCGCCCGCGCCGGAACTCTCGGGCGCCCCGCCGATGCAGACCGCCACCGAGACGTTCAACCAGGCGCGCCAGTTGATGCTGAGCGGCGACTATGACGGGGCGGAGGCCGGCTTCCGCGCCTATGTCGCCCGCTACGGCGACAGCCTGAAGGCGCCGGAGGCGCGCTACTGGCTGGGTAAGACCCTCTCGGCCCGCGCGGCGCACGCCGACGCGGCCGGCGCCTATATCGGCGCGATCCGCGGCTGGCCCGCCACGCCCTGGGCGCCGGACGCCGTGGTCGAGCTGGCCCGCGCCCTGATCCAGATCAAGAAGCCGGTCGACGCCTGCCAGACCCTGGCGGAGTTCGCGCGCCGATATCCCAAGGCCGCGCCCGCCGTGCAGAACCGCGCCGCCGCCGCGCGCAGCCAAGCCAAGTGCGCGGCCTAGCCCGCCCCGACGACGATCTCGGCTGCGGCGCTGTCTTCGAACGCCGCCTGCGCGTCGGCGGCGACCAACCCGTCGCCGTCGCCGTCTCTGGCGGTGGCGACTCCCTCGCCCTCGCCCTCATCGCCGACGCCTGGGCCCGAGCCCACGGTCGTCGGCTGCTGATCCTCACCGTCGATCATGGCCTGGGTCCCCTCAGCCGCGATTGGACCCAGGCCTGCGCCGATCTCGCCAACCGGCTGCGGGCCGGGTTCCAGGCGCTGACCTGGACGGGCCGGAAGCCCGCCACCGGCCTGCCGGCCGCCGCGCGGGAAGCGCGCCACCGGTTGATCGCCACCGCCGCGCGCGATGCCGGAGCGCAGGTCGTGCTGTTGGGCCACACCGCCAGCGACCGCGCTGAGGCTGATGTCATGCGGCGCGGCGGCGCGACAACGCCCAGCCCCCGAGAATGGGCGCCTTCGCCGGTCTGGCCCGAGGGCCGCGACGTCTTCCTTCTGCGCCCGCTGCTTGGCGCCGGGCGCGCCGAGATCCGGGCCTGGCTTACCGCGCGGGGCGAGACCTGGATCGACGACCCGGCCAACGACGACCCGCGCTTCGCCCGCGCCCGGGCGCGGCAGGCCCTGGGGACCAGGGTGATGAGCTGCGCCGAACATGTCGCGTCATCGGCGAGGCCGGCCGAGCTGGCCATGGTCGCCCGCGCCGAGGCGGGTCTGCTGGCCGTTGCGCGCGACGCTCTACGCCAGGGCGATGTCGCGGCCTTCGTCGGCGCCGCCTGCCTCTGCGCGGCTGGCACCTCGCGGCCACCGCGCGCTGACCGCACCGGGCGGCTGGCGGAGCGGCTGCAGGGCTCGGAGACCTTCACGACGAGCCTGTCCGGCGCCCGCGTCGAGGCCGCCGAGACGGAGGTCCGGTTCATGCGCGAGCCCGGTGAGATGACGCGCCGCGGCCTCAAGCCCCTCAGCCTGGCGCCCGGGCTTGCCGAGGTCTGGGACGGACGTTTCGAGATCGCCGCCGATCATGCGGTGACGATCCTGCCGCTCGCTGGCCTCGCCGCGCGCCTGCCGTCCGACCAACGCCAGGGCCTGACCAGCCTCCCGCCCAGCGCCCGCCAAGGCCTGCCGGTGGTGGTGGACGGCGATAGGGTCGACCTGGCCGACGGCCTGCGCGGCGTCACCGTCCGACCCCTGGCCCACGCTCGGCTGCTGGCCGCCTGCGGTGCGGTCGAACGCGAGCCCTAAGCGGAAAGCACGTGCTCCACGCCCTTGACGATCGGGTCGGCGAACCGCTTGCCCAGCAGGCTGGCGTGGTTGGCGCCGCGCACGTGGTCCACATAGCCGCGCCGCGACGCCAGGGCCGGAGCGACCTGTAGCTGCTTCAGGGGCGCGGAAAGCCGTACGTCGCCCGCGGTGACCACCGCCACCGGCAGGTCCGGATCGAAGGGCGCGCGGCCCATCTGCGAGGTGCGCGGCCACTGCTGGACCTCCTCGGCCGCCCACTTGGTATGGACCGCCGAGCCGTAGACACGCCGCTTCTCGGCTGAGGCCTCACCCTCCAGGCCGATGAGATCGCCGATCACCAGCGAAACCGGGCGCATGAAGCCGGCCCCAGACCACATGCCGACAAGCTTCATCGCGCCGCGATAGGCGTGGACGGCGCCGGCCGCGCTCCTGACGTCCATGACCTCCGGGGTGACCGCGTCGACGAGCACGACACCGAGGATCCTATCGCGATGGCGCGGGGTGAACACCCGCAGCAGCAGGCCGCCCATGGAGTGGCCGACCATCACATACGGACCGCGCTCGCCGAGCCGATCCAGCAGGAGGCCAAGGTCGTCGGCGATCGCCGCGCCATCCCGCGGCGCGGGGCCGGGATCGGAATAGCCCAGGCCCGCGCGGTCGTAGGCGAGGCTGGCGAGTCCCTTGGCCGTCAGCCGATCCTGCACCACGGCCCAGTCGGCGGCGCAGCCGAAGGCTCCGCATTCCAGGACGACCAGTGGCGCGGCGCCACTCGGCCCGCTGCGAACCGCGCGCAGGCGCCGGCCGCCGATGTCCACAAGCTCGCCGCGATTGGGATGGAAGCCGGTCATCGAACGAACTTGAGCATGGGAGAAAACTAGCCGAGTTTGCGGGCCGAAATCGAGACGAGGATGTCGGAAATGTTGCGGCTGATCCTGGGCGTGGTGCTGGGCGTGTTCGTCGGGATGTTGGTCACCGCCGTCGTCGAGGGCATGGGCCACACGATCTTCCCGCCGCCGCCGGGCGTGAACCTAACCGATCCGGCCCAGCTCGCCACCGTGATGTCCAAGATACCGGCGGAGGCCAAGGCCGCCGTCCTGCTGGCCTGGTTCCTGGGCATTCTGTTCGGGGCCTCGACCGGCAATCTCGTGAACGGACGTCGCCCCTGGGCGGGGCGGATCGTCGCTCTGACCCTGTTCGCCTTCGCGGTCTGGACCATGACCATGATCCCGCATCCGCTGTGGTTCATGGCCGCCGCGCCCATGTGCGCCCTGGTGGCCGCCTTCGCCGCGGAGCGGGCCTTCGGGCGCCCGCGCGCCTAGCCCACGGTCGGGATGGCGGGCGGGCCTGAAACCGCGATGTCGCTCGTAACCGTGGCGCTGACGTCGACCGCCGCTTCGTCCGCTGTTCTCGGCGCGAACTTTAGCGTGGCGCGGGGGCGCTCGCCCTTGGCCAGCTTCGACGCCTCGACCGGCACTTCCATCAGCTTGCGCTTGCTCTGCGGGATGAAGGACACCTGCGCCACGCGCACGCGTCGCGAATAGCGGGCCGCGGTTTGAAGGGGCAGGTCCTGCGCGGTGGCGAAGTCGCGGCCGATGAAGGCCACGGGATTCAGCGGCCGGTCATCCTGGCGGATCTCGAAGTGGACGTGAGGGCCGGTGGAGGTTCCGCTGGAGCCGATCTTGCCGATCGTCCGGCCGCCCAGGACCGCGACGCCGGGCTTGGCGCGCGGGTCGATGCGGCCAAGGTGCGCATAGAAGCTGACCAGCCCCTCGGCGTGCTTCACCTCGACGAAACGGCCATAGCTGGGACTGTTCCCGGTCTGGGTGATGACCCCATCGGCCACCGACACCACCGGCACGCCCACCGGCGCTGCGATATCGACGCCCTCGTGCAGCCGACCGTGCTTTTCCCAGGGCATGCGGCGCAGGCCGAAGGGAGAGTTGATCGGATAGCCCGGCACCGGTTCGCCCACTTCCAACAGCGGGGGCGGGGGCGGATCGACGGGAACGGCGGCGGTGGCCGCCACGACGCGTGGATTGGCTTCCACCCGCTGGGGCGCCAGGTCGTCGGCGGCGGCGTAGGCGGCTGTGACGGCGCTAAGAGTCAGGCCAGCCACCAGGGCCGCCTCGATTGAAATATGGCGCAGGCGGCCAAACGCCGCCAGGAAAGTCAAATTCAAGAAAACCCTCATCCAGTACAGTCGAGCTTTTTGTCGGCCTGCTAGAGGTCAAGCGGCCAAGCTTCGACAGTTCGCTACAATGTCGCGGCGCTGTCTGGCGGTTCTTCTGGACGAAAACGTGGCGAAGTTAACCTTTTGGCGCGGACACATTGTCTCGCGCGAAATTCAACCTCGACTATACAACGCCTGTGAGGCGCTCCACCTCACAGGCCCTTGAGGATTCCCTCGACCATCTTCTTGGCGTCACCGAACAGCATCATGGTGTTGTCGCGGAAGAACAGTTCGTTCTCCACCCCGGCGTAGCCGCTGCTCATCCCGCGCTTCACGAACAGCACGGTGCGGGCCTTTTCCACGTCCAGGATTGGCATACCGTAGATGGCGCTGGTCTTGTCGGTCTTGGCGGCGGGATTGGTGACGTCGTTGGCGCCGATCACGAAGGCCACGTCGGCCACCGGGAACTCGGCATTGATGTCCTCCAGCTCGAAGACCTCGTCATAGGGGACGTTGGCCTCGGCCAGCAGCACGTTCATGTGGCCCGGCATCCGGCCGGCGACGGGATGGATGGCGTACTTCACCTCGACGCCCTCCTCCTTCAGCTTGTCGGCCATCTCGCGCAGCGCATGCTGGGCCTGGGAGACGGCCATGCCGTAGCCCGGGACGATGATCACCTTGCTGGCGTTCTTCATGATGAAGGCCGCGTCCTCGGCGGAGCCCTGCTTCACCGGCCGGGTCTCGGCCTTGGCGCCGCCGGCCGCGGCGCTGTCGTCTGCGCCGAAGCCGCCCAGGATGACCGAGACGAAGCTGCGGTTCATCGCCTTGCACATGATGTAGCTGAGGATCGCCCCCGACGAACCAACGAGCGCGCCGGTGATGATCAGCGTCACGTTCTCCAGGGTGAAGCCCAGCGCCGCCGCGGCCCAGCCGGAATAGGAGTTCAGCATGGAGACCACGACGGGCATGTCGGCGCCGCCGATGGGAATGATCAGGGTGATCCCGACCAGTAGGGCGAGGGCGAAGATGCCCCAGAAGGCCCAGATCGCCTGCCCGCCACTCATGACCAGCACCACGATCAGGGCGACGATGGCCAGCGCGATGACGATGTTCAGCAAGTGGCGGGCAGGCAACAGGATTGGCGCGCCGCTCATATTGCCGTTCAGCTTGGCGAAGGCGATCACCGAGCCGGTGAAGGTCACCGCCCCGATGGCGAGGCCCAGCGAAAGCTCGATCAGCGAAGTGGCGTGGACGGTTCCGTCCTCGCCCATGATGCCGTAGGCGGCCGGCGTGTAGATGGCGGCGACGGCGACCAGGCAGGCGGCCATGCCCACCAGGCTGTGGAAGGCGGCGACCAGCTGCGGCATGGAGGTCATGGCGTTCTTGCGGGCGATCACCGCGCCCACCGCGCCGCCGACAGCCACGCCGCCGACGATCAGGCCCAGCGTCAGGGCGTCCAGCGCGCCCTGGCCCCACAAGGTCAGCAGCGCGGTGCCGACCGCGATGGCCATGCCGATCATGCCGTTGCGGTTGCCCGCTTGGCTGGTGGTGGGGCTGGAGAGGCCGCGCAGGGCCAGGATGAACAGGATGCCCGAGACGATGTAGGCGATGGCCGCGATGTTGGCGTTCACTTCGCGGCGTCCTTCTGCACGGGCTTTTCTTTCTTCTTGTACATCGCCAGCATCCGCTGGGTGACCAGGAAGCCGCCGAAGATGTTGACGGCGGCGAAGGCCGCGGCGATCGCGCCGGCGCCCTTCGAGATCATGATGCTTCCGGTGAGCGCCCCACCGTCGGGGCTGTGGGCGGCGGCGGCCAGCAGGGCGCCGACGATGATCACCGAGGAGATAGCGTTCGTCACCGCCATGAGCGGGGTGTGCAGGGCGGGTGTCACGCTCCAGACGACGTAGTAGCCGACGAAGATCGCCAGCACGAAGATCGCCAGACGGAAAACTGTGGGGTCGACGGCGTCCATCGGTTCCTCCTTGGGATCTAGCTGTTCAGCGAGGGGTGGACGACGGCGCCGCCCTGGGTGACCAGAGCCGCCTTGAGGATCTCGTCCTCCAGGTCGGGGGCGAGCTTGC
>NZ_JANOCX010000021.1:0-31482 GCF_031412415.1 Phenylobacterium sp.
GGTCAGGTCGACGTTCAGGCGATCGGTCGCCTTCCAAGCCACACCGGCGATCAGCTGGTAGGCCAGGGCCGTGTCGTCGTCGTCGATGGTCAGGTTCTGGAAGGCGGGGTTGGCCGCCGTGATGGCGCCCGACACGCTGGAGAACTGGCCAACGGTGTCGATCGACACGTGGTTGATGCCGACGCCGAAGCCGAGGAAGGGGTTGATCATCGAGCCGGGGGCGAAGTCATAAATGACGTTGCCCATGACGGTCCAGGACTCGATCTCGCCAGCGGGCGAGCCGCAAACGGGCGAGGCCGCGCTGCGGGTCACGCCGGCGGTGCAGAGGCCGAGGATGGCGTTGTTGGCGCCGCCGCGGATCGATTCGATGTCGCCGGGGCGGTAGCCGCCTTCCAGCTCAACGCGCCAATGCTCGTTCAGCTGATAGCCGAGACGCGCGAAGCCGGTCCAATCTTCTTCTTGATTGAAGTCCCAGCTGTAGGGCGTGCCCGCAGCCGAATTGTTGGACGACTGAGCGTCCATGCCTTCGGGCCAGTGGTAGCCGAGATCGACGGCGCCGTACCAGCCAGCGTCTTGGGCGGACGCGCCCGACGCGGCGAACACAGCCGCCAGGGCGGCTCCCGCCAGAAGTTTGAATTTCATATTCAGAGCCCTCTCATTGCCCTTTGCCGCGGCCTTACGCCTCAGCACTGTTATATCAAGGCCGAAGCATAGCGAAAGTGTCGCAGGAGCAACACTCTCGGCAATATCCCGAACCCCACGAACTCACACCAGGACGCTACTGAAAATCCCCGAAGCAAGCAACTTCGGCGGGAGACGTAAGCCCCCCGTTTCGCGCCACGAGCGAAGCGCCTGGTACGCCTCGTTCGCTGCGAATTCGTTAGCAGGGCTTGCCGCAAACCTGAACAGAGACGCCGCTTTCGCACGCTTCGCCGGTCGAAATCCTTGGATATGCTTGTAAATCCGCCACAGAGTCGCAGCTCGCGGGGTCGCTCCCACGCGTAACTCTTCCGTGACCGTTGACATTCAAGCCCCATGAAAGCCGCGTGCTAGCCCTCACGCTTCGACCGGCACAACGGCAAGCGGCCTGTTTGGTTCCAATCCAATTTCACCAGATTTTACTTGATCGCGGATGGTGACGCTTTTGCTTCACCATGGCGGGGCGAAACTGCGTCATGATTCTGTCGTGCGCCGATAGCGACGGGTCCGCCCGCCCAGGGCTTCGGGCCGATTCAGCGCCTGTCGGTACTCGTCGCGGCGCTCGTGAATCGAGGCGATGATCAGGCCCATGGGCACGCCGATCTCCACCAGCACCGCCTCGGAGAGCTGCAGGCTGGCCTCCACGGTCTCGGGCACGGCGTCGGTGGCCCCCAGTTCGTAAAGCCTGGCCGCCTGGCGCGCGTCGCGGGCGCGGGCGACGATGATCAGGTCGGGGCGCATCTCGCGCGCGGTGGCGACGATGGCTTCGACCCCCTCCGGCGCGTCCATGGTCACCACCAGGGCCGGGGCGGTCTCCAGGCCGCACCGCTTGAGGAACTCCGAGCGCGAGGCGTCGCCGTAGAAGATGGCGTCCCCGGCGTGTCGGCCGCTCTCCACCAGGCGCGCGTCCCGTTCGGCGGCCACCCAGGCGATGTCGTGGCGGCCCAGCATGTCACCCACCAGCTTGCCGACCCGGCCATAGCCCACCACCAGGACGCGAGGGGTCTCGGGCTGCTCGTCCAGGATCGGCGGTTCGGCGACCACGCCCTGGCCGGCGGTCTTGCGGCCGCCCAGCCGCAGGCCGAGGGCCGCCAGCAGGGGAATGCACATCATCGAGATGGTGGAGGCGACCAGGATGGTCTGGCCGATGGGACGGGCGACGATGCCCTCGCCCATGGCCGACGAGAGGATGACGTAGGCGAACTCGCCGCCGCCGGCGAGCAGCAGGCCCGCCTCGAGCGCGCCCCGCCAGGGCAGGCCAAAGGCGCGGCTGAGCCCGAAGACCACGCTGAGGTTCAAGGCGATCACCCCGGCGGCCATGCTCAGGATGAGCAGCGGCTGGGCCGACAGCAGCGACAGGTCCAGTCCAATGCCGACGGACAGGAAGAATAGGCCGAGCAGCAGGCCCTTGAACGGCTCGATCGTGACCTCGACCTCGTGGCGGTACTCGGTCTCGGCCAGCAGCAGGCCGGCGATGAAGGCGCCCAACGCCATGGAGAGACCGGTGAGGGCGCTGACCAGACCGGCCCCGATCACCACCAGCAGGCAGGCGGCCATGAACAGCTCTTCGCTCTTGGCCCGCGCCACCGACTTCAGCATCGGCCGCAGGAGCAGGCGGCCGAAGACCACCAGCAGCAGCACCCCCAGCAGGGCGGGGGCGAAGGCCAGCAGCAGGCGCGGCGAGAAGGTCTCTCCGTCGGCACCCCGGCCGAGGATCACCAGGGTGACCAGGATGGGAGCCACGGCCAGATCCTGGAACAGCAGCACGGAGAAGGTCGCCCGTCCGGCGGCCGAGTGCTGGCGCTTGTGCTCGGTCAGGATCTGCATGACCACGGCGGTGGACGACAGGGCGAGCGCCGCGCCGATGGCGGCGGCGGCGGCGGGCGGCTGGCCCAGGGCCAGGGCGGCGGCGGCGATGACGCCAAGGCACACGGTGACCTGCAGCGCGCCCAGGCCGAACACCCATTTGCGCATCAGGCGCAGGCGTTCCCAAGACAGCTCCAGCCCGATCATGAACAGCAGGAACACTACCCCGAACTCGGCGAGCTGGGCCAGTTCGTCGGGGTTGTCGATCGTCACGTATGCGAGCCAGCCATAGGTCGTCGACAGGGCGCCCAGGCCGTAGGGCCCAAGGACCACACCGGCCCCCAGGAAGCCCAGGATGGGGCTGATCTTCCAGCGTCGGAACAGCGGCACGATCACGCCCGCGGTGGCCAGGAACAGGATCACGTCCTTGTACTCGCCGGGCGAAACGTGGCCTTCCATGCGCTCTCCTTCTGGGGTGAGGCGCAGTATGGGGCGCATCGCGGTCTAGCGTAACCCTGCAGGCGCCGCCCAGGGCTCCGCGACCGTTCGATTTCCGGGCTGAAACAAGGGGTCCGCGGCGTTGACAGCGGCACTGCTCTTATCGCCTATGCCCCGCATATTTTAAGAATGATGGAGGAACGCCGTGGTTTGGAATTACGCCAACCTGTGGGAATCGGTGGCCCGCGCCACGCCCGACCGCCCGGCCCTGATTCACGGGGACCGCAGCCTGAGCTGGAACGACTTCGACCGCCGCGCCAACGCCCTGGCCGCCCACTTCGTCGGCGCCGGTCTATCCCGGCAGTCCAAGGTCGCGGCCTATCTCTATAACGGCCCGGAGTATCTCGAGAGCTACTACGCCGCCTTCAAGGCCGGCCTGGCGCCGTTCAACACCAACTATCGCTACGGCGGCGAGGAGCTGACCTACCTCTTCGACAACGCCGACGCCGAGGCCGTGGTGTTCCACGCCTCCTTCGCCGAGATGGCGGACAAGGTGCGCGGGCGCCTGCCCAAGGTGAAGACCTGGGTCGCCGTGGCCGAGCCCGGCTTCCCGGTCCCCGCCTGGGCCGCCAACTATGACGCCATCGTCGCGCCCGGCGCCGAGCGGTTCGAGGCGCCCTGGGGCCGCTCGGCCGACGACCTGCTGATCATGTACACCGGCGGCACCACCGGCATGCCCAAGGGTGTGATGTGGCGCCAGGAGGACCTGTTCAAGGCCCTGGGCGGCGGGGCCAACCTGCTGCTGGGCCTGCCCGCCCTGGAGAGCGTCGAGGAAGCCGGCGCGCGGGCGACCGCCAACGCCGCCTCGGGCCTGCCGCTGGCGATCACCATCCCGGTGGCGCCGCTGATGCACGCCACCGGCCAGTTCATCTCGTTCGGGACCCTGATCTCGGGCGGCGCCGTGGCCACCCTGGTTCCGCGCCGGTTCGATCCCGCCCACCTGTTCGACGAGGTCGACCGCCTGGGGGTCTCGGGCCTGATCATCGTGGGCCCGGCCTTCGCCGCCCCGATGCTGGAGACCCTGGACGCCAATCCCGGCCGCTGGACCCTGCCCTCCCTGCGCCGGATCATCTCGTCGGGCGCCATGTGGGGGGCGGAGAACAAGCAGGGCCTGCTGAAGCACCTGCCGCACATCATGCTGATGGACTCCCTGGGCTCCTCCGAGGCGCTGGGCCTGGCGGCCTCCACCTCGGGCGGCGGGGCGGCGGCCGGCACGGCGAAGTTCGCCACCGGGCCCAACGCGGCGGTGTTCACCGAGGACGGGGCGCGGGTGCAGCCAGGCTCGGGCGTGCGCGGCCTGGTCGCGGTCGGCGGCCACACCCCGGTCGGCTACTACAAGGACGAAGAGAAGTCGGCCAAGACCTTCCGCACCTTCGAAGGGACGCGCTGGAGCGTGCCCGGCGATTGGGCGACCGTGGAGGCCGACGGCTCCATCACCCTGCTGGGCCGCGGCTCGCAGGTGATCAACACCGGCGGCGAGAAGGTCTTCCCCGAGGAGGTCGAGGAGGCGCTGAAGCGGTTCGCCGGCGTGCGCGACGCCGCCGTGGTGGGCGTGCCCGATCCGCGATTCGGAGAGCGCATCTGCGCGGTGGTCGACTTCACGGGCGAGGCCAAGCCCTCGCTGGCGGACCTGGCGGCCCATGTGAAAAGCCTGCTGGCCGACTACAAGGCGCCGCGCGAACTGGTGCTGGCGCCGGTGGTCCGGGCGCCGAACGGCAAGCTGGACTACAAGGCCATCCGCGCCGAGGCCATCGCGGCCCTGTCGGCGACGGCGTAGGGGGTCGTGCCGAGCGTCATCCGGCGCCTAAACAAAAAGTAACGTGCCTCGGGGGGCGGGGGCGGTCCAGGGTCGCGCGACCCCAAGACCTTAAGAAGGCACGGAAAATTCGATGAAGACCCTCTGGCTCGGCGCGGCCTCCGCCGTCGTCCTGATCTGCGCGGCCGCCCCGTCCCTGGCCGCCGACGCTCCCGACCTGTCCCAAGCGCCGCGGATGGGGCCGTGGGGCTTCGACGCCGCCGGCCGCAACCTGGCGATCGCGCCGTCGAAGGACTTCTACGACTACGCCAACGGCGGCTATGTGGACCGGCTGCAGATCCCGGCCGACCGCTCGCGCTACGGCGCCTTCGACGTGCTGAACGAGCTGTCGCAGAACCGCATGCGCGCGGTGGTCGAGAAGGCCGCCGCCAACACGGCGGCCACCGGCGGCGAGGCCAAGATCGGGGCCTTCTACCGCGCCTTCGTCGACGAGGCGGGGGTGGAGGCCCTGGGCGCCAAGCCTCTCGCCGGCGACCTGGCGGCGATCTCGGCCCTCAAGACCCATGACCAGATGGCCGGCCACATGGGCGCGACGGCGCGCAAGTTCGGCGGCTCGTTCTTCGGGTCCTATGTGCACGACGACTCAAAAGATCCGGAGACCTACGCGGCCTACCTGTTCCAGGCCGGCCTCGGCCTGCCCGACCGCGACTACTATCTGGACGCCAAGTTCGCGCCGCAGAAGTCCGCCTACGAGGCCTATGTCGCCAAGTTGCTGACCCTGGCCGGCTGGGAGAAGCCGGCGGAGAACGCCAAGGCCATCGTCGCCCTGGAGACCGAGATCGCCAAGGTCTCCTGGACCCGCGCCGAGCGCCGCGACCGCGACAAGACCTACAATCCCTACGAGGTCGCCAAGCTGGCCGCCTACGCGCCCGGGTTTGACTGGAAAGCCTATCTCGACGGCGCGCATCTGAAGACCGACCGGGTGATCGTGGTCGAGAACACGGCCCTTCCGAAGATCGCGGCGATCTACGCCAAGACCCCGATGGACACGTTGAAGGCGTGGTCGGCCTTCAACCTGGTCGACCAGGCCTCGCCCTATCTGTCCAAGACCTTCGACCAGGCCAATTTCGAGTTCCGCTCCAAGACCCTTTCCGGCCAGCCCGTGCAGCAGCCTCGCTGGAAGCGGGCGGTGGTCGCCGTCGACAACAACGTCGGCGAGGCGCTGGGCAAGCTCTATGTCGACGCCTACTTCCCGGCGGCCAGCAAGGCGAAGATGGAGGTCCTGGTGGCCGATATCCGCACCGCCATGGGCGCGCGGATCGAGAAGCTGGACTGGATGGGTCCGGCCACCAAGGCCAAGGCCAAGGAGAAGCTCTCCAAGTTCGGCGTCAAGATCGCCTACCCGGACAAATGGCGCGACTATTCGGCCCTGGAGATCAGGGACGGCGACCTCTACGGCAACATTCAGCGGGCCAACGCCTTTGAGTGGGACCGCCAGGCGGTCCGGCTGGGCGGTCCGGTGGATGACAGCGAATGGGCGCTGACCCCGCCGACCATCAACGCCTACTACGCCTCGACCAAGAACGAGATCGTCTTCCCCGCCGCCATCCTGCAGCCGCCGTTCTTCGATCCCGAGGGCGACCCGGCCATCAACTACGGCGGCATCGGCGGGGTGATCGGCCACGAGATCACCCACGGCTTCGACGACCAGGGCCGCAAATCGGACGGCGACGGCAAGCTCACCGACTGGTGGACCGCCGAGGACGCCGCCAAGTTCGACGCCCAGGCCAAGAAGTTCGGCAAGCAGTACGCCGCCGTCGAGGTCCTGCCCGGCGCCTTCATCAATCCCGATCTGACCATGGGGGAGAATATCGCCGACCTGGGCGGGCTGCTGCTGGCGCTGGACGCTTACCACATCTCGCTGAAGGGCCAGCCGGCCCCGGTGATCGACGGCCTGACCGGCGACCAGCGGGTGTTCCTGGGCTGGGCCCAGGTCTGGCGGGGCAAGTACCGCGACGACCGCATGCGCCAGCAACTGGTCAGCGATCCCCACGCCCCGCCCAAGTACCGGGTGCAGGTGCCGGTGAAGAACATCGACGCCTTCCACGAGGCCTTCGGCGTGAAGCCCGGCGACGGCATGTATGTTGCGCCGGCGGACCGGGTCAGGATCTGGTGACGATCCTAGGACGCCGGACGCCAGCCGCTGGCGGCGAGGAAGGCCTTGGGGTCTGACATCTCGAAGATGTCGCGGAGCGCCTGGAGCTTGTCCGGGGCGCGGTCGTAGTAGGCCTTCACGATGCGGTGGCCGACCCAGTAGCCGAGGTCGCCGGGCTTGTCCGCCGTGCCAGGACCGTTGTTGAGCCAGGCCGACAGGTCGGTCTTGTCCTGGTCGGCGACGAAGGCGGCCTCGATCTCCGCCTCCCGCCCCCTTGTCCAGGCCCGGTGCTGGTGGTTACCGGGTTGGCCGGAGATCAGCTCGGCGACGAACTCCCCCGTCCCCTCCATCAGCGACATGCGCAGCACGGTGGCGTCCGGATCGCCCGGCGCCATGTCCTTGCTCGCGTCGGCCTGCTGGATATGGCCGTATTCGTGGGCGATGGTGTGGACGAAGCGGGCCGCGAGGTCTGGGTGCATGAACTCGGCGGCGCACAACGCCTCCAGGCCCATGCTGACGCCCGCAGAGTCCGCGATGCCGATCGGCCGCCCGCGACCGACCACGATGGCCACCGGCGCGAGCCTGGCCTCGGGATAGAGCCGGGCCAGCTTGGCGAAGGCCGTCGTCAGCCGCCGCTTCACGGCCGGCAGGACGGCGAGGCAGCGGCGGGCGGCGACGTAGATCTCCGGGCGGGTCCGCAGGGTGTCGGCGATCCGCGTCCCGGTCACGTTCCGCACCTTGGCGAAATGGCGCAGGTTGTCGGAGCCCTTGGCGAAGTAGTCGCGGTCGAGCTGCTCGGCGGTGGGCCGGCCGCCGGCCGCGTCATAGACCTTGTAGAACCGCGTCACATCGTCGGTGACGATCACTGCCTGCCGCGCCGACTGCGCCCAGGCCGGGCCGGCGGCGGCGGCGAGGATAACGATCGCCGACGCCGCCAGGGCGCGTGCCTTCGGGACTGGGGACACGTGATCGAAGTCCGGGTTCGCGGGTTGGGGAAACGCGACCGAAATCTCGCTTCGGTCGCTCGCGGTCAATCGCTTTTTGAGGCCTCGGATCGAGCGGTCAATCGGGAGGTACGGTGGCCCCGGCGCGGCCGTCGCCTAGCCTGTTCTCCACGACGACTCGGCCAACCTTGGGCGTCCAAACGGTCGTTCCGGTGAAACCAGAATTCTTGCGAGGACCGCCCCGTGCGCTGAATTTGTTGCCCGCCGCGCGCGGCCATGGTCCGCTCGTGGCGGGAGGCCGCCATGTCCGAACCGATCGTGACCAAGACGCCGCCGCGCAAAGGCCGACCGCTTGGCGTCCTGGCCGCTGTCGCCGTTCTGGCCGCCATCGCCGGGGGCGTGTGGTTCATCGTCGCCGGGGGATCAGGCGTGGTCCCCAGCCCCGCCAGCATGGTCGGCGAGCCGGTCCGGGCGGTCACCCCGGCGGGTGACCGGGTTTACCTGATGACCAGCCAATGGCGGACCTTCCGGTCGCGCACGAACCGCAGCGGGACATCCTATTCGCGGCTGTTTGTGCACGTCTGGGCGTTCGATCCTCTGAGCGCCAAGCCGGTCTGGCGCTCGCGCGTCGCCGACGAGCGGGGCGGCTCGAACATGGGCCGCAAGATCCTGGGCGTGCAAGGCGGCGTCCTGTGGCTGCTGGACGGCAAGAGCCTGGTGGGCCTGTCGCCCAAGGACGGAAGCCGGGTCGCCGACGCCGCGACCCTGGAAGCCGCCAACCCGGCGCTGAAGGGTGTCGTGCCGGCGGAGGAACAGTACTTCCGCTTCGACCCCCAGGGCCTGTCCTTCACCGCCGCCGACGGACGCGACTGGCGGATGACCGGCCAGGGCTCGGCCAGCGCGCCCGACGGACCACGGCTGGACATCGACGCCCAGCGGGCGCCGGCGAGGCCGGGGATCGCCATGCCGGCCGACACGGCGGGGGGCAATGGGTCGTGGGCCTTCTATACCCGTGGCCTGGCGATTGGCGGGACCATGTGGCTCGGCCTGCTGGCCGAGCCCGAGGTGGAGTCGTTCCGCAAGGCCGGCGCCATCGGCGGCGTCGATCCCGAGCGCTATCCCCGCGCCCGGGTCTGGAGCGCCCGCATCGGCAAGACCCAGACCTTCTTCGGGCCGAGGCCGACGTTCGCCGACTTCAAGCCGTTGCCGGAGGGACCGGAGTTCCTGACCGCCGGCCTGCTGGAGGACAACCGCTGCTGCCACGACACGCCCATCCTGCTGTTCAATCCCGACAGCGTGCTGGTGCTGCACAAGGACCGGCTGGGCGAGGGCGGGCGGTTCAGGTTGACGCGGGTGTCGGGGCCGCTGGGCAAGCCGCTGTGGACCGTCGACCTGCCGGCGACGGCGCTGGAGGCTGTCATGCCGGGCGAGCGGTCGGTGGCGATCTACGGCCGGCGCGACGAGCCGCCGCTGTTTGGCCGGGAGAAACGCCCGGAGAGCGTCGGACAGCTCATGGCGATCGACTACGCCACGGGGGCGATCAACACCTACGGCTTCAGGATCAAGGCCACCGAGCCGCAGGACATTCCGCCCTCCTCGACCGAGGCGGCCAAGGTCGACTAGCGCGAGACGGTGACGTCCTTGATGAGCGCGTGGACGGGGCCCTTCTCGCCGACGCTCCACATGGCCGCAGGTGGGCCAGGGTCCTGAGGCGCACCCCAGCCCGATCTCCTCGACGACCTGACCGTCCGTCTCAGGACCGTCGGCTATTCTTCACGCCGGCTGTCGTCTGGGCGGGCGGTCAATCGTCCTTGGGGCGTTGGCAGGAGATTCAGGACGATGACACACAAATCGAACCCGCTGGACGTCACCTTCGAGGCGGTTCTGCTCAAGAGCGGCGCGGCTGGCGGCTGGACCTACGTGATCTGGCCACAATCGGCCGAGTTCTTCGGGACTAAGGGCTTGGTGAAGGTGCGCGGAGACATGGGCGGCCAGCCCTTCCAAAGCGCCTTCATGGCGCTTGGGAACGGCACGCACAAACTCCCGGTGCGCGCCCAGTTGGCCAAGCGCCTCGGCAAGACCCCAGGCGACACGATCAAGGTCCGGCTGGAAGAGCGCCTCGGCTAGGCCGTCAGCGCGCGACGGTGACTTCCTTGATCAGCGCCTGGACCGGGCCCTTTTCGCCCACGTTCCACATCGCCTTCAGGTGGGCGAGCGTGCGGGTCGCGGCGTCCTCCATCTTCCAGTCGCAGCCCTCGAAGCGGCAGTCGCGGAAGACGGGCGGCGGGCCGCCAGCATAGACCATGCGGCAGTCCCGGAACTCGCAACCCGAAAAGCTCTCGCCGTCCAGGGACACGGTCTCATGGTTGAATACGACGCCGTGCTGCATGTTCGATCTCAATCTTCACTGGGTTCGGAGTCGGGCGGGGTCTCGCCGGCGGCCTCGGCGCGGGCGCGTTCGCGCTGCTCGCGCTTGGCGTCGGCCCGCTCGGCGGCCTTGTTGGCCTTGGCGCGCTCGCGCTCTTTCTTCTCGAACTGGTAGTTGGGTGTCTTGGCCATGGCTGGTGCTCTCGGAGACCGCGTCGGCCCCGCCGTCTCCTAGCGCGTACTGCCGGCGAAAAGCCAGTGGCGGCGTGTCGCTATCGTTTTTGACGTTTGAGTCAAAAATAGCGTCGGGCAAAAATTTGGCCCGCTGCGGGGGATAATCGCAGCGGGCCATATTTTGAGCAGTCGCTCTTATTGAGCGGGCGTTTCCTCCCCGAAACGCCGGAGACTGGAAGACTTACGCCGCCATGTCTCTCGCAGGACTGAGAAAACGGCAATTTCTGACCCGAGTCAATGGATCGAAATCGGCGTACAGGGTAAATTTTGATCAAGAGCGACCGATCGCCGCGTTTCTCTTGTGCAACGCGACTCTTTTTGACAGTTGCGTCAATTCTCGACCCGCGACAGTAGCGCCGCGTAGGAAATACAACCCGTTTCGTAGACGAAGTCGGGGCTGGTGGCCGTGACCGGACCGATTCCCGCCGCGGCGAGGGCGAGCGATGTCTCAGCGATCTTTCCCGCCGGAGTCAGAAGTCCGTTCGGTCGCCGACTGGCCCCCTGATTCACCAGCCGTTCGACCAGGTCGGCGTCCCGGGGATCGGCGGGCCAGGTGAGGATGGCGCTCTGGTGGGCCACCGCGCGGGCCTCGATGGTGCGCAGCAAGGCTTCCGCCACGGCGAGGCGCCCGCCGCTCCAGTCGGCGCGCAGGGACGCGGTCAGGTGGGCCTGGCTCTTTAGGATCACCCCATCGGACAGAATCTTCAGGCCGTTGGCCACCAGGGTCGCCCCGGTGGTGGTGATATCGACCACCAATTCGGCCGATCCGGCGGCCGGCGCGCCCTCGGTTGCGCCGCCGGATTCGGTGATCCGGTAGTCGGCCACACCATGGCGGGCGAAAAAGGTTCGAGTCTGAACGAGATACTTGGTGGCCACCCGCATGCGCCGTCCGGTGCGGGCCAGCAGGTCGTGGCCCACCTCCTCCAGATCGGCCATGGTCTCCACGTCGAGCCAGCTCTTGGGCACGGCCACCACGAGGTCGGCGCGGCCAAAGCCCAGGGGCCGGAGCAGCAGGATGCGGGCGTCGACGTCGCCGCCGCGCTCGCGCAGCAGATCCTCGCCGGTGATCCCCAGATGGACCTCGCCGGCATCCAGGGTCTCGGCGATGTCGCCGGCCGAGAGCAGGCGCACCTGCACGCCCGGCGCGCCCTTGAGTTCGGCCATGTAGCCGCGCGAGCCGCCGGTGACCGAGAGCGACAGGCCGCAGTCGGCCAGCCAGGCCTCGACCTGTTCCTTGAGCCGGCCCTTGGAGGGGACCGCGACGATCAGGGGGTCGCTCACGCCTCGCCTCCCGCCCAGGCCCGCCAGGGCCGGACCATGCAGCCCACGGCCTTGGCCGCCGCCGAGCCGCCCAGCCGCGCGGGCAATCCGTCATAGCGACCACCGACGGCCACGGCGCGGTCTGGGGTCAGGGCGGCCGAGCGGACCTCGAAGGTCAGGCCGTCGTAATAGTCGAAGGCGTGGCCGAGCGCCGTGGCGAACCGGATGCGATCGGCCGGAACCTCGCCCAGCAGGGCCAGACGCCGGCTCCATCCCTCAAGCGCGGCCTCAAGTTGGGGCGACTTTCCGGCGATGGCGCGAACGGCGGCGAAGGCGGCGGCCGGCGCATCATCGACGGCCAGGAAGCGGCGGACGGCGTCGGCCTGGTCCAGGGTGAGCGCGGGCGCGCGGGCGGCTTCGGCGCGCCGGATCAGGCGCTGGGCGATCTCGGGCGCGCCACGGCCGCCGACGGGCTCGACGCCGGCCAGGGACCAGACCTCTTCCAGCAGGCTCGCGGCGTCGGGTTCGGACAGGCCGGCCAGCAGGTCGGCCAGGCGGCCGCTGTCGTCCGGGGCGGGCTGCGTTCCGGCGCGGGCGAGCTCGGCGGCCAGGAGGCGCGGGCGCGCGGCGACGCGCTTGAGGCGGACGGCGAGCGGCGGCGCCAAGTCCTGGCTGTCAACGAAGGCGCCGAACAGGGCGATGTCGCCCAGGTGCAAGGTCAGGTCGTCGCGACCGCCCGCCACGGCCGAGGCCCAGGCCAGGGCCGCGATCTCGGCGTCGGCGGCCACGGCGTCGCCGTCGGCGGCGTCGAAGCGCTCCAGGCCGATCTGGCGGAACTCGTCGGGCTGGTCGGAACCCAGGGCGGCGCGGAAGGCCTTGCCCTCATAGTAGTAGCGTCCGGCCTCGCGGCCGCTGTCCAGGTGCTGGCGCACCACGGGCACGGTGAAGTCGGGGCGCAGACAGGTCTCCTCCCCGCCCGTGGCCTGGACCACGAACAGCCGCGCGCGCATGGCCTCTCCGGCCAGGTCCAGCAGCAGGCCCAGCGGCTGCAGGATCGGGGCGTCGACGGGCTCGGCGCCCAGGGCCTCGAAGGGCGCGTGGATGGCGGCGAGCGCGGAAGATGGAACGGTGGGTTCGGCCTTCACTTGGCGACATCCAGGATCTTGCGGACCGTGGCGACCAGATCAGCGCGATCGACCACCATCTGGCCCGGACGCTGCTCGCGCCATTCGGCGTTGTCGGTGACGCCCGAGGCGAGTTGACGGCCGAGGTCCAGGTCCTTGATCGTGACCTTGCCGGCGGCGATCTCGTCGCCGCCCAGGATGACGGCGGCCGGCGACATGCGGCGGTCGGCGTACTTCATCTGCGGCCGCATGCCCGACGAGCCCAGATAGACCTCGGCGGCGATACCCGCTGCGCGCAGTTCGCCGGCGGCGGCGAAGTAGTGGGCCATGTCGTCCGGGCTGAAGGCGATGATCACCACGGGGCCGCGGGCGTCGGCGGCGAGGTCGCGGCCGGCGGCGCGCAGGGCCGAGGCCAGGCGCGAGACCCCGAAGGAGAAGCCGGTGGCCGGAACCTGCTGGCCGGTGAAGCGGGCCACCAGATCGTCGTAGCGCCCGCCCCCGCCGATGGAGCCGAAGCGGACCGGGGCGCCCTTGTCGTCCTTGGTCTCCAGCAGCAGCTCGGCCTCGAAGACCGCGCCGGTGTAGTATTCCAGGCCGCGCACGATGGAGGGGTCGAACATGGCCCGGTCGGGGCCGACTCCCATGGCGCCCAGCGCTTGATGAATGGCCGAAAGCTCGGCCAGGCCGGCGTCGCCCTCCGCCGAGCCGCCGATGATGTTGGCGATCTGGTCCAGGGTCTCGACCCGGCCGCCGGCCCCAGCGGCGACGAAGGCCAGCACGGCTTCGGCGCCGGCGGTGTTGAGGCCCGCGCCCTTGGTGAAGGCGCCGGACTCGTCCTTGCGGCCCTCGCCCAGCAGCAGGCGCACGCCCTCGGGACCCAGGCGGTCCAGCTTGTCGACGGCGCGCAGGACGGCGAGCTTCTGACCGTCGTCAGCGACCCCGGCCGTGGCCAGCAGGCCGTTCAACAGTTTGCGGTTGTTGATCTTGATCGCCGCCGATCCGGCCGGAAGGCCCGCGGCCTCCAGGCCCTCGACGGCCATGGCGATGATCTCGGCGTCGGCCTCCGGGCGGGCGGAGCCCACGGTGTCGGCGTCGCACTGGGTGAACTCGCGGAAGCGGCCGGGCCCGGGCTTCTCGTTGCGCCAGACCGTGCCGAAGGCGTAGCGGCGGAAGGGCTTGGGCAGGGTCTCCCAGTTCTGCGCCGCGAACCGGGCCAGCGGCGCTGTCAGATCGTAGCGCAGGGCCATCCACTGCTCGTCGTCGTCCTGCAGGGCGAAGACGCCCTCGTTGGGACGGTCGGCGTCGGGCAGGAACTTGCCGAGCGCGTCGGCATACTCGAAGGCCCCGGTGTCGAAGGCCTCGAAGCCATAGCGCTCATAGACCGCCGACACCTTCTCCAGGATCTGGCGTTCGGCGGCCAGGTCGCGGGCGCGGCGGTCGTTGAAGCCGCGCGGGGCGCGAGCTTCGGGGCGAGGTGCGTCGGTCATGCCGTCCGCCTAAAGGCTGAACGCATGCGCGGCAAGGCGCGGGAGGAAACGGAGAGGTCCATCGTCTTGGTCCTTAGGTCGTAAGGGTGACGGATGGAGCTGTCGCACGAGCCCCATCCGCATCTGCGGGAGGCTCGGGCGGGGGTCGCTTAGGCCATGCGATCCCGGCCGATCCCGCTATGCGAGGTCGGATGGTGATGGCCGTGATGGTGCGAAACCCTAGTCATTGCGAGCGGGGTTCTAGCGCCAATGTGTGAAGAAGGCGAGTCGGTCGGCCCCGCCGCGGCCTCGAAAGCCTAGGCCGACCCACGCTCCGGGCGAGGCCGGCGCTTGTTCCTGGCCCACTCGTCGTAGAAGGCGACCTTGGCGTCGATGTCGTGGGCGGCGGCCTTGAGATCGGCGATCTGCGCCTCGATCGCCGCGCGGTGGTCCTTCAACAGCGACTTGCGCGCCTCCAGGGTGCGCCAACCCTGTACCGAAAGCTCGGTCAGCCGACGCATCTCCGCCACCGACATTCCCGTGCGGCGCATACGCTCCAGGAACAGCAGGTGCTCGACGTGCTCGGTTTCGTAGACCCGGCGTCCTCCGGCGTCACGGCCGACCGCTGGTATGAGGCCCTGGGCCTCATACCAGCGGATCGTATGGACGCTTCGATCCACGAGCTGGGCGAAGCGTCCGATATGGCAGCGAACGCTCACGCCGACAGGGGCTCAAGCACGGCCTCGGCGAGCGCGGAATCGAGGTACTCGCGGACTTCCTTCATCCTGCCGTCCGCCATCTCGATAACGAAGCAGTAGCGGTTGTTGTAGGCCTTGCCGGACTTCAGGGTCACCGCACCCTGCGCCTCGACGATCACGGCCTCGCCCTCTGCGAAGATGTTGGTGGCGGTGTTGGTGTAGGCGCTGGCGTATTGCTTTCGGAGCGGTGCGAACAGGTTATCCCGCGCCTGTTCGCGGCCGTGCTGCACGTCGCCCCATACCCCTCCGACCATCGGACGCCAGATCACGTCCTCCGCCATGGCCTCGTAGAACGGCCTATTGTCGCCCTTCGCCAGGGCCTCCATCGCCTTGGCGACGATTTCCTTGTTCTCGATATTTCGCATCTCACTGGTCTCCGGATTGCACCAGTGACGGAGGGAACATCCTAGAGCGTGCTCTAGGTCAATAGGCTGATTTCGTGGGACGCCTGCTGGTGGTTTTCCGCCCCCATCCAAGGCCTCACCCAATGACGCCGACGCCGCCTGTGGCGGCGATGACCTGGCCCTGGATGAACTCGGCGTCCGGGGAGAGCAGGTATTCCACCAGGGAGGCGTAGTCGCTGTCGCGGCTGGCGCGGCCGGACGGGTTTGACCGGGTGGCGCGGTCGACCACCGACTGGGCGGCTTCCTCGCTCCCCACCATGGCGGCGACGGATGTGGTGTGGACCAGGCCCGGCGCCACGCCGTTGATCCGCACGCCGCGCGGGGCGAGCTCGGCGACCAGGTAGCGGACGATGGCCTCGGCCAGCGCCTTGCCGACGCCCAGGGCGCCGTAGTTGGTCGAGGGAATGCGGGCGCCCATGCTGGTGATGAACACCACGGAGGACCCTCGCCCCAACAGGTGCTGGGCGGCGTGAACCAGGTAGAGCAGCGACAGTCCGTTGGTCTCCACCGCCTGGCGGAAGCGGACGAGGTCAGCGCCCAGCAGGGTGGTGGGATAGATCATCGCGGCGGAATGGACGATGTGACTGAGACCGTGGCCCTGGGCCTCGACCTGGGCGATCAGGTCGGCGCAGCCCTCGATCGTTCCGACATCGGCCCTGACCAGTTCGACAGCCGCGCCTGTGGCGGCGATCTCGGCGCGAGCCGCCTGCGCGGCGGCTTCGTCGCTGTGATAGGCCAATGTGACCCGCCCGTGGACCGCCGCCAGGCGCTTGGCGATGGCCAGGCCGATGCCCTTGGTCCCGCCGGTGACCAGGATGGTCATGAGTCGGCCGGGGTCAGGGTCGGGGTCCTGTAGTCCATGCCCTCCAGCGCGGGGCTGGCGTCGGCGGCGTCGAACCCGGCCATGATGGCGGCGAACCGGCCCTGGACGAAGGCGCGCATGTCGGGATGGGTGAAGATGTAGGGGTCCTTGGCGAGCACCGACTCCAGCACCCGCTTGCCGACGCGCTCCGGGTCGATGCCGTTGTCGACGAAGGAGTTCTGGACGATCTCGCTGACCACCGGGCCACCGTATTGCGCCTGACGGGCGCGGCCGGACTGGTTGATCTTGGTCTTCACGAAACCGGGGCAGAGGACGGCCACGTGGATGTTCTCGGGCGCGAGCTGGCGCAGCCAGCCCTCCGACAGGGCGACCACGGCGTATTTGGTGGCGCTGTAGGGCTCCATCCCCGGGGCCGAGATCAGCCCGGCCATGGAGGCGGTGTTGACGATGCAGCCCCCCTCCCCGTGGCTGCGGATCAGCGGCAGGAAGGTCTCCGTGCCATAGACCACGCCCATCAGGTTGACCGCGACGATCCAGTCCCAGTCCGCGGGCTTGACGTCGCCCACCGGCCCGCCGACGCCGACGCCGGCGTTGTTGGCCACCAGGTGAACCTTGCCGAACGCCTCGATGGTCTTGGCGGCGGCGGCCTCGACGGCCTTGCGGTCGGCCACGTCGCAGATGACGCTGGCCGTCCGGATCTGGCGGGCCTCGAGATCGGCCACGGCCTTGGCGAGCGGGGCTTCCTCGATGTCGGCCAGCATGACGTTCATGCCCGCCTCGCCGAAGGCGTGCGCCATGGCCAGGCCCAGGCCGCTGGCCCCGCCAGTGATGAAGGCGGTCTTGCCTTTCAGGTCTTCCATGACTTTTCCCCGTATTATGATTTAAGGCGCGCGATCAGGTCGGCTGTGGACGGATCATGCGCGCCCGGCGCCCCGCCTTCCAGCTCCTTGAGGACGGCGACGGCCAGGCTCTTGCCCAGTTCCACGCCCCATTGATCGAAGGAGTTGATCTCCCACAGCACGCCTTCGACGAAGGTCTTGTGCTCGTAGAGCGCCAGCAGGGCGCCCAGGGCGTGGGGGGTAAGTGCGTCCAGCAGGATGAAGCTGGAGGGCCGGTTTCCGTGGAAGGTCTTCTGCGGCGCCAGCCCGTCGATGTCGCCCGGCGCCATCCCCTTGGCCGACAGCTCGGCGCGGACGGCGTCCTCGGACTTGCCGACCATCAGAGCCTCGGCCTGGGCGATGGCGTTGGCCAGCAGCTTGGCCTGAGAGGCGGGCTCGCCCTCGGAGGCGTTGCGAACCGCCAGGATGTCGATGGGGATGATGTCGGTCCCCTGGTGCATCATCTGGAAGAAGGCGTGCTGGACGTTGGTGCCGGCGTCGCCGAACACCGTGGTCGAGGTCGCGCGCGAGACGGGGACACCGGTGGCCGTGGTCTGCTTGCCGTTGGACTCCATCTCCAGCTGCTGGAGGAAGGTCGGCAGCAGATGCAGGCGCTGGGCGTAGGGCACGACGGCGCGGACAGGGCGATCCAGGCCGTTGCGGTTGAAGATGTGGGCTAGCGCCAGGAGGACCGGGGCATTGGCCGTGAGCGGCGCGGTCTGAAAGTGGCGGTCCATGGCGTGGGCGCCGGCCAGCAGGCTCTCGAACGCCTCCCAACCGAGCGCGATGGCGCACGACAGGCCGACCGAGGACCAGACGGAGTAGCGACCGCCCACCCACTCGCCGAAGCCGAACACCTGATCGGCAGGGACGCCGAAGGCGGCGGTCTCCTTCGGCGCGGCGGAGACCGCGATGAGATGGGCGTCACCCGCGCCGCCCAGCGCGGCGCGCAGCCAGCGGCGCGCGATCTGGGCGTTGGTCATGCTCTCCTGGGTGGTGAAGGTCTTGGAGACCACCACGACCAGGGTCTCGTCCGGATTCAGGCCGTTGAGCGCCAGAGCCATGTCGGCCGGGTCCACATTGGCCACGAAGCGCAGGTCGATGGCCGGCGCCAGCGGACGCAGGGCGTCCCAGACCAGGCGGGGTCCGAAGTCCGACCCGCCGATGCCGATGTGGACGATGGACTTGAAGGCCTTGCCCGTGGCCCCGCGCTTGGCGCCTGAGTTCACCGCGTCGGCGAAGGCGCGCATAGCGTCGCGGACGGCGTCGACGCCCGCCGAGACCGGCTCGCCGTCAGCCTTGAAGTTCGCGCCGGGCGGGGCGCGCAGGGCCATGTGCAGGGCCGCGCGCCCCTCCGAGGCGTTGACCACGGCGCCGGCGAAGTGGGCGTCCCGGGCGGCCTCGATCCCGGCGGAGCGGGCGAGGTCCAGGGCGACGGCGAGATCGGCTTTCGACCAGGGCTGCTTGGATAGGTCCAGGTAAAGGCCGGCGGCCTCCAGCGACAGGGCCGCCACCCGGTCGGGCTCGGCCGAAAACAGACTGTCGATGCGGCGGTCGCGGGCGTTGTGGGCGGCGGCTTCCAGACGGGACCAGGCGGCTTTGAGCATGCGGCTAAGTTCGGCCCTCTTCCAACGGTAGCGACGCGTTTACCCTGCGGGCGTAGCAAAAGCCCAAAGCGCTGTCTTTCGCCAATCCGCCAGAAGGGTCGCCCATGTCCTGCGCCGCCGTCGCCGCCGTCGCCGTCCTGTGGCTGGCCGCCGCCCCGCCGCCGGGCTCGGCCGGGATCAGCCCGCCCCCACCGCCGCCCGCCGTCTCGGTGGCCAAGGAGCCCCTGTTCGCCGACATCGTCGCCCGCGCCGGCGCCCTGAAGGCCGCCGTCGAGGCGTTCAAGGCCGGGCCGCCGACGCCCGCCTTCAAACAGGCGATCGGCGAACTGGCCGCGCTGGACATGCAGGGCCACTTCGCGCTGGCCAAGCGCGGCACGGATGGCGACCTGAAGTGCATCCTCAAGGGGATCGCCGAGGACCTGCCGCTGAAGCTCAAGGCCCTAGAAGACGCGGCGACCGACAAGGCCCGCGTCCAGGCTGTCCAGGACCTAGGCTACCTGCTCAACGACAATGTCGAGGTCATCACCTCGCCGCCCGAGGGGCAGGTCTAGCTACTCCGCGTACTTGATCGAGCAGCCGTAGGGCTTGGAGGCGGGGGTCGACACCGCGCGGCCGGCCTTCACGTCGGCGAGGGCCGCGACCACGTGGTTCTTGGCGCCCTTGAGGCTGGCGGGATCGGCCACCGGCTTGTCGTCGATGCCGCCCAGGTAGACGAGGGTCCCGGCCTTATCGACCACGTACAGGTGGGGGGTTGTCTTGGCGTCGTAGATCTTGCCGACCTGGCCGGCAGGATCCAGCAGCAGGGCGGTGGAGCCGGCTCCCGTCGAGGCTTTCCAGGTCTTGGCCTCACCCGGCGCCACATAACCCTGCTTGCCCGGCGCCGAGGAGATCAGGGTCAGCCAAACCACGCCGTCCTGGGTGGCGCTCTTCTGCAGGCCCTGCATGTTGGCCGAGTCGTAGTGCTTCTTCACATAGGGACAGCCGCCGTTGGTCCATTCCAGGACCACGGTCTTGCCCTTGAACTCAGCGAGCGAGCGGGTCTTGCCGTCACCATCCTTGGCGGTGAAGCCCGGGGCGGGCTGGCCCAGGACGGGGGCGGCGACGGCGCTGGTGGCCAAGCCGAGCGAAACGGTGGCGGCCAGGGCGAGCTTGTAAGCAGACGTCATGGGAACCTCGGGTCAGCGGGTCTGGGCGTCCTTCAAGGCGCGGACGACCAGGCCCTCGGTCAGGATCTGAGGCAGGATAACGCCGTCGCCGCCCTTCGCGCCATACACGAGATAGAGCGGAACCCCGGCGCGGCCATGCTTGGCGAGCTCGGCGGCGATGACCGCGTCCTTCAGGGTCCAGTCGGCCTTCAGATAGACCGCGCCGGTTTCCTTGAAGGCGTCGGCCACACCCTGGGTGGCGAAGGCGACCTTTTCGTTCACCTGGCAGGTGACGCACCAGGCGGCGGTGAAGTTGACGAACACCGGCTTGCCGGCGGCCTGGGCGGCGGCGACCTTCTCGGGGCTGTAGGCCTCATAGGGGACCGTGGGCGCGCCGCCCTTGGCAGGTTGCGTCGAGGCGACCTGCGGCCCGCCGTAGCTGGGCCAGACGGCCGCGGCGATGGCGGCGATGGACAGGGCCGCGCCCAGGCCGGTCAGGACAAGGGGCTTGCCGCCCTCGGCATGCCGGCGCTGCGCCACGCCCAGCAGCCAGGCGGCGAGCGCCAGGACGACGGCGGCGGCGAAGACACGGGCGAGCGCTGTGTTCCCCGCCTGGATGGTCAGCACCCAGACGAGCCAGGCGGCGGTCCCGTACATCGGGAAGGCCATCAGCTTCTTGAAGCCATCCATCCAGGGGCCGGGCTTGGGCAGGCGCGCCAGCAGGCCCGGCACGAAGGCGGCCAGGGCGAACGGGGCGGCGAAGCCCAGGCCGAGCGCCAGGAAGATGGCGAGCGCGGCCGGGGCGCTCTGGGTCAGGGCCCAGCCCAGGGCGGGCGCCATGAAAGGCGCGGTGCAGGGGGCGGCCACCACGACGGCCAGCGTCCCGGTGAAGAAGGCGCCGGCCAGGCCCTGGCGGCTGGCGAGGCCAGAGCCCGCGCCCTGCAGCGAGGTCCCGACCTCGAACACCCCCGAGAGGTTCAGCGCGACGGCCAGCATCAGCAGGGCCAGGCCCGCCACCACCGGGGGTGACTGCAGTTGGAAGCCCCAGCCCACGGCCGTTCCGCCCGCGCGAATGGCGATCAAGGCGCCGGCCAGGGCCAGGAAGGTCGCCAGGACGCCGGCGAGGAAGGCCAGGCCCTGGGCCTGGGCAGCGCGCCGATCATGGGCGTGGCCGGCCAGGGAGGCGGCCTTCATGGCCAGGATCGGGAAGACGCAGGGCATCAGGTTGAGGATCAGCCCACCCAGGAAAGCGAAGGCCGCGGCGAGCGGCAGGCTGAGAGACCCGCCGTCGCCGCCCGAGGACTTGGGCGGCGGGCCGAGGCCCGAGGCGCCGGCCGGAAGCGCGCCGACATCGGCGGAAATCTCATAGGCCTTGTCGCCCAGGCTCAGCACGCCGCTCATGGCCTTGGGGCCCGCGCCCTCCTGGAAGGCGTATCCGGGGGTCAGGGTCAGGGTGAGGCCGTCAGGCCCGCGCTCGATGGGCTGGGGCTTGGCGTGGTCGAGGATGCTGGAGTCGAAGGGGAAGAAGTAGGCCTCCGAGAGATCGACGCCCTTCAGGGCCGCGCCGGTGACGGCGAGCGCGACACTGGCGCCCTGCTTGGCGAAGACGCCCGTGAGGCCCGCGGGACCAGGCGCGTCGGCCAGGGCCTTGGCGATGGCCGCGCCCCAGGTGGGATCGGGCTGGGCCAGGCCGTCGGCCACCGTCAGGGTCAGGGTCAGGACGGCGTCCTCGGGGACGCAGATTTCCTCGCAGACCAGGAAGGCCGCGGCGGCCTTAAGCGTGACGGTCTCGCCCGGCTTGGCGCTCGCCGGGACGGTGATCGCGACGGGCAGCAGCACCTCGTCATGATAGCCGTAGTTCATCAGCGGGCCGGTCGGCTGGCGCTGGGGCGTGGCCCAGACAATGTCGCCCGCGGTCCAGCCGGGGGGCAGGGTCCAGACGATGCGGGTCGCCTCGCCGCTGTCGCCGGAGTTTCGCCAGTAGGTGTGCCAGCCCTTGTCGATCTTCTGGCGCAGGGCGACGTAGGTGGTGGCGCCGGGCGTCACCGTGGCGTCGCGGGCCACCAGCTCGGCCACCAAGTGGCCGGTGTCGACGGGCTGGGCCAGGGCGGGGAACGCCGTCAGGACGACCAGGGCCGCCAAGATCTGGGCGAAGAAACGCGTCATCCGTTCATCCCGACAAGCTACGCCCGCTATATGGCCCGCGAGGAGCAATCCGCAAAGCTACGCTGTGGCTGGCGCGGCGGATGCGGCGCTACAGCGTGATCCAGCGCCTTGGCCACTTCCAGCCGAGGGGGCGGACCTCGCCGGCCTTCAGGGCCAGGGCGCGGACCGTCTGGGCCGACAGCTCGCTGACCACATGCACCGGTTCCAGGCCGCCGAAGGGGCTGGTGGCCACGCCGCCGATCAGCATGGCGCGGTCGATGGCGGTCCACTCGGCCTTGTTGCGGTCCTCATGGCCGACGGCGAAGAAATGGCGCAGGGGCGCGGGCTCGCCCGCCAGCTCCACCATCACCCCGATCATCCATCCACTCGCCATCGGCAGGTTCGTATCACGCCCCCGGCGCGGTGAAGATGGCGATCTCGTCCATGCGCGTGAAACCGAGCTTTTCGGCGAGCTTCCAGGAGGCGGGATTGTCCTCCACCGCATCCCAGACCGCCGCGCGGCCCTGGGCCCCCATGTGGGCGATCATGTGGGCGGCGCACAGCCCGGCGTGGCCCTGGCGCTGGAATTGCGGAACCGTGTCGATGGAGACGTCCCACAGGGTTTCGGTCACCGCGCCGGGGTAGCAGAAGGCCACCGGGCGCCCGTCGACGAAGGAGGCGCTGACCGGGGCGCCGTCGGGATAGGTCGCCAGCTCCTCGCGCAGATCGTCCGGCAAGGGAACATCGGCCAGGGCGGTCACGTCGACGAACCGCACATCGCCCGCGTCAGGCAAGGGCAGGCGCGACGGATCGGCCGACAGGTGCAGCAGGCCGCGCTCGAAGGTCCAGTCCGGCAGGCGCTCCGCCAGCCAGGCGGCCTGCTCGGATCCGGCCAGCACCGCCTCGACATCGTGGGTCAGGGCCTGGGCGAAGGCGGCCTCGTCGGGCGGGCCGAACAGGAGGACCGTCTCCCCGTCCCCGTCGCGGTAGACGAACGACAGTTCAGGCGTCTCGGTGAGGCCGAAGACCTCGCCCTCGCCCCGCAGCAGGCCGGCGCGGAGCTCGACCCAGCGGGGAATGTCCGGCAGTCGGCGGGCCAGGGCGCGGAGCCGCCAGGCGTCGGCGCGCCAGTCCCAGGCGAGGCGGGTCAGCTCGTACTCGACCTCGCCGTGCTCGGCGCCGGCGATGACCTCGGGCCAGTCGTCGAAGAAGGTGCGGACATAGGTGAGACCGAGCTTCTCCATCACCCGGCGCGAGGCCAGGTTGACGCTCATGGTCTGGGCGTGGACGCGCCGGAGGCCGAGCTCCTCGAAGGCCACCTCCAACAGGCGGGCCGCGCCCTCGGTCGCCAGACCACGCCCCCAGGCGGCGTGGCGCAGGCGGTAGCCGAGCTCGGCCTCGTCGGGATCGCCGGCCGGATCGGGGCGTAGCGAGAACCATCCCACGAAGACGCCGCTCGCTTTTTCCCGCGCCGCCCATATCCAGCGCTCCAGACGTCCGCGCCCAGCGATCATGAGCGGCAGGTTTTCGACATAGGTCGCCCGCGGCGTCGGCTTGCCGCCGGTCAGGAAGGTCATCACCCGAGGATCGCTGTCGAGCTCGACCAGGTGCTCCAGATCGTCCGTCGTGAACGGCCGCAGGACCAGGCGATCGGTCTCCAGGAAATTCGGCATCGGCGTCCCCATCTTAGACATCAGGATGGGGTGGCCTATGCTTGGGGCCAAGTGTTGCGCGGCCACACTCGACTTGTCGCGTTCACCCGCCATCATCGGCGAATCACCGTTGTTCCGGAGTTCAGGCCATGCCCGCGTCATTCGACGATATCGAGATGGGTCAGGTGGTGTCCCTGGGGGAGATCCCCGTGGACGCCGACGCGCTGGACGCCTTCATCGCCGCCTTCGCCCCTGGCTGGCCGGCCGAGCGCGGGGCGCCCGACGCCATGGTCTATGCGATCTGGTGCCGGCTGGATTCAACCTCGGCGATGGCGTGGCCGCAGACCAAGCGCCTGGGCGTCGACGCCCTGCGCTGGGCGCGCAACCCGCCGGCCGGCGAGCTGCTGCGCGGGCGGATGACGGTGATGGGCAAGGACCCCGTCGGCGACGGCAAGGGCATCGTCATCGCCCAGCACGACCTGTTGGACGAGGCGGGGCGCCTGGTCTTCTCCTGCCTGACGCGGAGCGTGTTCGCGCGATAGCATCCACCCTCCCCACAAGGGGGAGGGTGGGCGTCAAGTCGTCCTAGGCGTTGGCCGCCTGGGGTTGGGCGGGCATGCGCGAGGTCGCGAGCGCGATCAGGCGGTCCCAGCCGACCAGCGAGGTCAGGTGGCAGTAGATCTGGCCCAGGGCGCCGTTGTCGCGCAGCTCGACGAACTTGTCGGCCGGCAGGGCGTTGAGCTTGGTCTCGGAGACGCCGAAATAGTCGGCGACCTTCTGGGGCTCGCCGGCGGTGCCGTCTTCATTGGTGGGGGTGAAGTTGGCGGTCTTCAGCTCGAACAGGTCCAGGTCCTTCAGGATCTGAACGAAGCTGAGGGTGCGCTGGCGCTCGGTCTCGTAGTCGTTGCAGAACTGGATACAGCCCTGGGTGTACTCGGTGGGCTCGCCCTTATCGTCGAAGAAGGTCATGTCGCCGCCCTCGACCACGAACTCGGCGGCGCGGTCGATGCAGAGGATCATCTGGCCGGCGCTCGTGTCGTTGGCGAACACGAACGGATAGCGGCGGATATAGGCCGGCACGTAGACGCCCGGCTCGAACAGACCGTTTTCCTGCAGGAACATGTTGGTCCCCGGGTTCAGGCCCATGACCATCAGCGGGATCTTCTCGTCGCCGACGAAGATGATCGGACCGCAGACGCCGGCGAGGCTGAATTCGGTGACCGTCAGCGGAATGGCGTGGCCCTCACGGGCGAAATTGAACGGGCCGTCCATGCGCTTGACGCCCAGACCCTTGTGCAGGTCGATGGAGAGCGGCTCCGGCTTCTTGTAGAACAGCACATTGCCGGTGAGCTGGCCCATGCCGGTTTGAGTGGTCGTCGCCATTGCTGAGATGATCCTGGGCGATTGAAGTTGGACGTCGGCGCGCCGTTACAAGCTGGCTCCGACAAGGTCGCCGCTTCTACCCGATGCTTGCCAAGGCGGCAAATGGGCTCGCGCGCGTCTTGCCTCCGGCCACCCGAACGGCTTCAATCCGCCGCATATCGAAACGCCGACAAGGCGACATACCGGAGGATACATTTTCATGGCGATTTTTTACCCCGACATTCTCGATCAGAAGACGGCCCCCCGCACCTTCACCTATGGCGACAAGGACGTGATGCTGTACGCCCTGGGCGTCGGCATGGGCCAGGACCCCATGAACGAGACGGAACTTCCCTTCGTCTATGAGAAGAATCTCAAGGTCATTCCGACCGCCGCCACCGTCCTGGCCTCGGGCCTGCGTGGGTCGGCCGGACCGGCGCCGGAGATGCCCGCCGGCCATCGTCCCAGCCAGATCAACTTCCTGATGGTCGTGCATGGCGAGCAGAAGGTGGAACTGCACAAGCCGCTGACCGCGCACGGGACCTACACCGCGCAGGGCCGCACCGCCGGCGCCTTCGACAAGGGCGAGGGCAAGGGCGCCGTCATCATCAACGAAACCATCTGGACCGACGAGAAGGGCGAGAAGGTCGCCACCCTGACCGGCTCCACCTTCGCCCGCGGCGACGGCGGGTTCGGCGGCCCGTCGGAAGGGGCGCCGGAACCCCATGTCGTCCCGACCCGGGCGCCAGACCTGTCGGTGGACTTCACCACCCGCGAGGATCAGGCCCTGCTCTATCGCCTGAACGGCGACCGCAATCCGCTGCACTCCGATCCTGACGTGGCCAAGCGCGCCGGTTTCCCGCGCCCGATCCTGCACGGGCTGTGCACCTACGGCATCACCTGCCGCGCCGTGCTGCAGGCGATCACCGACTTCGACCCCGACCAGATCCTGAGCCACCAGGCGCGGTTCTCCGCCCCGGTCTTCCCGGGCGACACGATCACCGTCGACCTGTGGAAGGACGGCAAGAACATATCGTTCGAGGCCCGCGTGAAGGAACGCGGCGCCACCGTGATCAAGAACGGCCTGACCGTCCTGCGCTGACCGTTTTTCCTCCCCCGTCGCCGTGGGTCACGGGGGAGGAAGAGCCGTTCCCAATCGCGGAATGGCGTTCTAGAAACGCCTGATGGTCCGCACCTCCTCGATCCTCGCCGGCGCCGCCCTGGTGGCCCTGTTGACCGCCTGCTCCGCGCTCGCGCCCGCCGCGCCGCCGGTCGACCCGAGCCTGGCGGCCCCTCTCAACCCCATCCCCACCACCCTGACCGGCTATCTGTCGAAGGACGACCTGAACGGCGCGGCCCTGCTGGGTCCGCCGCCCACGCCCGACAGCCTGCAGGGCAAGGCCGACCGCGCCCGCTACCTGGAGACCCGCTCGCTGGAGGGCAGCCCGCGCTGGGCCCAGGCCATCGTCGACAACGACCTGTGGGGCGGCGGGGCGCTGAAGCAGTACGCCTGCAAGATGGGCGTGGCCCTGGACGAGACGAACACCCCCGCCACGCTCAAGGTTCTCCACCGCATCGAGCTGGACGTGAGGACCATCGGCACACCCGCCAAGGACGCCTACAACCGGCCGCGGCCGATGATCGGCGACGACCGGGCGATCTGCGTGCCGCGCGAAGACTGGATGAAGACCAACGCCTCCTATCCGTCGGGGCACTCGATGACCGGCTGGGCCTGGGCGCTGATCCTGGCGGAGCTGAAGCCCGCGAAGGCCGATTCGGTGCTGGCGGTGGGCAAGTCCGTGGGCGACAGCCGCGCCATCTGCGGCGTTCACTATCCCAGCGACATCGAAGCCGGCCGCACCCTGGCCTCGGCCATGGTGGCGACCCTGCACGGCGACCCGGCGTTCCAGTCCGACATGCGCAGGGCCCACGCCGAGATCGCCCGCGCCCGGACCGCGCCCAGCGGCTGCTAGGCCGTCGCGATGAAGACCACCGACTGGCGCAACGGCCCGTCTACCGGCTGGTCGGGATACTCGAAGTCCAACTCCGGACGCCGGACCATGCCCAGGCGCGTCATCACCGCCTGAGAACGCAGGTTGCTGGGCGCGGTGAAGGCCCAGATCTCGGGGAGGCCCAAGCGCCCGAACCCGTCGGCGAACACGGCGGCCGCCGCCTCGGTGGCGTAGCCCTGACCCCAGGCCTCGCGCACCAGCCGCCATCCCATTTCCGGAACCCCGGCGATGGGCAGGGTCTCGAAGGCCCGCATGATCCCGTTCCACCCCAGGAAGGCGCCGTCGGACTTTCGCTCCACCAGGAAGCGGCCGTGGCCGTTGGCCTCCCAGCTCGCCTCCACCCGGTCGACGCGGGCGTCGGCTTCGTCGCGGGTGAGCGTCCCGCCCAGCCAGTCCATGACCACCGGGTCGGCGCAGATGGCGGCGAAGGCGTCGCGGTCACCGGGCTGGTCGAAGCGGCGCAGGATCAGGCGCTCGGTCTCGAGTCTCATCGGCGCCTCGCGTAGACGACATGGCGGCGTAGGGGATGGTCCTCCGCCAGCCGGGGGTGATCGAAGTCGCGGGACGGGTCGGGCGTCATGCCGATGCGGGTCATGACCGACTGGGACTTGAGGTTGGTCGCCGCGGTGAAGGCGATGATCTCGGGCGTGTCGATGTTGGCGAGGCCCCAGTCGAGGGCGGCCTGGGCGCCCTCGCCGGCCAGGCCCTGGCCCCAGGCCTCGGGGGCGAGACGCCAGCCCATCTCGATGGCCGGTCCGACCGGCAAGGCCTCGGCCTTGACGGTGGAAAGTCCGATCATGCCGACCATCCGCGCCTCGGACTTGCGCTCGGCGGCCCACAGGCCCCAGCCGTGAGCCTCGATATGGGCGTTGATGCGGTCGAGGATCGCGTCGCTGGCGGCCCGGTCGCTGACCCCGCCCAGCCAGTCGCCCACGCGCGGGTCGGCGTTCATCGCGGCGAAGGCGTCGCGGTCGTCCTCCCGGAAGGGACGCAGGATGAGGCGGGACGTCTGGATCACGCCCGATTCAATCAGGCCGGGCGCGGCGCCGTCAACGCGCCGTAGAGGTCGGTCCGGCGGTCGCGGAAGAAGCCCCACGCGGCGCGGTGGGCGGCCAGGAAGTCGAGATCGAAGCTCGCCTGCACCAAGCCCTCATCGTCGCGGCCCAGGGTCGAGACCAGGTCGCCGCGATGGTCGGCGATGAAGGAGGAGCCATAGAACTGCTGGCCGCCATTGGGATAGCCGTCCCAGGGCTCGAAGCCGATGCGGTTGGCGCCCACCACCGGGATGACGTTGGAGACGGCATGGCCCTGCATGGCGCGGCGCCACGGGGCGGCGGTGTCCAGGCTGGCGTCGTGCGGCTCCGAGCCGATAGCGGTGGGATAGAGCAGGACCTCGGCGCCCATCAGGGTCATGGCGCGGGCGGCCTCCGGGTACCACTGGTCCCAGCAGATGCCGACGCCCAGGCGTCCGAAGCGGGTGTCCCAGACCTTGAAGCCCGTGTCGCCCGGCCGGAAATAGTACTTCTCCATGTACCCCGGGCCGTCGGGGATATGGCTCTTGCGGTAGAGCCCCATCAGCGCGCCGTCGGCGTCGACCATCACCAGGCTGTTGAAATAGTGCGGGCCCTCGCGCTCGAAGATCGAGATCGGCAGGACCACGCCCAGCTCGGCGGCCAGCGGGGCGAGCGCGGTGACGCAGGGATGCTCCCGCCACGGATGAGCCTCCGCGAACCAGCGCTCCTCCTGGGCGACGCAGAAGTACGGACCCTGGAACAGTTCGGACGGCAGGATGACCTGGGCGCCGGCGGCGGCGGCCTGGCGGATGAAGCCCTCGGTCGTCTTGATGTTGGCGGCCAGGTCCATGCCGTAGGCGGTCTGGATCGCCGCGACGTTGATCGTGCGGGCCATCAGGCGGGCTCCTGCTGGGTGATGCAGTGGAAGGACCCGCCGCCAGTCAGGATGGCGTCGGACGGCAGGCCGATGACCTGGCGATCGGGGAACACGGTCTTGAGCGCCTCTAGCGCGAAGGTCGCCGCGCGGCTCTCGCCATAGGTGGGCATGATCACGGCGCCATTGGCGATGATGAAGTTCATGTGGCTGGCGGGCGCGGCGCCGCCCTCATGGCTGTCGATCCAGCCCGGCGAGGGCACGCGGACCACCTGCAGCGGGCGACCGTCGGCGTCGGTCATGGCGGCCAGGCGCCGCGCGGCGTCGTCATAGGCCTCGACGTTCACGTCGCCGCGGCCATAGGCCATGGGGCAGACCACGACGCCCGGTGCGGCGAAGCGGGCCAGGTTGTCCACGTGACCATCGGTATGGTCGTTGGCCAGGCCATCGCCCAGCCACAGCACCTTGCGCGCGCCCAGGGCCGTGGCCAGCGCGGCCTCGGCGGCGGCTTCCGTCCAGCCGGGGTTGCGGTTGGGATTGAGCACGCACTGGCCGGTGGTCAGCACCGTGCCGATCCCGTCGTGGTCGACGGCGCCGCCCTCCAGGATGAAGTCGTGCTGGACCAGGGGAACGCCGGAAGCCTGGGCGATCTGGCCGGCCACCTCGTCGTCGTGCTCCAGCTCGTAGCTGCCGCCCCAGCCGTTGAACCGGAAGCCCCGGGCGCTGTCGCCCGCGGGGCCCTTGGCGAAGATCGGGCCGGTGTCGCGCAGCCAGATGTCGCCGAACCGGCCGGGGACGATCTCCACGCCCGCCGCGTCGCCCAGCAGCCGCCGAGCATCGGCCTCGCCGGCGTCGCAACCGGTCAGCAGGCGCACGCGCTCTGCGCCGGGACCGGCCAGGGCGCGGGCCAGGGCGGCGACCTCGGCCTGGGCCTGGGCCAGGTCCTCCTCCCACAGCTCCGCATGGCTGGGGAAACCCAGCCACATGGCGCGGTGGCGAGCCCATTCGGCGGGGACGAGGACGGTCATGGTCTTCCTACTCTGATCGGACGCGCGCAGATGGGCGGATGCGGGGCCAAGGTCAAGCGGGGCATAAGAAACGGGCGGCCGCACCGCTGCGCCCCCCCCCTTCGATTCCGTCGCTGCGAGAAGCTTAGAACTCGTAGCGGAGGCCGACCTGGATGGTCCAGAGTGATCGGCCCGTGTTGATGTTCTTGTTGAAGGCGCTCGCGTTGAAGTTCGAGTAGCGGTAGCGCGGGCAGGCGAAATCGCCGGCCGCGACCGCAACGCCGGCGGCGTTGGCGCACGCGACGCTCACCACGTTGGTGACGTCGGTATACTCGTCGACGATGCCCCACTTGTCGTTCAGCAGGTTCAGCACGTTCTGGATGTCCAGGACGACGCGGAACTTGTGGCTGGCGATCAGCGACGGCAGTTGCTGACTGATCTGGAGGTCGAGGACGTTGATGTCATCGTTCTTGAAGACGCCTTTGTCCTGGATCTGGTTCTCGGACAGGCCGAACTGCTGGACCAGTCGCAGGAAGTTGTCGCGGGTAGCCGCGTCGGCGAAGGTCACCGGCCCGTAGTCGAGGCCGCTGGCGCCGCCGCCGCCCGAGATCTGAGGCACGTACAGCAGGTGGTTGGAGCCGCGATTGACGCCGAACACCGGGCCGCGGCCCGTGGTGGCGTCGGACATGACGAAGCTGGTGGTCCGACCGTTCCGACGCTCGCCGAACAGGGTCGCGCGGGTGTCCAGATCGCCGAAGAATTTGCGAGCGTAGCTGGCTTCGAACTTGAAGCCGTGCTCGATCTCTTCGTACGAGGTGCCGTAGGCCGGTTCGTTAGGATCGATGCCCGCCGGCGACTGGTAGCTGGAACTCTGGGTCGAGGAGAACCGCAGGGACGAGGAGAAGTCCTTGATGTTCTGATAGGTGTAGCTGCCGGTCAGGTCGAGGCCGAAGTCGAAGGACTTCGAGAGCGACAAGGCGGCGACGACCGCATAGCCCTTATCGTGGTTGTAGAAGACCAGATCGCGGTTCGATGAGTTGGGGCTGACCGAGCTGACGCCGGCCGCGGCGCGTTGAGCGGCGGTAGCATTCACCGAGTCGTAGCGGATACGGCCATCCGGCAAACGAGCCAGAGCGCCGTTGATGACGAGCGGCACGGCGCGGGTGTCACGGATGTAGAGGCCGTCGTTCGTCTTTGTGCCGACGATATCGACGCCCACCCGCACGCCTTCCGCCCAAGCGAACGGCAAGTCGTATTGCGCCGAAAGGAACGCTTTCCAATCGGAGGGGAAGTTGAACCCGGGGGTGAAGGCCGCGACCTCGGCCAGGGGCGAGGCGCTGCCACCACCTTGGAAGCTCCGGACGGCGCCAGGCAGGTCGTAGAAGGTGCGCGCGTCGGTGCGGCTGACGTTCAACGCCGAGGCGCCGATCGCCTGGGTGAAGCCCGGGGTCCCCGTGGTTTCCGTGAAGAGGCCGCTCGCCAGCCGCTGGACG
>NZ_JANOCX010000022.1:0-4480 GCF_031412415.1 Phenylobacterium sp.
TTGACGCGCACCCCGCGTCCTGCGGCCCGGAACGGACCTGACGTCGGCGGGTTTGCCGAGCGGCGCCGCCCATCCGGGTCGGCCAGGAGCCCACCATGGACGATCCGAAACTCGAGGGCGGCCACGCCCCGCCCCCCGAAACCCGCCGCGTCACCAGCGCGGGCGATCCCGATCTGCAGGTCGCGTGGGATCGCCGCGAGCCGGGAACCCCCGAACAGCCGCTCGATTTGACCGAGGCCGGCCATGTCGCGACCCCTGCGACGGAGGCGTCCCATCCCCAGGCCGGGTTGGCCGACCTCCTGCGCCAACGTCCGAGGGCGGCGCTGCTGGCGGCAGGCCTCCTCGGTCTTGCGTGCGGCGTTCTGGCGTCGCCGGCCCCTCAGGTTCTCCGCCTTTCGTCCGGACACCGGCGCCTTGGCCCTGTCGGGTGACGGCGCCGGCCCGCCGCGAACAAATACAGAACATTTGACTTGCCAGTCCGCCCATCCGGGGCCTAACCCGGGCCGATGCGGGCGCAGGACTATTTCGTACCGAGCTGGACAGAAGACGTCGGCGCCCTGCTGGCCAGCGGCGCCCGGGTCGATCTTCTCTGCGACGCCCGCGGCTGCCCTGGCGTCACCGGCGTCGATCTGCACCAGATGTCCGGCTGGTTCGGCCCCCGCTACAGCCTCTGGAACCGCCGTCCGGCCTGTCCGGCCTGCGCGAGCCCGGGGCGATATCGCGCCCAGCCGCCCGGCGCCTGGCAGAAGCTGCTCTATGACGCGCCCGCCGGATTGGTCGAGCCGCTGCACCAGCGCTGGTACGCGACCCTGGAGCCCGACCTGCGCGACCGCCTGCCCGTCAAGCCGATGCTCGCCGCCATCGACGGCTGCCTGCTCGTCGGCTGCGGCGTTTGCGAGGCCCGGTTCTTCGTCGCCGCCGTCATGGTCGGGGCCTGGGGACCGGAGGTCTGCGTCATCGCCCTGGAACACGCCATGGGCTGTGGCCAGGTCGCCTGCGAGTTGGCGGTGGACATCGCCCCGCTCGCGGCCGTGCCGATGTCGGAGCGGCCCTGATGCAGATGTTCCAGACCCTGGCGCGGACCATGGGCCCACACGAGACCCTGAAGCTCGCCTGCCGCCCCTGCGGCCGCCAGGTCGAATGGACGCGGGCCGAGGCCATGAGCCGCCTGCACCCGGACTCCACGCCGGGCGACGTGGCCCGCCAGGTCAAGTGCGGGCGCTGCGGCGAGCGGACCGCGATCACCGTGCGGATTTGACCGCCGGAGCGGCCAGAGCGAAGCTTCTGGCCATGTGCAACCTCTACGAACTCGACGTCGACCTCCTCGGCTGGGCCAAGGCCCACGAGGACTTCCTGGGCCGGCGCTTGCCGCTGCCGGCCGGCGCGGCCGAGGGTCAGGCCAATCTCGACATGACCTGGAAGACCCAGCTCTATCCCGACTATCGCGCCCCCATCCTGCGACACGACGGACTGGGCGGCCAGACGGTCGCCTTCGCCCGCTGGGGCCTGCCCAGCTCGAGGAAGGCGCTCATGGACGCGGCGGGCAAGCGGGCCGACAAACTGCGCGCCAAGGGCAAGGCCGTGAGCGACGCGGACTTCGCCGAGCTGCTGCGCCTGGAGCCCGACAAGGGCACGACCAATGTCCGCAACACCGCCAGCCGCCACTGGAAGCCCTATCTCGAGCCCGCCAACCGCTGCCTCGTCCCCCTCACGGCCTTCTGCGAGCCCGACCAGGTCGGCGGCTCGCGCCAGAACGTCTGGTTCGCGCCCGCCGACGGCCGGCCGCTGGCCTATTTCGCCGGCGTCCACACCCTCGACCATGGCTGCGTGCGCAAGATCAGGACCGGCTGGGAGACCTGCGACCTGTTCGGCTTCCTGACCACGAACGCCAACGCCGAGGTGGCCCAGGTCCACGACAAGGCCATGCCGGTGATCCTCACCACGCCGCAGGACTGCGAGACCTGGATGACCGCCCCCTGGTCCGAAGCCGCCGCCCTGCAGCGCCCGCTGCCGGACGGCTTCCTGAGCGTGGTCGCGCGGAGCCGGTCCGAAGCCGCCCCCCGGCCAGATGAGAACAGCCCCTGACGGCCGACGCCCACCCTCGTCAGGCGCCGCGGACCGGTTGGCGCCCGGGATCGCCGACGACACCACGGCGAAGTCGTCGGCCTCCCTCTAGAGGCCGGTGAGGGGTCGAAGTGCGCCAAGCCAAGGATTGCGCCAGAGGAAAGGTCCCTGTGTCGAGACCAGGCAGACGCAGCGGCCTTGGGCGCTGACCACGATATCATGCTCGACGGCGTGATCCGCCGTCACGAAATCGCCCGGTCCATGCCAACCGGTGTCATCGGCGAAGGCGCCCTGCAGCACCGCTGTGAGTTCCAGACCCCTGTGGCCATGCGCCGGCAGGCGGCCTCCGGCAGGGAGAGACAGAATGAAGCTGCGCCAGCCGTGAGCGGTGGACGCCTTTGTATGGGCGACCCACGCCCCGCGTCCAAACCAACGGCGAGGACCGAACCCTACCGCAAGAACGACGGCGGGAAGATCGACCCCCGTGAGACCTTTCTGCGGCGGCGCGGGCTGGGCCGCCGGACTGTCCAGACGCGCCAAGGTCGCGGCCAGGGCGCCCCGCGCAAGGGGCGCGTCAGGCAGGCCGCTGAGCAACACGCCGCCCGCTTCCACCAACTGATCGACCTTACCCGCGCACGCCGCGCAGCTGGACAGGTGCGCCGAGACGGTAAGTCCCGCGGCGGTCGGCAACGCGCCGCTCGCATAGTCGGCGAGCAGCACCTCGGAAGGATGGGTTCGGTTGGTCACGACGTCTCGTCTAGCGCAGCCTTCAGCCGCGCGACAGCCCGTCGAAGGTGCGACTTGGCCGTGGCGAGGGGCAAATCTAGGTCACGCGCCACCTGTGAGAGCGGGCCCGCGCCGAGAAACGATCTGCGTACAACTTCCATCTGCGCAGGAGACAGGTCGGCCAGGGCCGTTTCAAGGCGGCGCGCCTGCTCACGAATGAGGAATAGATCCTCAGGCGTCGGAGCGTCCGTAACGGCGATCGTCCACTGACCCCGCAAAGCCTCGGGGTGACGTTCGCGACGCAGCGCGTCGATGCGTTGGTTACGCGCGATCGTGAATATCCACGCCGCCCCGGTGCCAAGGTTCGGGTCGAACTGATGAGCCCGGCGCCAGACGTTGAGCATCGTCTCCTGCGCAAGCTCTTCCGCGGCGGCAGGGGCCACGCCCAGTCGAAGAAGGTAGGTTTTGACCTTGGGGGCGAAACGGGCGAACAGGGCCTCGAAACGCGGCTTGTCGCCCCGTGCGACCGCGACGATGTCCTCCGCGTCGTCAGGCGTCGCGGCGACCGCGCAATCCGCCTCACGCCGCCCCATCAGGCGTGGCCTTCGGGCGCGAGACACGAGCGGGGATCCTGGGCCTCGGCGGAAAGACTGGGGCTGATCGGAGCAGGCCACATAGGACTTATTCGGAGCGTGGGCGCAAAAGGATGCGAACGTCGTCAAACCGGCCGTGATCGCGCCGGTCGGTTCATCGCGACCCGAAGGTCAGACTGGAAAAGGTGGTCTCGAAATCGGCCTTGGGATGGCCCGAGATCGGCTTGGTCCACAGGACGTTCATGAGCCAGGCGCCGGGCTTCGGAATTTGAAAGGTCGCGCGGCCCTGCGGGTCGGTAAGGCGGGCGTCAACCGGGACGCTGTCCGCATCGAGATTGGTGAGCTTCACGAGCGCCCCAGCCAGAGGTTTGCCCTCGAAAATCACGCGAACCGGCAGGGTCTTCGCCCCAGCCGCGAGGGGATTGGCTTCCGGGACGATTTCCAGGGTGAGCCCTACGGGTCGCGTCAGCACGGCCAGGTCCGCGGATCGAGACGGCCCCACCTGCACCAGCGTCTTGGCCCGACGGCTATAGCTTTCACGGCCAGGCTGGTTCGAAATGCCACGGCCGTCGCGAAACCGCTGCGCCGGCGTGAGGCCTTCCTGTTTCAGGTAGTCGTTGAACCGCAGCGCCGGCAGATTGCTCTCGGCCGCAAGGCTTTGCAGGACGATCACGTGGACTCCAGGCGTCGTGAGGCGAACGGGAACGTCCACGCCCAGGCCTCCAGGTTTCAGGCTTGCACGCTGGTCTACGGTCCCCTTAGGCCCAATGCTTCGCAGGACCGCGACCCGACGGACGTCGACATCCCACCTCTGGCGGTCCGGTCCGTGTCCGACCAGGAAGGCCATCGCGGCTTCGCCCGGCGCAGCCTGCACGAAGCGCTTGGGCTGGAGCCACATGTCATGCGCCGCCGCCGGGCAAGCGAGACACGCCACCGCGGCCAGAGCGAAAACGAAGCCAGTTGGATGGTTCAAGGGATCATTCCATGTGGTCGGGTGCTGAGGCCGGGGTCGATAGGGTGGGCAAGCCGGCGGCCAGCACCGCCACGGCGATCAGCCAGCTGCAAACCACCTGAACGGCGATCTGCCGCCGCCTGGC
>NZ_JANOCX010000023.1:0-5494 GCF_031412415.1 Phenylobacterium sp.
GCCTTCCACGCCCTGCCGGAGGATGAGGTCGCCGCCTTCGTCCAGTCGCGCACCAACGCCAACGCCGAGGACGCGATCCGGGTCTCACGCATGTCCGGCGGCGCGCCGGGTCGCGCCGTCGCCCTCTATGCGGCCGGCGCGGTGGCCATCGACGACGCGGCCCGCGAGATCCTGCTCAACCTGCCCAAGCTGGACGAGGGCATGGCGCTCGCCCTGGCCGACCGGTTCCGGGGCGGGGAGGGGCAGCAGCAATTCTCGCTGCTGATCGAGCGTCTCGCCGAGCGGGTGCACGACCACTTGCGGCGCCAGGTGGCGCAGGGCTTTGGCGGCCTTGATCGCTGGGCCTCGGCGTGGGAGACGCTGCAACGCCTTCCGCGCGAGGTGGAGGCCGTCAATCTCGACCGCGCGGACGCCTTCTTCTCCGCGATTTCCGAACTGCGCGCCGCCGCCCGCGCTTGAGACCCCATGCTGATCGACAGTCACGTCAACCTGCACGCTCCGCAATTCGACGAGGATCGTCAGGCCGTCATCGAACGCGCCCGCGCGGCCGGGATCGGGCTGATGGTCAATATCTGCGACAAGATCGAGAACTTCCCCAAGGTCCGCGCCCTGGCCGACCAGCCCGACATCTGGTGCACGGTCGGCGCCCATCCGCATGAGGCCAAGGACCATACGGACCTGACGACGGCGCAACTTGTCGCGCTGGCCGCCGACCCCCGCGTGGTGGGGATCGGCGAGACCGGCCTGGATTTCCACTATGACCTTAGCCCGCGCGACATTCAGGCCGACGTGTTTCGCCAGCACGTGGCGGCGGCGCGCGAGACCGGTCTCCCCTTGGTGGTCCACACGCGCGAGGCCGACGAGGTCATGGGCGAGCTGCTGGAGGATGCCTACTCACGAGGGCCCTTCAAGATCCTGATGCACTGCTACACCTCGGGGGCCGAGCTGGCGGAGCGCATGGCGGCCCTGGGGGCGTGGTTCTCGGTCTCGGGCATCGCGACCTTCAAGGCCGCGCAGGATGTGCGCGACGTGGTCGCCGACATGCCGGCCGACCGGATCATCGTGGAGACCGACTGCCCCTATCTCGCGCCCATGCCCCATCGCGGTCGGCGAAACGAGCCCGCCTATCTGTCGCCCATCGTCCACAAGCTGGCCGAGATTCGCGGCTGGACGCCGGAAGAGGCCGAGCGGCGGACCGAGGACGCTTTCTTCGCCCTGTTCGACCGGATACCCCGGCCATGAGCGGCGTGCTGGAAGTCACCATCCTGGGTTGCGGTTCCTCGGGCGGCGTGCCGCGCGCCGACGGCGACTGGGGTGACTGCGACCCGGCCAACCCCAAGAACCGCCGCCGACGCTGCTCGCTGATGGTCCGCCGCAAGGGCGAGGGGCCCGAGCACGAGACGACGGTGATCGTCGACACCTCGCCGGATCTCGTTTGGCAGACCTCCGAGGCCGGGGCGAAGCGTCTGGACGGCGTGTTGCTGACCCACGACCACGCTGACCAGACCCATGGCATCGACGATATCCGCGCCTTCGCCCTGCGCCAGCGGACGCGGATCGTCTGCCATGTCGATGCCCCGACGGGCGCCAGCCTGACCCGTCGTTTCGGCTACATCTTCCAAGGTGAGGCGGGCTATCCGGCCATCGCCGAGCTGCGCGAGATCCCGCCCCACGGGGTGGACTGGACCGTGCATGGCCCCTCGGGCGCCATCCCGGTCGTCACCTTCGACCAGGATCATGGGGCGGTGCGGTCCGTAGGCTATCGCTTCGGCGACGTCGCCTATTCCAGCGACGTGGTGAACCTGGACGATGCCGCCTTCGAAGCGCTGCGAGACCTGGACGTCTGGATCGTCGACGCGCTCCGCTGGCGACCCCACCCGACCCACGCCCACGTGGATCGGACCTTGGAGTGGCTCGCCAAGATCAAGCCTCGCCGCGCCATCCTCACCAACATGCATATCGACCTGGACTATGACGCGCTGAGCGCCCAGCTCCCGACCGGGGTTGAGGCCGCGTTCGATGGCCTGCGGTTCGAGCACACGCTGACCAGATGACGGTCTCGCCGCTCAAGCTTGGCTTCCTCGCCTCCAGGAACGGCTCCAGCCTGCGCGCCATCATGGCGGCGATCGAGGCCGGAACGCTGGCCGCCGAGGCTCGGCTCGTGGTCAGCAATACTCGCGCGGCGCCGGCGCTCAGCTTTGCGCGAGACCACGGGGTCGCGGCGCAGGCTATCGCGACCCAGGCTGACCCCGATGCGGCCGACGCGCGGCTATGCGAAGCGCTGCAAGCCGCCGGCGTCGAGTTGGTGGTGCTGTCGGGCTATCTGCGACGCCTGGGCCCCCGCACGCTGGGCGCCTATCGCAATCGGGTCTTGAACATCCACCCCGGCCCCCTGCCGCGCTTCGGCGGGGAGGGGATGTACGGCCGCCGCGTCCACGAGGCCGTGATCGGATCGGGCGCCACGGAGAGCGGCGTCACGATCCATCTGGTCGACGAAATCTATGACAACGGCCCGCTGATCGCCGCGCGCGCCGTGCCGCTCAGTCCCGGCGAGACGGCCAACAGCCTGGAAGCTCGGATCACCGAGCTTGAGCCGCAATTCTTCGTCGAGACCCTGCGGCGCCTTGCATCGGGCGACCTTGCGCTGCCGGACTAGGTCGCCACCAGTTCCGCGCGGGCCGGGACGGGCAGGGCGTTCCCAGCCGCCTTGGCCCGCTTCTCGCCCTTGGCGATTTCTCGTTTTAGGTCCGTGACATAGACGTTGAAGTCGACCTGGATCGTGTGTCGCTTTGAAGGATAGTACTGGCCCAGATGGCGCGCCTCGTCCTGGGCTGTGACCTTGCGCATCTCGCCCGCGGACGGCGGACGGTACTGCCCCGCGAGATAGGCCGCCGCCAGCTTGGCCTGCTGCTCGGCGAAGTTAACGAGGGTCGGCAGGGGCTGAGCCAGGGCCATGTAGAACAGGTTCGGAATTTCCGGCTTCATCATCCGCTTGAACAGCGGCATGCGGTGATCGGCGTCCGGGACTAGGTCGGGGTCGTCGAAGAATGGGAAGCCCATGTCGTAGCCCGTGGCGAAGATGATGGCGTCGACCTCCTCCACGCTGCCATCGGCGAAACGGACATGTTTGCCCTCCAGCCGCTGGATCGCGGGCTTGAACTTGATGTCGCCACAGCCGGCGCGGGTGAGGAACTCGCCGCTGACCGAGGGGTGGGCCTCCAAGGGCTCATGGTCAGGCTTGGGCAGACCGTAGTCCTCCATCCGGCCCAACGACTTCTTGATCATCTTCCGCGCCATGGAGAGGCCCAGCTTTCTCGGGATCCAGGCCGGCGCCGAGGCCTTGTCCGCCGGCTTCCCGTTCATGTACTTCGGCAGCACCCAGACGCCACGCCGCGCCGAGACCCAGAGGTTCCTGGCGATCGGCCGCTGGGCCAACTCGGAGGCGATGTCCATGGCCGAGTTGCCCATGCCCACCACCACGATGTTCTTGCCCCGCATGTCGACCGGATCGAACGGGTCGAAATAGGCGTGGCTGTGGAAGGCGGGCCCATCGAACTCACCCTCGTAGTCGGGAATGCGTGGGCTCCAGTGGTGGCCGTTGCAGACGAACAGCGCGTCGTACAGCCGGGTTTCCCCGGTTGACAGCGTCACGGACCACAAACCGTCCGCCGTGCGCTTGGCGGAGGTCACGCCGGTATTGAAGGTGATCGTCTCGCGAAGGCCGAAGTGGTCGACATAGTCCTTGAAGTACTGGTGGAGTTGGGCGTGGTGCGGGAAGTCCGGCCAGTCCGACGGCACGGGGAAGTCCTCGAACGCCAGGCGCCACTTCGACGTGTCGATATGCAGGCTCTCGTAGCAGGCCGACATCCCGTTGGGGTTCTTGTAGTACCAGTTGCCCCCGACCTCGTCGGACAGCTCGAAGCAATCGTAGGGTATGCCGAAGTCCTTCAGCCGCTTGGCGGTCGTGAAGCCCGAGCATCCGGCGCCGATGACGCAGGCCTTGGGCAGACGCGGTTCGGCCACCTGGAACGCTCCTCGATTTTCCGTAGCGCCGGGAGCCTAACAGGGCGGCGAGGCGGGTAAAGCGTGCCCCCACGTCAGGTCAGCCATGCAGGCGCGAGCGCGCGGTGGGCTGTAGTCGCAGGGTCTGGATCGGCTGATGGCTCCACAAGCTGAGGCGGCCGCGAACCGCCCGCCAAGCCTCCGACTGTCGCAGCACCGCGCGCCGCTGCTCGTAGGCCGTGCCGTCCGGGTAGCTGGTGAACCAGACGACGACCTGCTCGCCGTTGCGCACCGGTAGCTGAGGGAAGGTGTTCGGAGCGGTCTCGGTGACGTAGAGGCCAAGTACCTTCGCGCCGGCCCTGGCGAGTTCGGGGGCGGCCTCGGTCTGGAAGAACGTCAGGAACGCCGGATCGACCGGTGCGCGCAGATAGAGGATTTCCGCGACGACCAGACCCGGCCCATCCCCCTTCGCGCCAAGGGGCGGGCGTTCGGCCTCGCTGGGCGTCAGCGCCGATCCGGGGAGGGCGGGCCGGAGCAACAGCACATTGTCGGAATCGACCATGGTCGTGTTGGCGGCGTCGCGGTTGGCTTGCCACACCGGGCCGAAATAGAAGTCGTTCAAGGCCCGCGCCCGGGCCGGCATGTCGCGGAAGGTCCGCAGCCAGACGAAGCGGTCGGGATCGTCCAGGTCCCGGAATTGGCCCGGGATCGCCATGCCCCCGGCCTCCTGTCCTTCGACGAAGTTCTGCTCGAAGAGCTCGATCAGGGCGTCGCGGCGGCCGGGATGTAAGGTGTACTGGCGCAGCTCCAGCACGGTGTCGGCGTGTCTGGCCTGCCGCGCCTCGGCCGAAGCGGCCAGCAGACTGGCCCCCGCGAGCAGGCCGGCGGCGAGATGTGGGTGGGTCTTGGGCACGAGACTCTCCAAAGGTAACTGAAGAGCGACATACCTTCGCGAATTGACAGTTCGTGTCAGGTTTTGGCGAGCGCGGGTCGTGCGCTCAGGCGCGCTGCGGCGAGGTAGCAGGGAATCGCCAGGGCTGAGAGGCAGGTGAAGGCGAACAGCGTCCAGCTGTAGGGCGCGTCGACCCCGCGCGCGATCAGCGCGTCGACCATGATCCCGCTGCCCGTGATGCCAACCCCCAGCCCGACGACGTTCAAGCTCATGATGTAGAAGGCCACGACGGTGGACCGGACCTGCGGCGGGCACAGCTCCTGCACCGTGGAGAACGTCGGGCCGTAGAAGGCGCCGAGCTGAAAATAGGCCACCACCATGCACAGCCAGAACAGCGGGTTTCCGGGGTCGATCAGGCGGTAGGCCAGGTTGACCGGCAACAGCGCCAGCAGCACCCAGACCATGAACATCGGCCGGCTCTTACCTGTCGCCGCCACCCAGCGGTCGCTCGCCACCCCGCCGAACAGGTTTCCCGCCACACCAGCGACGCACGCGATGAGCCCGCTGATGACCGCGATCTCGGCCCGCTCGAAGCCGCGC
>NZ_JANOCX010000024.1:0-2398 GCF_031412415.1 Phenylobacterium sp.
CGGGGCGATCCCCGCGTGGAAGACCGATTTGGATGGCCGCAGGTCGCCGCGCTGGCCCAGGGCGCGCGCGGCCAGGACCCCTTCGGCCTGCGCGCCGAGTTCGTTCAGCTGGTTCGTAACGCTGACGACGCGCGCGCGCTGAACGACTAACGTCACGCCCGTCATCCCGTGCGTCGCGCACGGGATGACGAACGGGTGATCCAGTGTCAAACCTCCGAAGAAATCAGCGAATAGACTCGCGCGATCTGATATTTTAGGTCCGAGGCTGGCGTGGGCAGAACCAATCGCCTCCGCCGTTCGTTGCATTGAAGAAGGCAGTGCAGAAGAGAGGGCGCGGGTGTTTGACGTCACTGATTCCCACACCGAGAACCTGATCCGACTGAACCCGGCCGACGCGCCCCATTTCGGCGCGCCCGGACGTGTCGGGTTCCACCTGATCGACACCACGATGATGTATGCGCCCCGCTCCGGCGGGGTGAAGCGCTACCTCCATCAGAAGCGCGCCTGGCTGCTGAAGCGCAGACCCGACATCGGTCATACGCTCGTGGTGCCTGGCGCGACGACGGGGCTGGACGCCAACGGCGTGGTCACCGTGGCGGCGGCTCGCCTCCCCTTCGGCGATGGCTACCGGATGCCGGCCTCCATGACGAAATGGGAGACGGTGATCCGGATGCTGGAACCGGACATCATCGAGGCTGGCGACATCTTCGTGCCGGGCCATGCGGCGCTGGAAGCCGGCGAGGCCTTGAGCGTTCCGGTGGTCGGCTTCTGCCATACCGACGCCGCGGCCTTGGCCGCCATTCACTTTGGCGACTGGGCGGAGGCGCCGGCCATGAAGCGTTGGGCGGCGACCTATCAGCGGTTCGACCGGGTGGTGGCCCCCAGCCGCCACATCGCCGGGCGCCTGGCCGAGGCCGGGGTCGATAAGGTCAGCGTCCAACTCCTAGGCGTCGACACGGAGCTGTTCCATCCCGCCCGCGCCGACCGCGCCGGGCTGTTGAGGCGGCTGGGCCTGAAGTCCAACGCCCGGCTGCTGGTCTTCGCCGGCCGCCCCGCGCGGGAGAAGAATATTGAAAGCCTGATCTGCGCCGTTGAGCGCCTGGGCGAGCCCTATCACCTGCTGCTGATCGGCGCGGGCAAGGACACCAACTATTCGCCGCGCGTGATCCCCATGGACTACGAGCACAGCCCGGAAGCCCTGGCCGGCGTGATCGCCAGTTGCGACGCCCTGGTCCATGCCAACGAGAACGAGCCGTTCGGACTTGTGGTGCTTGAGGCGCTCGCGGCGGGCTTGCCCGTGGTGGGTCCCTCGCGGGGCGGGATCGCCGAGCTGATCGACGAGACCGTCGGACAGCGGGCGCGCAACGTCGACCCGGCCGGCATGGCCGAGGCGATCGAGGCCCTGTTCGCCCGAGACGTCGAGGCCTTGAAAGCCGCTGCTCGGCGTCGCGCCGAGCAGCGTCATAGCTGGGACAACACCTTCGAAGGCCTGACGCGCATCTACGGCGAACTGGTCGCCGGCCGCTCGTCCGACGCCCCGCTGGCGCTTCGGGCCTAACGCCCGGTCGGCAGGTCCTTGAACGGGATATCCTTGTCGACGCGGATATCGCCGGGCAGACCCAAGACGCGCTCGGCGATGATGTTGCGCAGGATCTCATCGGTGCCGCCGGCGATCCGCAGGCCCGGCGCGAACATCACCGAGGAATGGAAACCGCCGTGCATCGGGGCGAGGTCCGGATCGTTTATGATCCCGTACTGATCCAGCATCTCCACCGCCGCGTTGCCCAGCTCCTGCATCTGGACGGCCGAGATGATCTTGCCGATCGAGCTCTCCGGCCCAGGCGTCTGACCCCGCGACAAGGCGGTCATGGTGCGGTTGCGGGTGTGCTTCAGCCCCTCGGCCTGGACATACCAGTCGGCCAGCTTCTCACGCAGGGACTGATCCTTCAGCGCCGACTGCCCATCGAGCCCGGGCGTTTCGCGCGCCGTCTCCAGGAACTGCGCCCAGCCTGTGCCGGTCGCCCCGCCGACCGCCAGCCGTTCGTTCATCAAGGTGACCAGGCTGACCTTCCAGCCCTCGCCCACCGCGCCCAATCGCTGGCTGTCCTTGACCCGCACGTCGGTGAAGAACACCTCGTTGAACCCGGAGCCGCCGGACATCTGATGGATCGGCTTCACCTCGATGCCCGGATCGCGCATGTCGATCCAGAACATGGTCAGGCCCTTATGCTTGGGCACGTCGGGGTTGGTCCGGACGATGACGATGCCGTAGTCCGAGAACTGGGCGCCCGTCGTCCACACCTTTTGGCCCGAGATCAGCCAGTCGCCCGAGCCGTCCGGAGCCAGCTCGGCCTTGGTCCTGGCGCCGGCGACGTCCGAGCCGCCGGACGGTTCGGAG
>NZ_JANOCX010000025.1:0-1906 GCF_031412415.1 Phenylobacterium sp.
CCATGGCGACGGCCGCCACGGAGGCCGCGGTGCCCGGCGTGTGGTCCGACAGGCCAATGGGGCTCTCGAACCGGGCCGCCATGTCGGTGACCGTGCGGACATTGGCGTCCTCGAAGGTGGCGGGATAGCTGGAGACGCAGTGCAGAAGCACCACGCCCGGCGCACCGGCCGCCAGGGCCGCGTCGCGGGCGGCGGCCATTTCGGCCTGGTTGGCCATGCCGGTGGAGATGATCAGCGGCTTGCCCTTGGCCGCGGCGTAGCGGATCAGCGGCAGGTCCACGGCCTCGAACGAGGCGATCTTGTAGGCCGGTGCGTCCAGGCCCGCGAGCAGGTCCACCGCCGTTTCGTCGAAGGGGCTGGAGAAGATCGTCACGCCGGCCTTGCGGGCGCGCTCGAAGATCGCCGCGTGCCATTCGAAGGGCGTGTGGGCTTCCTGGTAAAGCTCGTAGAGGCTGCGCCCGTCCCAAAGCCCGCCGTGGATATGGAACTCGGGCCGGTCGACATCCATGGTGATGGTGTCGGCGGTGTAGGTCTGGATCTTGATGGCGTCACAGCCGGTCGCCGCCGCGGCGTCGACCATCAGCAGGGCCCGGTCCAGGCTCCCATTGTGGTTCCCCGACAGCTCGCAGATGACATAGGGCTCATGGCCTGGACCGATCTTGCGGCCGGCGATTTCGATCTCGGGGGTGTGTGACATGTACAGGACTCGGCCTTCGTTCCCGGTACGATAGATACACCCCTTGAAGGCTGCGTTAACCAACCGCGCCCGGCGCCAGTCGCAACGCGCCAGAATCTCACCTACATAGACGCGATGTCGCAGAACGCTCCCCGCACCACCCGCTGCCTGATCCTGGGTTCCGGCCCGGCCGGCTACACCGCCGCCATCTATGCCGCCCGCGCCTTGCTGAACCCGGTGCTGATCGCCGGCATCCAGCCGGGCGGCCAGCTGACCATCACCACCGACGTGGAGAACTATCCGGGCTTCGCCGACGTCATCCAGGGCCCCTGGCTCATGGAGCAGATGCAGGCCCAGGCGGCGCACGTCGGGACCGAGATCATCAACGACATCGTGCTGAAGGCCGACCTGTCGCAGCGCCCGTTCCGGCTGGAGTGCGACTCAGGCGACGTCTGGCTGGCCGAGACCCTAATCATCGCCACCGGCGCACAGGCCAAGTGGCTGGGCCTGGACAGCGAGCAGAAATTCCAGGGCTTCGGCGTCTCGGCCTGCGCCACCTGCGACGGCTTCTTCTATCGCGGCAAGGAGGTCGTGGTGGTCGGCGGCGGCAACACCGCCGTGGAGGAGGCCCTGTTCCTCACCAACTTCGCCAGCAAGGTCACCGTCGTCCATCGCCGCGACGAGTTCCGCGCCGAGAAGATCCTGCAGGAGCGCCTGTTCGCCCATCCCAAGATCGAGGTGATCTGGGAACACGGGATCGACGAGGTCCTGGGCTCCGCCGATCCGGCTAGCGTCACCGGCGTACGGCTGAAGAACGTCAAGACCGGCGACACGCGTGAGCTCGCCGCCGACGGCGTGTTCATCGCCATCGGCCACGCCCCGGCCTCGGAACTGTTCAAGGGCCAGCTTGAAATGGACGCCTCGGGCTATCTCGACGTGAAGGCCGGGACCGCCTCCACGGCCATTCCGGGCGTCTTCGCCGCCGGCGATGTCACCGACGACATCTACCGCCAGGCGGTCACCGCCGCGGGCATGGGCTGCATGGCCGCGCTGGATGCCGTCCGCCTGCTGGCCGAGGAAGACCACGAAAAGGCGCACCACCCGATCAGCCACCACGAGGCCGAGAAAATCGGCGCTTGGTGAGCGCCCGCCAGCCGCTAAGTTCGCTGACATTCCAACCTAGACGAGGCCGCGCGCGCCCATGACCAACCTGATCGTGCGAGGCGGTCG
>NZ_JANOCX010000026.1:0-8159 GCF_031412415.1 Phenylobacterium sp.
CTTCACTCGCCGATGATCGCCCGTGTGACCGGCGAGGACACAGACTCCCTGGCGGGGAAGGCGGCGCTGCGGAGCTACTGGAGACAGGCGTTGGAGGCCGCGCCCGACCTGCGCTTCGCTTGCGAGGCGGTGCTGGTGGGCAGCGACGTCTTGACGGTCCTGTACCGCAATCAACGAGGTCGACAGGCCGCGGAAACCTTTGTCTTCAACTCAAGTGGCCAGGTGACCCGATCCATGGCGACCTATGGCTGACGGGCAGAGTTCAACGGCCATAGGCGTGGATAAAGAAGGCCGCCGTCGTGCCGATCGCGATGGTGAGGATCAAGCCGCGCAGAACCGGGGCGGGCAGACGGCGTCCTGCGCGCGCGCCGATGTAGCCGCCGGCCACGCCGCCCGCCATGACGACCAGGCTCTCGCGCCAGCTTACATTGCCCGTCGCGGCGAAGCAGACCACGGCCACACCGTTGGCCGCCGCGACCATCAGGGTCCGTAAGGGATTCAAGGTCCGCAGATCGGCGCTGGTCGCCAGGCTCCAGGCCGCCAGCATCATCAGGCCCACCGCGCCGCCGAAGTAGCCGCCATAGATGCCGAGACCGAACTGGGCGACGAGGATCGACCGGCCGCCCATGTGCAGACCCAGCCTCTGGAGGCCCAAGGTCAGCCTGTGGCCCGCAGCGAGGGTGGCCGTGGCCAGCAGCAGGAGCCAGGGGACCAGGGCGGTGAATGCGCGCTCCGGCGTGACGAGCAGCAGGGCCGCGCCAATGAGACCGCCTCCCAGGCTGAGCGCCAGCAAGGTCCAGGTGGGTGCGATGGCAAGGGGTTGAACGTCGCGACGATAGGCCCAGGCGCTGGCGAGCGTCCCGGGAAACAGAGCGACCGTGCTCGACGCGTTGGCCACGGTGGGAGGAAGGCCCATGAACGCCAGCGCGGGGAGTGAGACGAACGTGCCGCCGCCCGCCACGGCGTTCATGGCGCCGGCCACGAAGCCCGCCACCAGCAGCAGGGCTATGTCCGGCAAGGCGAGCGACCCACGTCAGAGATCTCCACGGTCCAATTCGTCGAGATACACGAACTCCGGCGCGCGCACGCCGGCCTGGCGTCGAATTTCGATCAATTCGGGGGATTCAAAGAAGCGCCGCGCGCCGTCCAGGCTGCGCCACCGGGAAAAATGCACGATGCGGTTTGGCTCGCCCGCGAAGTTCAGGACCTGAAAGCTGAGCTCGCCGGCCGCCTTCCGCATGCCCGCCGCCCCGTCGAACACCGCCTTCCAGGCCGGGTAGTCCTCAACCTCGTGAATGATCAGCACGAAGGGCCTCGCCGTGGTGTCCGAAGTCATGGGCGGAGCCGCTGGGCGAAGAAGGTCAGGATCTCGTCGCGGGCGGCGATCGTCGGCTGACCTGCCTCGTCGATCAGGTGGGCGGTCACGACGCTATGGGGGTATGGCACGTGGCGCTGGAAGAAGGACGGCGGTTCGCGATGAGCGGCGCTGTCGGGCAGCACCCGGCCCACGAAGCGATCACCAAGCGCTGACGAGAGTGCGGCGAACCGTTCGGCCCTGCAGATCTGATCGCCCTCGAAGCGATAGGCCAAGACGGTCAGATCGTCGCGCTCCAGCCGGCTCCGGACGGCGGCGAGGTCTTCGGGGGCGATATCCAGCCCGCCGGGCTCATCGAGTGGCAGGGAGGGCTGGGAGAGGACCGGCGCGAGCACCGAGGATTCTAGCATCATGCTGAGCGCGAAGTTGCCGGTGAAGCACATGCCGATGGCGCCGACCCCCGGCCCGCCGCACGTCTCATGCGCCTGTTTCGCCAGCGCTCGCAGCCAGATGGTCACCGGGCTGGCCAGGTTGGCGCCGAAGGCGCGGAATTCAGCGCTCACGCAAGCTCGCCGGAAGACGACCGCGCCTTCCTCGGCGTCGGGGACGGCCCCGTCGCGCCCGAACAGCGAGGGCATGTAGACCGTGAAGCCGGCGTCCCTGACCCAGCGGCTGAACCGCGCCACGTGCGGGCTGATGCCGGGCATCTCGGTCATGACGATCACCGCGGGGCCGGTCCCCGCGACATGCACGACCTTGGTGGCGTCATCGAAGGTGAATTCGAGGTGGTCGAAGTCGTCCAGGGGATCGTCTTGCGTCATCGTGCGATGGGTCATCGGATGGCCTCTTTTCGTATTGGCCGGAGGATCAGGCGGCGACGAGGTGCTGCAGGTGCTTGTAGCCGACGGCCCTCGCCAGGTCGGGCAGGCGCCAGATCGCCCCAGCGCCGCCCCAGGCGCCGTCGGGGACGGCCGTCATGATCACAGAGGTCACGACCGGCCGCAGATCGCCGGCCGGCTTGGCTGCGGAGATCACCTCTTGCAGCCGCCGCGCGGCGTCCGCCCGCGCGGCGTCGTCCAGCACGCCCTCGGGATAGCGGAAGAACACGACGACCGGGATTAGCTGTTCGAGCGGATCGCCGCCGCCCGCGAAGAAGGCGCCCGGCCGGAACTCGTCGAAAAGCACCCAGGTCAGGGCGCCGTGGCTGGGATCGTCGCCGATCTGCTCGACGGCCTTGGCCACGTCGGTCACGGCCTTGGCGAGCCGGGCGCGGGCGTCCGCATCGAACACGCCCTCGGGCGCCTTGATGATGATGTTGGGCACGATCTGTCTCCTACGGCGGGGGCGTGGCCACAGATTTGCCTGTGTCCGGGCATCGAACTAGAGTCAAATACGACACATTTCAGGGGAAACTCGCCAATGACCCGAGTCTCGGTGCTGGCGCTTCGGGACGGCATGGCTTCAAGCCTTGCCATCACGCTTGACGCTCTGGAGACCGCCAACCAGGTCAGCCTGCTTGGCGGCAGGCGCGCGCCGTTCGAGGTGCGGACCGTGCGCACCGGCCGCGCGGCGACAGGCTTCGCGCAGGGCGACTTGCTCATCGTGCCGGGCCTGGGCGTCCGCTCGGAGGCCGACCTCGCGACCCGCCTCGCCACACCGGCGGTACGGCGCGCGGGGCGGATCGCGGCCGATGCCCGGGCGGCGGGGGCATCCGTCGCGGCCTCCTGCGCCAGCACCTTCATCCTGGCCCAGGCGGGCCTGCTGTCGGGTAAGCGCGCCACCACCACCTGGTGGCTGGCGCCGGCCTTCCGCCGTCTCCACCCAGACGTCGAGCTGGTCGCCGACCAGATCGTCGTGGCCGAATGGCCGCTCGCGACCGCGGGCGCCGCCATGGCGCAGATGGACCTGATGCTGGCGGTGATCGCCAAGTTCGCCAGCCCCGGCCTGTCGGAGGCCTGCGCCCGCTACCTCCTGCTGGACCAGCGTCGCTCGCAGGCGCCCTACATGGCGATGAGCTTCCTGGCCGGCCAGGATGAGAAGATCGCCCGCGCCGAGGCCTGGGTGCGTGAGAACATCGAACGTGACTTCAGCGTCGACGAGATCGCCGCGGCGGTCAGCCTCACGCCGCGCACCTTCGCTCGTCGACTGGCTTCGGTCTGCGGCCTGTCGCCGGTTCGGTTCGCGCAACGCATCCGCGTGGAGGCCGCCGAGCGGATGCTGGAGACCACCCGCCTGTCGGTCGACGAGGTTGCCCGCCGCGTCGGCTACGCCGAGCCTTCGACCCTGCGCCGTGTCATGCGGCGTCAGTCCGGGCGCTCGCCCACCGAACTACGGCCAGTGGCCTAGAGCAATCGGACCATCGTCAGGGCTCGTCAAACACGCCCGGGTTTGGACCGGGCGCCCCCTGGCGAGTTTGAGTTCACAACTCGACCACGGCGGTATGGTCCGACTTGCGCCGCCTTGGGCCGTGGTGGTCGGACTGCGTCCGACGCCGCCTGTCGGGTCCGAAGTAGGTGGTTGACCTTATGAATTCCCGCGGATGGAGGATCGCGACCTGAAGCCGGCTGAGAATGGTCTTGGCGCTGACCGGTTTGCAGAGGAATTCCGAGACGCCCCGATCCCGGGCGGCGCGCAAGCGCGGCTCGTCAGCGTGTCCTGTGAGCATGATGATCGGCATGACGCTCAGCGGGGAGGCGATCGCGCGAACATTGGAAATGAAGTCGAGCCCGTTCATCACCGGCATCTCGTAGTCGACGAAGCACAGGTCAGGCTGGATCTGGACGAGCGCGGTCAGCCCACTCCGCCCGTCCGGGGCATAGTGGAGGTGGCCGACCCCGGCGGCCGACAGGACGGTGCCGAGTATCGTGCGCATCTGCGCGTTGTCGTCGATGACGAGAATTCGCAGCGCTCCAAGTCCTGCCGCCATTCGGCGCTTCCTCCGCTCTTCAGACGGGTGGGATAGGACGCGCCGATGGTTACCAGCAAGTGCGCCGCGCGCCGATCATCTACCCATTGTGGGTGGCGCCGAACTCCGATCGCGGCCGCTTCAACCTGGGGTAACATGCAGGCGGCGTTCGAATCAGGAACTGTCTTGGAGCACATGCCAAGGAGGATGGTCGGCGCCTGTGGAACGACAGACCCTTGAGCCTTGGATTGGATTGCAAAAGCCGAGCGTTGTCGCCGCGAGGCGGGCGGACACGCCGACACGTGTGAGCGCCCAAGGGCTGGCCGCGGCCTTGCGTGCCTCCTCCCGCTACCTCTTGCGCGCGATCCTCGCTGGAGCGGACGCCACCGGCGGCGACATCACGACCGCCATCATCGTGGTCGCGCTGATGGACGCCGGCATTGGCCACCTCGATTCCGATCCCGCCCTGGCTAGTCGCTATGCGACCTATGACCAGGCGCCGCCCGACGGCTTCAGGCGTCCGACAAGCGCACGCGCCATCGCTGTGCGTCTGGGCCTGCCTTACGAGACCGTTCGTCGCCGCTTGGAGCCGGTCATCGCGAGCGGACGCTGCGTCCGCACGCCGCGAGGGATCTACTCGCCCACACTGTCACGCGCCGATCACTTGGCGGGCGCTGAGGCCAACCACATCGCTGTTCGCCGGCTTCTCATCGACCTGCAGAAGCGCGTCCCCAACGACGCGTGGTCGCCGTCCCTATTCGTCTCCACGGCGTCCGATCCGGGGGAGCCGCCTCTACGGCTGCTGAATCGTCGCAGCGCGCTGTTCGCCGTCGACCTGCTCCCGGACATCGCCAGGGCGGTGGGGGGCTATGACGCCGCTCTTGTCTATATGGCGCTTCTGGAGTCGACGGGCCGTTGCGAGGTGGTCGAGCCCGCGCCGGTGATACAGATTTCGCCCCTGGCGCGTTCCATTCAACAGCCGACGGAAAGCACTCGCCGACGCCTCGCGGCCCTCGCGGACCAAGGCCTGATCACGCGAGAAACCGACGGATACACCGCCCGGCACGCACCGGCCGCCGAGGCCATCATGGGACGCCTCTCGGTCGCGAACCTGAAGCATCTGCGGAACTTCTTCGCGGGCCTGTCCCGTCTGGGCGTCACCTTCGCGCCCTGACGCCGCGTCTAGCCCCACTGTTCGGTGGAGCCCACCCGACGCGCGGGCGCGGTGACTGGCGGGGTGCTCCACTTGGGCTCGGGCAGGGGCTTGCCGAAGTACCAGCCCTGGCCTAGCTCGACGCCGAGTTCCTGCGTCAGACGCGCGATCTGCGCCGTTTCCACCATCTCGGCGATCGTCGTCACGCCAAGATCGCGGCAAAGGGCGATGACATGCTTGAGGACGAGTACGTCGCGCGGCCTCGAGTCGAGGGCCTGAATATAGCGTCCGTCGATCTTGACGACATCGACATCCAGGAACCGTAGGTAGTCCAGTGACGCGGCGCCGGCTCCGAAGTCGTCGAGGCAGATGACATGGCCGGCGGCGCGCAGGGCGGCGATCTTGAGATTGGCGTCAGGAAGGTCGGAAATCCGCTGGGTCTCTGTGATCTCGAACAGCAGCCGGGACCGGATTGAGGAGTCGAACGCCGTGACCTCCAGGAGCGCCTCGACGAAGCCTTGCCGCATCAGCGAGGCCGCGCTGACATTGACCGCGATCTTCAGTTCCGGGGCGCCGGCGAACAGCGCCTTGGCGACGCACCTCGCAACCGCCAGATCGAAGTCGGCGATCAGCGCCAGCTCCTCGGCCAATCGTATGGTGTCGGCGGGGCTCGAATTGGGATCGAAGCGAGCCAGCGCCTCGAAGTGGTGGAGATGTCGCCCGTCCAGACTGACCACGGGCTGATAGGCGAGGTGAAAGTCGCCGCTGGCCAGCATCGCCTTGAACCGAGAGGTGTCGCGGACCGTGCGTTCAATCGTGGCGCTGAAGCCCGCCTGGGCGCCTGCTGGGCCGTCCTCGATGTAGCGGTCCAGCGCATAGCGCATGGCGCGCAGATTCTGGGCGGGCGAATCAGCGTCGAGGGCGAGCTCGGCCATCGCGGCCACGATCTGCCCCCCGCTCGCCTGCTTAAGCCGCTCGCAGAGCTTGTCCGTCGAGGCCGTGGCGGGGCGGACGAGCGCAAAGCGATCCGTGGCGACCTCCGATGCGCCCACGCCCGCGAACGATTCGGCTCGCAGGGTGGCCGCGACGCGTCTGCGGGTCCGGTCGGCCGTGGCGGCGTCCATGCCCGAGACCGCCGCGTCTAAGCCGCCGAGTTCGACGAGGTCGAGCCGGACCGGAAGCCCGGCGCGCTCGGCCTCGCTCAGCAGGACCGCCACGGTCGAGGTGAAGGAGTCTTTGTGGAGCAGGCCATCCGAACCTCGCGTGATCTGGTCGATCGCGGCCGGAGCGCCAAGGCTGAGCGCGCAGGATATCTGGCCTGTCCGCTGGGGCAGCTTGAAGACTGACAGGGAGCCGTGCCGCACGAGGCGCCTTGGCGGCCGCGACGCCAGAGCGACCCGAAGTGGTCCCTGGCGCTCGCCCGCGCCGAGGCCCTCGATAAGGGTCGACAGCAGGTCTGTGTCTCCTTCTCCGACCAGATCGGTCCAGTTCGAACCGATGAACTCCGTGGCGGGTCGGCCGGCTAGCTGCTCGACGGCGCCAAGCGCGAAGGTGACCGTGCCGACAGCGTTGACTTCGAAGACCAGATCCGCGCCGGCGAAGGCGAGGCCGAGCAGTTGCAGCTTCAAGGCCGCAGCCCGGGCGTCAGGCGACACGGACATGAGCGGCCTCCTCGTGGGAAAAGGCCATGCCGTCCTCGAAGTCCAGGAAGACGTCCATGAGCTCGTCAGGGGATATCAAGCGCGGGCGCCCTTGCGGGAACCTGTACCGCCAGAAACTCACCACATGCTGGATGGCGCCGAGTTGCTCGCCGAGGCTGGCGAACATGCCGGGCGCGGTCAGCAGGAAATCGCGGAAGGCGTTTGGTTTGCTTTCCATGGTCAGGGAGGCATAAGCCCTGTTGTAGACATCCAGCATGTTCTGGACGGCGGTCATGGTTCCGTTCATCGCGAGCTGAATGCGCCTTTTTGCCTCGGGGAGGTAGGACGCGGCCTCGGGGCTCTTCGGTCCACGACCTTCGATCCGCGAGATCTCGAGCATCACCTGACGCATCGGCGTGGCGAGATCGCCCAGCACCCACTTGTAGTAGAGGAAACCGCGCCACGAGAAGACGCCGTCCATGTACTCCTGGTCGCTAAGCTTCAGGGTGGCTTTCAGCGGCTCGAACCCGCTGTCCGGCGCGTTGGAAAGCAGCTTCTCAACGAGGCGGGATGCGTAGGCGTGGGATCCCGAGTTGTCACCGGACGACAGCGTGACCAGCGCCAGGATTTCTTCCCGGACAAAATCGAACATCCGCTGCACGTCGGCGTCGGAAATCCCGAAATAGCCCCGCGCCGGCTCGATATCATTCGCCCGTAGATGTTCGCGAAGGAGAAACGGATCGAGCGAGGGCAGGTTGTCGATCAGATCGAGCACGCGCCGGTCGCGGGAGCCGGGCCTGAGATCCTGGCCCAGCACGGACTCGACGACGTCGTCAAAGTCTCTTTGACCGACGAACACCGACCGCGCCCCAACCTTGAGGTCGGAGCTGTCGATCGGGATCAGGATCTTGGTCGCCGTCGGGCGGGGGGAGGCGAACTGGGCGTATTCGTAGGGGCGCAGGCGATGCTTGAGGATGATGCTGCGGTCCAGCAGGCGATTCTTGAAGAAAGGCGCCTGGGCGAGATCGGCGTCATCACCCAGTTTCCGGTGAACCGCCAGCAGGTTCAGAACGCGCGCCGTTGAAGCCGACTGTTCCAGCGACGTCAGGCGACGTACGCTTCGATCGTTGTCCATGGGCCCCTCGG
>NZ_JANOCX010000027.1:0-5519 GCF_031412415.1 Phenylobacterium sp.
GAAGGCGGTCATCTCCTCGGCGCCCCGGGTCCAGAGCCGCTCGCAGGCCGGAGTCATGCGCCCGATCCGACCGGCCGAGGCGAATGCGGCTTGGTCCAGGTAGCCGCTGACATCCAGTTCCCAGGTGTGCGCGGCCAGACCGCCGCCTGCGTTGAGCAGGTCGAAGCGCTCGTCGATGAAGTCGAAGACGATGTGCGTCGGCCTGTGCGCGACAAGCGCCGCCAGGGCGGTCTTGCGAAGGTCGGCGACCAGGGCCGCGTGCGGCTGGGGCGGCAATCCGGCCGGCGGGGTGTCGGCGATCATCACGCCAGCCGGCGGCGAGGCGAACATCGTCGCCAGGCTCGTGCGGGAAATATAGAGCAGGTCTCGCGGCGTCTCGCCCAGGATCGGCCACAAGTCGCGCGTTATGCAGCTGCCGATGATCGCGATCCTGGACAAGGCGCCTCCCCGGGCCCCCAATTTCGCCCGCTCACGGCTTCCTAGCACACGCGCCAGGAGAGTGGCGTGTCGGGTTGCGCCATTGACATCGGGCGGAGCCCCAAGCATGTCTCGCGCGTTTTCGGCGCAGTACGCCTTGGACTTGGTTCATAAGAATCACCGATGGTCGCGGCGTCCAACCGCGACCATCCACGGAACAGCCCGGCGCGCATGAACATCCTCGACCTGCTGGCTGGCAAGCCCGACAATCCGCTGACGCGCTCCATCAAGGAGGCGAAGACGCCCCTGTGGTTCGCGTTCGGATTCAGCGCGGTCTCCAACCTGCTTTACCTGGCCCTGCCGCTCTACACGTTCCAAATCTATGGACGCGTGATGTCGAGCTACAGCGTGCCGACCCTGCTGGTCATCACCTTCGCCGTCCTGGGCGCCTTCATCGTCTCGGGACTGATCGACGATTACCGCGCCAAGGTGCTGATCAATTTCGGCGTGGTCATGGACCAACGCGTTAGCGGCAAAGTGTTTTCGGCTCTGTTCGACGGGGTCCTACGGGGCAATCCCGCCATGCGTTCGCAGGCCCTGCGCGACCTCGACTCCTTCCGCCAGATGCTGACCGGTCCGTCGTTCGGCAGTCTGTTCGACCTTCCCTGGCTGCCCGTCTTCATCATCGTGCTGTTCGTCATCGACCCGCTGATCGGGGTCGTGACTCTGTTGGGCGCGGTGGTCCTGATCGGCATCACCATCCTGCAGGATCGGGCCACCCGACCGGCGCTGCGCGACGCCAACGAGGCGGCTCTGCGCAGCTACGCGTTCACCGACGCGGCGTTGCGCAACGGCGAGGTCGTCCGGGCCATGGGGATGGTCGAGCCGCTGGGCCAGCGGTGGGCCGGTTTCCGCTCCGTGACCATGGAGCGGAGCGCCGCCGCCAGCGAGGCCGCCAGCGGCCTTTCGAACGTCAGCAAGTTCGCGCGGCAGGCGATCCAGGTGCTGATCATCGCCATCGGCGCCTTTCTGGTCGTCAAGGGCGAGATTCATTCCGGCCTGCTGTTCGCCAACATGATTCTGGCCGCCCGCGCCCTGCAGCCGATCGACCGGCTGGTGGGGTCGTGGGACGGCCTCAACAACGGCTATCGCGCGCTGCTGCGGCTCATGACCCTGTTCAAGGACTGGAAGCCCCAGGCGCCGGCCACATCGCTGCCCGCCCCCTTGGGCCAGCTCTCGATCGAGGGTGTCAATTTCGCGCCTCCGGGCGCCAACCGTTTCGTCCTTCAAGGGATCAGCCTCAAGGTCGAGCCCGGCGAGATGCTGGGGATCATCGGCCCGTCGGGCGCCGGCAAGTCGTCGCTGGCCCGGCTGATCGTCGGGATCTGGCAGGCCAACAGCGGCGCGGTGCGTCTTGACGGCGCCGACGTCTACTCGTGGGACCGTGTCGAGTTCGGCAAGAGCGTCGGCTATCTGCCGCAGGACACCGAGCTGTTCGCCGGCACGATCCGCGACAACATCGCGCGTTTCCGGACCGACGTGGAGGACGCGACAGTGATCTGGGCCGCCCAGGTGGCCGGCGTCCACCAGCTCATCCTGCGCCTGCCCAACGGCTATGACACCGAGCTGGGGGAGGCCGGTCACGTGCTGTCGGCCGGTCAGCGCCAGCGGGTGGGCCTGGCCCGCGCGGTGCTGGGCAATCCCCGGCTCCTGGTGCTGGACGAACCCAACGCCGCCCTCGACGCCGAAGGCGAGGAAGCGCTGGTCAACGCCCTGGATGGCCTGAAGGCCGGCGGCGCGACGATCGTGATTGTCTCCCACAAACCCAGCGTGTTCCGCAGCGCCGACAAGATGCTGTTGCTGCGCGACGGTCGGGTGGAGCTGTTCGGCCCCCGGGAGCAAGTCATGGCCCGCGTGGTGCAGCCCGCGGCGGTCCCTAAGATCGAGGCCAGCCGGTGAAGTTCGAACTCGGTCCCGTCAAACCCTATGTGACCCCCGCCTTCAGCGGCAACGATCTCGCGCCGCTGGATCCGAACCTGCAGCGCCGTGTGCAGCAGCCCATCATCATGGGCTCGATCGTGGTGGGCGTGTTCGTGGTGGGCATGGCGATCTGGGCGGCCCTGTCGCCGCTGGACAGCGCCGTGGTCGCGCCCGGCACCGTGCGTGTCGAGGACAATCGCAAGACCGTCCGTCACCTGCAGGGCGGCACCGTCCGCGCGATCCTGGCCCACGAGGGCCAGCGGGTGAAGCTGAACCAGGTCCTCCTGCGCTTCGACGACGTGCAGCCCCGCGCCAGCGTCGACGTGCTGCAGAACCAGTATGACAGCCTGCTGGCCCAGACCGCGCGGCTGCAGGCCGAGGCGACCAACCAGCGGACCGTGGTCTTCCCGCCCGAGCTCCTGGCGCGCTCCGCCGATCCGCGGGTGGCCGGCCTGATCCGCGACCAGCAGTTCCTGTTCTCCACCCGCCTGCAGTTCTTCGAAACCCAGGGCGACGTGCTGGGCCAGAGGCTGCAGCAGGTGGAGACCCAGATCGGCGGCGTTCAGGCCCAGATCGACGCGATCAAGGAGAGCGATCGCCTGACCAAGGAAGAGCTGGCCGGCTACCAGACGCTCTACGAGAAGGGCTATGCGCCCAAGACCCTGATCCTGCGCTATCAGCGCACCCTGGCCGAGCTCGCCGGACGGCGCGGGGCGCTGGTGGCCGACACCACCCGACTGCGCGAGCAGATCGGCGAGACCCGCCTTCAGATCAACACCCAGCGCCAGGAGCGGGTCAGTCAGGCGGCCGAAGGGCTTCGCCAGATGCAGACCGGGCTGTCCGACGTCGGACCGAAACTCGCCGCGGCCCGACAGATGCTGGAGGCCTCCGTCGTGCGTTCGCCCGCGGACGGTTACGTGCTCGACCTGACCCAGTTCACGGTGGGCGGGATCGTGGCTCCGGGAGAGCGTCTGATGAGCGTGGTTCCGGCCGACGCGCCGCTGATCGTGACGGTGCGAATCAAGCCGCAGGACACCGACATCGTGAAGCCCGGCTTGACCGCCCGCGTGCGCCTCAGCGCCTATAACTCACAGCGCGTGCCGCCGGTCCTGGCCACCGTGGTCAACGTTTCGGCCGACCAACTGACCGACGAGCGGAATGGCGAGAGCTATTTCCGCGCGGATGTGCGTATTCCGCCACAAGAGCTGACCAAGCTGCCCAAAGGCGTGAAACTGACCCCCGGCATGCCTGCCGAGGCCATGATCGTAACGGGAAAACGCACGGTCATGTCCTACATGGTCAGTCCGCTGACCGACACGATACGCGACGCATTGCGCGAAGATTAACGAGGGGTGAATCCCTCTAGGACAAACCCCGTTCCTGCGACGGTTTCGCCCCGTTTTACCTGTTGCGCAATTTCAACGGTTCCGATACGTCTTCCTCGGGCTCGTTTAACCTTCGCCACGACCATGTTATGGCGAACGGAAAGGACCGCTGGGACCGCTCCATTTGGGAAAATGGTGGCCAGGCGTTTCAGGGTCCATGTGACACAGACTGGAGAGAAGCATGGCTAACTATTTCTTCGAGACGATTACGGTGGCACAGGCGGCGGCTTACAACGCCGGCGCCGACACCCTCGTCTTCAGCACCGCCGGGGCCACAGGCGCCCAGGTTCAGGTGGTTTACGTGCCGGCGTCGGGCGCTTCGCCCGCGACGGTTAATCTGACTTACGGTGGCCGCACGGTCATCTTCGGCACCGGCATCTACGGCGAAGCCGGCACTGTCTTCGTCGACGCCTCGACGCTCTACATCGGCGATCCCGGCGCCAACGACACCGCCGCGGGCGCCAGCACGGCTGACGGCCTCTACGGCGGCGCTGGCACCGACTCGCTGACCGGCAACGCCGGCAACGACTCGATCCAGGGCAACCAAGGCAACGACAGCCTTGAGGGCAACGACGGCAACGACACCATGTACGGTGGGGCCGACAACGACACCATCGCCACCGGCAACGGCGCGAACTTCGCTCAGGGCAACCTGGGGAACGACTCGCTAAGCGGCGGCACGGCCACGGACACCCTGTACGGTGGCCAAGGTAATGACTCGATCAACGCCGACGACGGCGCGGACTTGATCTTCGGCGATCTCGGCGACGACACCATTTCGACCGGTGCCGCCAACGACACCGTCGACGGCGGGGCCGGCAACGACAGCCTGACCAACCTGAGCGGCAACGACTCGATCACGGGCGGCGAAGGCAACGACAGCATCGTCAACACCGCGGGTAACTCGACCATCTTCGCCGGCGACGGCGACGACACGGTCACGGTCACCGCTGGCAACGCCACTGTGAACGGGAACCTTGGCAACGACGGCATCACCGCCGGCGCTGGCAATGACTCGCTCTACGGCGGTCAAGGCAACGACACGATCGCGACCGGCGACGGCACGAACTGGTCGAACGGCAACATCGGCGATGACCAAATCACCGGCGGCGCCAACGTTGACACCCTGCTGGGCGGTCAAGGCAACGACACCCTGACGGCCGCGGCCGGCGCTGACTATCTCAGCGGCGACCTGGGCAACGACAGCCTGAACGGCGGCGCCGACGCTGACACTCTGATCGGCGCTGACGGTAACGACATCCTCGACGGCGGTCTCGGCAACGACAACGTCGACGGTGGTCTCGGCAACGACGACCTGCGCGGCAACGATGGCAACGACACCCTCACGGCCGGCGACGGCAACGACGTGATGGACGGTGGCATCGGCAACAACTCCGCCGACGGCGGCCTTGGCAACGACTCGTTCACGGGTACGGCCGCGGCCAATGACACGGTCAACGGTGGTGACGGTAACGACACCCTCAGCGGTGGCGCGGCGGCGACGTCGAACTACGCTGGCGGCGCTGGCACCGACAGCCTCACGGGCGGCACGGGCGCTGACACCCTCGGCGGCGGCGACGGCAATGACACGATCGTGGCCGGCGACGGCGCGAACGTGGTCGACGCGGGCGCTGGCGACGACACCGTCTCGGGCGGCGCTGGCAACAGCACCCTCACGGGTGGTGACGGCAGCGATGCGATCACGGACGGCGCCGGTAACTCGGCTCTGACCGGCGG
>NZ_JANOCX010000028.1:0-6351 GCF_031412415.1 Phenylobacterium sp.
CAGGCGCCCGGCGCCGGCGAAGGCCTGGGGTGGATCGACGCGGTTCATCCCGACGACCGGCCGATCGCGGAGGAAGCCTTCCTATCGGCCAACGCCGATCAACGGGACTATCAGGTGGATTTTCGCCTTCGCCGGGCGGACGGCGTCTATCGGTGGGTGATCGACGCGGCGGCGGCGCGCTTCTCCGGGGATGGCGTCTATCTGGGCTATGTCGGTTCGGTCATCGATATCGACGAGCGTCGTGAAGCCGAGGACCGGCTCGCGCTCAATGAGGAACAGCTGCGCCTTGCCATCGACGTGGCTGAGATCGGTCAGTGGGATGTCGACCCCGCCACGGATTCCATGTTCTGGCCGCCGCGCGTTAAGGCGATGTTCGGCATATCGCCGGAGGCGCCCGTGACCCTCGCGGACTTTCTCGACGGCGTTCATCCCGACGATCGTGAGAGGACGCGCATCGCCTACGAGGCGGCGGGCGATCCCGACCTGCGCACGCTCTACGACGTGGAGTATCGCACGATCGGCAAGGAAGACGGCGTCGTCCGCTGGGTCGCCGCGAAGGGCAGGGGCCTCTTTACCGCCGAGGGCGTCTGCCACCGCGTGATCGGCACCGCCATCGACATCACCGCGCGAAAGGCCGACGAGGTGCGGCTGCGCGACCTGAACGAGTCGCTCGAGCTGAAGGTCGCTGAACAGACGGCCGAACGTAATCGCGTCTGGGAGATGAGCCGCGACCTCTTTGCGATCATGGGCTTTGACGGCCGTCTGAAGGCGATCAATCCGGCCTGGGAGACCACGCTGGGCCAGGACGCGGCGAGGCTACTTTCCCTCCCCTTCCCAGACCAGGTGCATCCGGACGATCACCGCGCGGTGGAGGCGACGATGGAGGTGCTGCGGCGCGGCGAGAGCGTGCCGCGGTTCGAAGATCGCCTCCGCCACGCGGACGGTTCGTGGCGTTGGATATCGTGGGCGCTCGTTCCGGAAGGCGAGGTGTTCTACGCGGTGGGTCGCGATGTGACCGCGGAGAAGGCGGCGAGCCGCGCGCTCGAAGCCGCCCAGGACGCGCTGCGACAGTCGCAGAAGATGGACGCGATGGGCCAGCTCACGGGCGGCGTCGCGCACGACTTCAACAACCTTCTCACGCCCATCATCGGCAGTCTCGACATGCTGATCCGTCGGGGCGTGGGCAACGAGCGTGAGCGGCGGCTCATGGATGGGGCGCTGCAATCGGCCGACCGCGCCAAGACCCTTGTCCAGCGCCTCCTGGCGTTCGCCCGGCGTCAGCCGCTTCAGCCGAGCGCGGTCGACCTCGGCGCCCTGGTGCAAGGCATGGCGGGTCTGATGGAGTCGACCCTGGGGCCCAACATCGATGTGAAGGTGGTGCTCGCCCACGACCTGCCGCCGGCGAAGGCCGACCCGAACCAGCTCGAAATGGCGCTGCTGAATCTCGCGGTCAACGCGCGCGACGCGATGCCGGACGGGGGCGAGCTCACCATCGAGGTCAAGCGGGATGTCAAAGCCCATCATCCCGCGAAACTGCCCCCGGGCCCCTACCTGCTCCTGTGCGTGACCGACACCGGCGTCGGCATGGATGAGGAGACCTGCGCCAAGGCGATTGAGCCGTTCTTTTCGACGAAGGGCATCGGCAGGGGGACCGGACTTGGCCTGTCGATGGTTCATGGCCTCGCAGCCCAGCTTGGCGGTGCGTTGACGATCGACAGCGCGACGGGCCGCGGCACGACGATCGAGCTCTGGCTGCCGGTGAGCGAAACGCCGATCAACGCCGCAGACACCCGCGCCACGGGGCAGAGTCTCCCGAGGGGCCGAGGCGTCGCGCTGCTCGTCGATGACGAGGCGCTGGTGCGCATGAGCACCGCGGACATGTTGATGGATCTCGGGTTCGAGGTCATCGAGGCAGGGTCGGCGGAGGCGGCCCTGCGCCTGGTCGCCGAGGGCGTCAGGCCAGACCTGCTGGTGACGGACCATTTGATGCCGGGCATGAACGGCGCGGACCTGGCGCGGAGAATGCTGGCCTTTCACCCCGGCCTGCCGGTGCTGATCGTCTCGGGCTACGCTGAGGCCGATGGTCTGCCTGTGGACCTTCCGCGCCTGACCAAGCCCTTCCGCACCACCGAACTGGCCGCAAGTCTCGCGGCGTTGTGACTCCAGCTAAGTCCGACGCGGGCGCGATGGCGGCTTCAGGGCGACGCCGTTCGTCGGAGTCGGTCCAAGCGCTTTCACGCAGGTCATCGGGCATCCTCGCGGTCTGCTCCGGACGGCGCCGACGCCGTCGCGGTAGCGGGCTTGTCGACGAGGGGCGGCGAGGGCGGGCGCTGTGCGATGCGGCAGGCCCGGACGCGCGCCCTGACATCGAGCTTGGCGTCGTGTGACGCCCGGGCGCCTTCCCGGGAGCCGTTCGCGCGCTCAGGACGCGTCCAGGACCGCGCGAACTTTCTCGGCAAGGTCTCTGAAGTTGAAGGGCTTGGTGATGAGTTTCACGTCGGCGTCCAGCCGCCCGTTGTGGACGATGGCGTTACGTGTGTAGCCGGTGGTGAAGAGGACCTTCAGGCCTGGTCGCCGACGCCGCATCTCGTCGGCCAGGGCCCGCCCATCCATTCCGCCCGGCAGCACCACGTCGGTGAACAACAGGTCGACGTCTTGGGTGCTCTGGAGGATCTCGAGCGCCCGACGCCCGGAGTTCGCCTCCAGGACGTCGTAGCCGAGCTCGCGGAGCACGCCACTGCTGTAGGCCAGCAGGTCTTCATGGTCTTCCACCACCAGGACCCGCTCACGCCCGCCGTGCAGTCTCGTCGGAAGCCGCGCCACGCCCTCATCGACGACCGTCGCCTCGCCCACCAGGCGCGGGAGGTAGATTTTCACCGTCGTGCCTTCGCCGACCTCGCTGTAGATCCGGATGTGTCCGTTCGACTGACGCACGAAACCGTAGACCTGGCTTAGGCCGAGGCCCGTGCCCTTGCCGGCTTCCTTTGTGGTGAAGAACGGCTCGAACACCTTGACGAGCGTGTCGGCGGCCATGCCGCTGCCGCTGTCGCTGACCGCGATCAGCACATACTGACCCGCCGCCACCGGCTCGGCCAAGTCGTGCACATAGGCCTCGTCGAGCTGGGCGTTGCTGGTCTCGATAGTCAACCGACCGCCGGCCGGCATGGCGTCGCGGGCATTGACGGCCAGGTTGACCAGCGCATTCTCAAGTTCGTTGGGGTCGGCCAGAGCGCGCCACAGGCCCGCCCCCGAAACCGTTTCCAGTTCGATCGTCTCGCCGAGCGTCCGCTGAAGGAGGTCGGCCAGGTTCGTGAGCAGGCGCCCGGCGTCCACGGCCTTCGGATCGAGGGGCTGGCGGCGTGCGAAGGCGAGCAGCCTCGAGGTCAATGTCGCGGCGCGCTCAGCGCCGTGCGTGGCCATGCGCACCGCGCGCTCGATCCGTTCCGCCTCGGGGGACGGCGCGAGCCGTTCAAGCTGCCGCCCCACGGTTTCCAGGCCCCCGAGGATGATGGTGAGCAGATTGTTGAAGTCGTGCGCGACGCCCCCGGTGAGCTGGCCGATGGCTTCCATCTTCTGGGATTGGCGAAGGGTCTCTTCGGCTCGCACGCGTTCGGCCACCTCCTCGGCCACCCGCGCTTCAAGGGTTCGTGCAAGTTCGCCGAGTTCGAGCGTCGCCGCCTCGGCGACGCGGCGCGCCTCCAACAGCTCATGCTCGTAACGTCGCCGATCCGTGGCGTTGAAGACCGTCATGCGCACGAACTGCGCCGCGCCGTCGTCGGCGCGGCGTTCGACGGCGTTCACCAGTACCGGCACCAGGCGCGTGTCGGCGCCGACAAAGTCCAGGGCGACCTCGTTGAAGAAGCCCTGAAGCCGCAGGAGCGGGCTGAAATGCGTCTCGTAATAGATCTTGCCCGCGATATTGAGCAGGTCCTGAAACCGCCGACCCACCACCTCATCGCGTTGCAGCCCGAGCCAGCTCAGGAGCGTGACATTGATCCTGACGACACGGCCGTCCGGCCGGGCGGTCAGGTAGCCGCAGGGCGCGTGTTCGAAGAGATCCTGGAGATCGTCGTCCAGGACTTCCGGCGTGTCCGAGGCCTCCATGGCCATGGCTAGACGAAGGCCTGTATCGCGGCGATTGTTTCCTCGGGCGCGCTCAGATTTGGGCAGTGACCCGTCGCCTTCAGGATCACCAGCTGGCTATTGGGCAGCTTCCGATGGACGTACTCGCCCACCTCGCGCGGGGCGATCACGTCTTCAGAACATTGCAGGACAAGGGCGCGCGTCTGCACGCCTTCGAGGTCGGACCGGTTGTCGGACAGGAACGTCGTCCGCGCGAACTTCCGGGCGATGTCGGGATCGGTGCGACAGAAGCTGTTGGTGAGTTCCTCGCCCAGCTCGGGGCGATCAGCGTTGCCCATGATGACCGGCGCCATGGCCTGCGACCAGCCCATGTGGTTGGTGTCGAGGAACTCCAGCAACTCGTGGATCTGCGCCTCGCTGAAGCCGCCCACATAGTCGGCGTCGTCGATGTATCGAGGCGAGGGACCCACCAGCACGAGATCCCGGAAGAGCTCCGGAGCCGCCTTCGCCGCGAGCACGCCCACCATGGCGCTCACGGAGTGGCCGACATACACCCCGCCATCGACCCCGAGCTCGCGGCCGATCGCGACGACATCTTCCGCGTAGCCCTGCAAGGACGCGTATTTCTCGGGATCGTAGGCGCTCAGGTCCGAGCCGCCGCAGCCGACGTGGTCGAACAAGACGACCCGGAAGCGGTCCTCGAAGGCCGGGGCCACGAAGCGCCACATGTTCTGGTCGCACCCGAAACCGTGGGCGAACATCATCATGCGGTCGCCGCGTCCGCGAACCTGCACATTGTGACGCTGCAGTACTGACACTCGAAGCCCTTCTTTGCCGACCCTCGACGCTACTGCTAGCCGCAAGCACCCCCGAGCGCCACCGACCAAACGCTTTAGGTCTGCGGCCCGCGACAACAGTCAAGTCGCGCGAAGCACACCCGCTGCCCTCGTGCGACGCCGTCTGGTCCGCGTCCGCCCGCCTCGAGCCGAGGGTGGGCGCCCCTCGCACAATCGCACATCTCGACCGTTGACGTCCGAGGACGTGCGCGGCGCGCGCGAGACCCGGTATGCCGTGGATGCGATGACGTGGCTCCCAGAGGCCAGGTGGGCCAATATCGCGCGCGGCAGCGCCCGCCCCCGCCCCATGTCGAAAGTCCGGAGACGGATGGGCCATGGTCAGCTCATGGGCCGTCGGCGGCCAGAGCCACGAAGGGTTCCTGCTCGAGCCGGACGTCCCCGGCATCGCCACTGCGGCCGTGTTGCGATGTGTCCAGACTTGGACTATATCCAGATGTGCGAGGAATGGAGATCAGAGTGCCCCACACCCGTCCGGCCGAACCGGTCACGCCCGAGGCGCCCATTGCCGATCGGTTGTCCTCGCCCAATCGTCGGCGCTTGAGCGGACCTGGTCTGCGCACGTTCGCGACGATCGCCGACCTGTGGGGGCTGTCGGACGACGAGCGACTGCTCGTCCTCGGCCTGCCGTCTCGTTCGACCTACTACAACTGGCTGAAGGCGGTTCGCGAGCATCGCGACATCACGCTCGATGTGGACCGTCTGACGCGCATCTCCGCCGTGCTCGGCATCCACCAGGCCTTGGGCGTCCTGCACGCCACCGAGCGCGAAGGCCGAGTGTGGCTGCGGACACCGCACGCCGCCCCCCTGTTTGGCGGGCGCCCGCCCATGGCGCTGATCACCAGCGGCCTTATGGACAGCTTGATGAGCGTCCGCCGGTTCCTCGACGCCGCCCGGGGCGGACTTTACATGCCGCCGGCCGATCTCGATCGCGACTTCACCCCCTATGTCGACCGGGACATCGTCTTTTCGTGAGCGAGGCCTACGCCGCTCCGCCCGTTCCGAGCTTCCGGCTGATCCCGTCGCGGTTCCCGCCGATCGGCCTGTTCGACACGGTGGCGACCGCCGCCGACCTCGCCGCGGTGATGGAGCTCGCGGGTTGGACCAACGACCGTCTCGTGGCCGAGCGGCTCGCGCGCCTGCCGGCCGCGGAGTGGGTGTTCGGGAGGCCCAACGCCAGCGTGGTGATGGCCGCCTTCCTGCATGTCGCCCCGGGGGGCATGCGGTTCAATGGCCCCGATCTCGGCGCCTGGTATGCCGCCGCGGGGCTCACCACGGCCGTCGTCGAGGTGGGGCATCATCTGCGCCGCGAAGCGCGGGCCACGGGCGCGGCGCGGCTGAGCCGCCAGGTCCGCACCTACTCCGCGCGCCTTACGGGGGATTATCTCGATATCCGTGGCCAGCAGCAGGCGAG
>NZ_JANOCX010000029.1:0-7182 GCF_031412415.1 Phenylobacterium sp.
CCTCGCCCAGCCCCTCCACGACGCCGGCCGCCTCCATCCCCAGGCCGCTGGGCAGCTTAAGCGGATAGAGCCCGGAGCGATGATAGGTGTCGATGAAGTTGACCCCGATCGCTTCATGACGGACCAGGATCTGGCCGGGGCCGGGGGTCGGGGTCGGGAGGTCGACGAGCTGTAGGACCTCCGGGCCCCCGGTCTGCTCGAAACGGATCGCCTTCATTGGCCGGTCCCCAGGTGCTGTTGGAAGAAGGCGAGGGTGCGTCCGCCGGCGAGCCGGGCGTCGGTCTCGTCATAGTGTTCGCCGCCGACCCTGGCGAAGGCGTGGTCGCGGCCCGGATAGGTGTGGATCTGGATCTGAGGGTGGTTCTTCAGGGTGGCGAGGATCAGCGTTTGCGCTTCCTTCGGCACGAACTGGTCCTCCTCGGCGATGTGCATCAGCAAGGGATCGGCGAGCTTCTCGGCCTCAGCCAGGCGGCTCTCGATCCCCACGCCGTAGTAGGCGACGCTGGCGTCGGAGTCGGTGCGCGCCGCGGTCAGGAAGGCGAGCAGCCCGCCCAGGCAGAAGCCTACCGCGCCGACCTTGCCATTGACCTCGGCCAAGGCGCGGACCTGATCGATGGTCGAGGCGATGTCCTTCACCCCGGCGTCGACGTCGAAGGCGTTGAACAGCTCGAAGGCGCGCTTCCACTCGGCCTCGGACTGGTCGGTGATGTCGATCCCGGGCTCGATGCGCCAGAACAGGTCCGGACAGACGGCGAGGAAGCCCTCGGCGGCCAGACCGTCGCAGATGTCGCGCATGACCTGATTGACCCCGAAGATCTCCTGGATCACCACGACGGCCGGCGCGTTGGTCTTGGCGGGCCGCGCCAGATAGGCGGTGAAGTCGCCGTCCTCGCCCTTGATCGTTATCGTCTCGCCCATCGGCGTCTCCCGTTACACGTGAAAGCCCTCGTCGCGGCTACTAGCGCGGGGCCGCCGTTACCAGCCATAACAATGTCGTCAGGACGCCGGAGGAAACCAGATGAAGATGACCATCGAAGTCGACTGCTCCCCGCAGGAAGCCCGCGCCTTCTTGGGCCTGCCGGACGTCACCCCACTGAACGACAAACTCGTGGAAGAGATGCAGACCCGCATGACCTCCAACATGGCCATGCTGTCGCCCGACGAGCTGATGAAGAACTGGGCGGCTTTCGGGGCTGGCGCCCAGGAGAATTTCCGCAAGCTGATGTCAGCGGCGGTCGACGCGGGCATGGGCAACACCCGCCCAAAATGACCGATACGATCTTCGCGGCGGCCACGGCGCCCGGCCGCGCGGCGGTCGGTGTCGTTCGGCTGTCTGGTCCCGACACGGGCAGGGCGCTCGACGCCTTGGTTCATCGCCGACCCAGGACGCGTCGCGCCGCGCTGCGAAAACTGCGGCACGACGGAGCGGTTCTGGACCAGGCCCTGGTCCTGTGGTTCGAGGGGCCGCACAGCTACACCGGCGAGGATTGCGCCGAGTTTCACGTGCATGGCGGACCCGCCGTCATGGCCGGGCTTTTGGAAGCGCTGGTCGCCCTGGGCCTGCGGTTGGCCGAGCCCGGCGAGTTCACGCGCCGCGCCTTCGAACACGGGAAGCTGGACTTGGCCCAGGCCGAGGGCGTCGCCGACCTGATCGAGGCCGAGACGGAAGCTCAGCGTCGTCAGGCCCTGGACCAGCTGGACGGGGCGCTGGGACAGGCCCAGGCCCGTTGGCGCGAGGCCCTGATCGAAGCCCTGGCCATGTTCGAGGCCGCCGTCGACTTTCCCGACGAGGAGGTGCCCGCCGATGTGGCCGGGCGCGCCAAGCCGATCCTGGCTGGCCTGATCGCCGATCTGGAGCACGCCCTGGCGGACGCCCGGCGCGGGGAGCGGGTGCGCGAAGGCTTCAAGATCGCCCTGATCGGCGCGCCAAACGCCGGCAAGAGCACCATCCTCAACGCTCTTGCGGGGCGGGAAGCCGCGATCGTGACCGCCACGCCGGGCACCACCCGGGACATCATCGAGGTCCCCATGCGGTTCGCGGGCTACAAGGCCCTGCTGGCCGACACGGCTGGGCTGCGTGAAACCGCCGATGAGATCGAGGCGGAGGGCGTGCGCCGCGCCCGCGCCTGGGCCCACGACGCCGATCTGCGGCTCTGGATCGTGGATGGGGCCAGCGACGCCAAGGCGAACCCGCCGGCCGACCTGCACCCCCACGACCTGTGCGTGATCAACAAGGCCGACCTGCCGCCGGGCGCGGAGACTGGCCATGCGGTGGTCGAGGCGCGGGCGTTGGGCATTGACGTGCTGCGGCTCAGCGCACGCGAGGCCGCTGATATCGTCGCCCTGGAGGCGGCGCTGGAGCGCCGGGTCATCGACGCCTTGGCCGGCGCCGAGCCGCCAGCCGCCACCCGTCTACGGCACCGGGAGCTGCTGGGGGAGGCGTTGGAGCGTCTGCGCCGGGCTGAAGGCTATGACGGAGACCTGGAACTGGCCGCGGAGGACGTGCGCCTGGCGGGTAGGGCGCTGGACCGCATCACCGGCCGGATCGATCCCGAGGACGTGCTGGACCGGGTGTTCTCCAGCTTCTGCATCGGGAAGTAGGCTGTTTCACGTGAAACAAGGGCGATCACGCGCCCTGAAACCTTTCACGTGAAAAATCGCCCGCGCTTGGCTATATAGACCCGGCTCGCCCCCGCCTCGCCGGGGGCGTCTTGCTTGGGAACCTGTAGCTTGAGCGCTTGGGACGTCATTGTCATCGGGGGAGGGCACGCCGGCTGCGAGGCCGCGGCGGCCTCGGCGCGCTTCGGCGCGGCCACCCTGCTGCTGACCCACAAGCTGGAAACCATCGGCGAGATGAGCTGCAATCCGGCCATCGGCGGCCTGGGCAAGGGCCATCTCGTCCGCGAGATCGACGCCCTGGACGGCCTGATGGGCCGTTTGGCCGACCAGGCTGGCATCCAGTTCCGGATGCTGAACCGTTCCAAGGGCGCAGCCGTGCGCGGCCCGCGCAGACAGATCGACCGCAAGCTCTATCGCCAGGCGATGCAGGCCGAACTTGCGCAGACGCCGAACCTCGAGGTGCTTGCCGAGGCGGTTGAGGATCTGATCGTCACGGACGGCGTGGTTCTGGGCGTGATCGGCGCCTCGGGGACCGAGTACCGGGCCGGCCGCGTGGTCCTGACCACCGGCACGTTCCTGAAGGGCCTGATCCATCGCGGCGAGACTCGCACGCCGGCCGGCCGGGTGGGCGATGCGCCGGCTATCGGGCTTTCGGACCGGCTCTACGCCAGCGGGCTTACCATGGGCCGCCTGAAGACCGGCACGCCGGCGCGGCTGGACGGCTCGACGATTGCCTGGGACGGGCTGGAAATGCAGGCGGCGGACGCAGAGCCGATCCCGTTCTCGTTCCTCACCGACAGGATCACGACCCGCCAGATCGAGTGCGGCGTGACCTATACGACCGCTGAGACCCACAGGATCATCGCCGAGCGCCTGACGGAGTCGGCGGTCTATGGCGGCCGGATCAACGGTAGGGGGCCGCGTTACTGCCCGTCGATCGAGGACAAGGTGGTCCGGTTCGGCGACAAGGACAGCCACCAGATCTTTCTGGAGCCGGAAGGGCTGGACGACGACACTGTCTACCCGAATGGGATCTCCACCTCGGTGTCGGAAGAGACCCAGGACCTGTTCCTGCGGACCATTCCCGGGCTGGAGAACGTCGAGGTCCGCCGCTACGGCTACGCCATCGAGTACGACTATGTGGACCCGCGGGAGCTGTACCCCACCCTGGAGGTCAAGCGCCTGCCGGGTCTCTATCTCGCCGGGCAGATCAACGGCACCACGGGCTACGAAGAGGCCGGGGCCCAGGGTCTGGTCGCTGGGCTCAACGCGGCCCGCGCGGCGTCAGGTCTCGACGCGGCGGCCTTCGGGCGCGACGAAGCCTATATCGGCGTGCTGATCGACGACCTTGTGACGCGCGGCGTCACCGAGCCCTATCGGATGTTCACCAGCCGAGCGGAATTCCGGCTGTCGCTTCGCGCGGACAACGCCGATCAGCGCCTGACCGCGCGCGGTATGGCCTTGGGCGTCGTCAGTGTTTCACGTGAAACAGCGTGGATGGCCAAGTCGGCAGCACTCGGTCATGCCCGCGCTCGGGCGGCTGAACTGACCCTGACGCCTAACGTCGCCGCCAAAGCCGGCCTGCCGGTCAAGGCCGACGGCGTGGTTCGTGACCTGACCCAGCTGCTGTCGTATCCGACGATCAGCTTCGAAGACCTCACGGTGATTTGGCCTGAACTGGCGGCCTGGGCGCCGGAAATCCGGGAGCAGATCGAGATCGACGCGGCCTATTCCGGCTATCTGGACCGGCAGGCCCAGGACGTCGCCGCCTTCCGCCGGGACGAGAACCTGCGCCTTCCCGCGGACCTGGACTATGCCGGTGTCGGCGGTCTCTCCAACGAGGTGCGCGAGAAGCTGATCGCCGTGTGTCCGCTGACCCTGGGCCAGGCGGCCCGCATCGAAGGCGTCACCCCCGGCGCGCTCACAGCCCTGCTGGCCCATGTCCGTCGCCACGCAGCCTGACCTCGCCCAGGTGATCGAGGTGGCGACCGCGGCCGACTTCGCCGCCGCCGCTGGGGCCAGTCCGGCCGCCTTGGCTGACCTTGAGCAATACCGGTCATACCTGATCGACTGGAACCAGCGGATGAACCTGGTGGGCCCCGCGACATTGGACGTCTTCTGGTCCCGGCACGCCTGGGACTCGGCCCAGATCCTGCCGTTGGCGCCCGAGGCGCTTACCTGGGCCGACCTCGGCACGGGCGCAGGATTGCCCGGTATCGTGCTGGCGATCCTGCAGAAAGACTGCCCCGGTTTCCACGTCCACCTGATCGACAGCCTGGCCAAGCGTTGCCGGTTCCTGACCGAGGTGGTCGAGGGGCTGAAGCTGCCGGCCACCGTTCACAATTCTCGTGCGGAGGACTTGTCCCTGACTGTGGATATCGTCACCGCACGGGCTTGCGCGCCCTTGCACCGCCTGTTCGGGTATGGCCAGCCTTACCTGAAGCGTGGCGCGACGGCGCTGTTCCTCAAGGGCCAAGATGTAGCGTCCGAACTTGAGGAGGCTACGAGATATTGGGAATTCGAGGCGGACGTGTTGCCCAGCTTGAGTGACGCCAGAGGCCGTATCGTGCGCGTGAAAAGGCTGGGCCGTGGTCGCTGACCGTAAACTGCGCGTGCTGGTGATCGCCAACCAGAAGGGCGGGGTGGGCAAGACCACCACCGCGATCAATCTGGGCACGGCCCTCGCCGCGGTCGGCGAACGGGTGCTGCTGATCGATTCCGATCCTCAGGGCAACGCCTCGACGGGCCTGGGCATCGGCCGGGCCCTGCGCAAGATCACGCTCTATGACGTCCTGATGGGCGAACACTCCCTGGAGGAGTCGGTCATCAAGACCGAGATTCCAGGCCTGGACCTGTCGCCGTCTGACCCCGACCTGTCCGGGGTCGAGCTGGAGTTGGGCCAACTGCCGCGCCGCTCATTCAAGCTTCGGGACGCCATGGATTCGATCCGTGCGTCCAAGGCCTACACCTACGTGCTGATCGACTGCCCGCCGTCGCTGAACCTGCTCACGGTCAATGCCATGGCCGCGGCCGACGCGGTGCTGGTGCCGCTGCAGTGCGAGTTCTTCGCCCTCGAGGGCCTGACCCAACTCATGCGCACGGTGGATCTGGTCAAGGGCAGCCTGAACCCGTCGCTGGAGATCCAGGGTGTGGTCCTGACCATGTACGATCGCCGCAATAGCTTGTCGGAACAGGTGGCGAAGGATGTGCGTGGGCACTTCGGCGAGACGGTCTACCAGACCGTGATCCCCCGCAATGTCCGGGTCTCCGAGGCGCCGTCGTTCGGCAAGCCGGTGCTGGTCTACGACCTGAAGTGCCGGGGCTCGCAGGCCTATCTGAAACTGGCCCGCGAGGTGGTGATGCGTGAGCGCGACCGCCGCGCCAAGGCGGCTTAGGGAACCATGATGGCCGAGAAACGCGGACTGGGCCGGGGGCTGTCGGCCCTGCTGGGCGACGTCGAGGAGACCAATGTCGCCACCGGCGCCGGCGACGCCGCCGGGGTGCGCGAGATTCCCATCGAGCTGATCCATCGCAATCCCGACCAGCCGCGCGTTCACTTCGCCGAGACCGAGATCGACGAGCTGGCCGACTCGATCCGAGGCAAGGGCGTGCTGCAGCCGATCCTGGTGCGGCCCGATCCCGGCGAGGCCGGCGCCTTCCAGATCGTCGCCGGCGAGCGGCGCTGGCGGGCCAGCCAGAAGGCGGGCCTGCGGGCGATGCCGGCCCTGATCCGCGAACTGGACGACCAGCAGGTCCTCGAGATCGCGGTCATCGAGAATGTCCAGCGGGCCAACCTCAACGCCATCGAAGAGGCCGCCGCCTACCAGCAGCTCATCGACCGGTTCGGCCGGACCCAGGACGAGGTCGCCCAGAGCGTCGGCAAGAGCCGCAGCCACGTGGCCAACACCCTGCGCCTCATGAACCTGCCGGTGGCGGTCCGCGAGCTGGTGATGGAGGGCAAGCTGAGCGCCGGTCACGCCCGGGCGATCCTGAGCGCGGGCGATCCCCTGACCCTGGCGCACAACATCATCGCGCGGGGCCTTTCGGTCCGCGACACCGAGGCGTTGGTTCGCAAGGCGCCGACCGGCGCCAAGGCGGCGACGCCGCGCAAGGCCGGCAAGGACACCGACACCTTGGCCTTGGAGAACGACCTCGCCGACATCCTGGGTCTCGAGGTCGAGGTGGTCGATCGGGGCGGGGCGGGGGAGCTCAGGATCAAGTACGCGACCCTGGAGCAGCTCGACGAGCTCTGCCGTCGGCTCAGCTCACGAGGCTGATTTTCGGCCCTCGCTAAGTCATTGATTTAGCAGGGCGCGTTTTCGGAATTCGACCTGACGCGCACAGCCGACCGAGCGTCCGTACTCGTACACGGTCGTTTCGTGACAGGTCGAATTCCGAAAACGCGCCCTGCTAAATCAATGACTTAGCGAGGGCCGAAAATCAACCTCGTGAGCTGAGCCGACGGCAGAGCTCGTCGAGCTGCTCCAGGGTCGCGTACTTGATCCTGAGCTCCCCCGCCCCGCCCCGATCGACCACCTCGACCTCGAGACCCAGGATGTCGGC
>NZ_JANOCX010000030.1:0-9038 GCF_031412415.1 Phenylobacterium sp.
ATAGAACCAAGTGTGTCTGAGTTCCAACGGCTTATCACTTTCATTAACATGTGCCCTGTTTAACGAGAACGCCTGTGGGTTAGAGCTGACGGCGATACGCCTGGCCGAAAGATCGTTGCGAAACTTCAAGACAAATTTAGCTACCTCGCGGCGCCCCGGGCAGATACATTCGCGGAATCTCAGTTTGAGAAATACTATCCTGATTGTTTCCAAATTGAAGTAGACCGAGTGCTGAGTATTGAGGATAGACGTGAAAGGCGCGCTGCTAAGGCCGTACTTCTCCAAGAAGTTTTGAGTTGGTCCTTTGCCAATGAGACTGAAGCGAGGGTGGCGTGGGGTGCCAGCGCGGCCGAGCAAATTCAGCTGCTTGAGTCCATTGGAGCCGAATTGGGTGTCTAGTGAGAGTCGAAGCGTCGAGCACCCCAGAAGCCGATGGTCCGCTAGTAAGGGGGCTGTTTGCGCGAAGGGCTCCGAAAGGCAACCGCTCACCGGTCTTGCTTCCAACACATGAGGCACCGCCAACTAGTCTGGTCGACGCGTGATCGGCTTCAGCATGTTTCCGGCGGGGACCATCGGCTGTCTCTTCGCATCGGGTGATCAGGGGCGCCTTCGCGCCGTCACGACAAACTCGGTGTGTATGGGTCCCGGTCTTGCTTCGCAAACCGGGATGACGAGTTGGGGCGGGTGGGTCGTGGCAGTGGGCGTCAAGGGGCCATGGCTGGGATGTTGTTCCCGTTTTGTTCTTGACGAAGCCACCCTTCCGCGCTAGTCTCCCAGCCTCACCCAACCTCCGCGGAGCCTGCATGCCATCGCGATTTCCGCCGCCGGGTCGCACCGGGGCTCGGGCGCCTGTGCGGTATTCGGCGGAGTTGGGGCGGGTGATCTGTGCGCGGATCGCGGCGGGGGAGAGCCAGCACGCGCTGTCGCGGGAGGCGGGGATGCCGTCGCGGCGGACGTTTCGGGATTGGGCGCTGCGGGAGCCGGAGTTCGCGGCGGAGTATGAGGCGGCCAAGGCGACGGCGCGGGCGCGTCAGGTCGCGGCCGACCGGGAAGCCGATCAGCCGCGCATCTGGCGGCGGATGCTGACGCGGGCCGGGAAGCGCGGGGGCAGCGTCTCGATCTATACGCCGGAGCTGGGGGAGGCGATCTGTTCGCGGATCGCGGCCGGCGAGAGCGTGCTGGCCATCGCCGATGACGCGGCCATGCCCTGCACGGTCAGCATCTACAACTGGGCGCGGCGCAATGACGAGTTCCGGCAGATGTACCTGGCGGCCAAGGACATCGCCGCCGACATGATGTTCGACCTGGCCCGCGACATCGCGTTGGAGACCACCGAGGCCACGGTGCGGTCCGACACCCTGCGCATCCGCACCCTGCGCTGGCACATCGCCCAGCTGGCGCCGAAGAAGTACGGGACGCGGCGGGCCTTGGGACCGGCGCCGGGCGAGGGAGACGGGGAGGGCGAGGGCGGCGGGCCGCGGACGATCCTGAACGTCACGGTGCGCAATTTCGGCGAGGCCGACGAGGCGCCGCCGGCCCCGTTCACCATCGAGCGGCGCTAGGCGCCGTCTCGCCGTGCGGCGTGGCGCGTTTGGCCGCCGTCGCATCAGGGGCGAGCAGATCCCCGCCGCACCAGCGCCGTGATGGTCTTGGCGAAAGCCCGCCCGCCCGGTACGCGTCGGCCATCGGCGAGCAGGATCTCGTAGCGGGATCCCGGCAGCGACGTGACCTGGGCCACCGCGCCGGCCGCGACGATCCAGGACCTGTGGACCTGAACGAAGGCCTGGGGGTCCAGACGTCGGTAGGCGTCGGCCAGGGTCGAGCGCAGGTTGATCCCCTGGGTGTCGGTGGTGATCTCCACGTAGTTTCCGACCGCCTGAATGCTGAAGATCGTGGTCGGGTCCAGAAGGTAGGTCCGGCCCTGGGCCATGAAGCGCACCGCGGGTCGGGCGGGATCAGCCGGCGCCTTGGACGCCGGAGGCGGCGCCATCCGCCGAAGGATTCGGCCCAGGGTCTTGTCCAACCGCGGACCCGAGACGGGCTTCAGGAGATAGTCGACGGCGTCGATGTCGAAGGCCCGCGACGCGTGTTCCGAGAAGGCCGTCACGAAGACGACCAGGGGGCGGGGTTCGGCGAGCCTGGCGAAGGCGGTGAAGCCATCGGCGCCCGGCATGTCGATGTCCAGCAGGACCACGTCGGGGGACAGGGCCGGCAGACCCGCGGCCATCGCCTCGCCGTTCGCGAACTCGCCGACCAGGCGGCAGTCGCCGCGCCGCTGCAACAGCCGCCGAAGACGCTGGCGCGCCACGGGTTCATCGTCGGCGATGACGATCCGCAGGGGGGTCACGCAGGCGTCTCGCGGGCGGGCGTCGCGCGGATCGAGGGATGGGTGACCCGGACCTGGGTGCGATCCCCCTCGACGCTCTCGATCCGCAGGCGGCCCTGCTCGCCGAACAAGGTCGCGAGCCGTTGGCGGACGTTCTCGAGCCCGATGCCGGCGGCCTTGTCGGGCGACCCGGTGAGGGGACCGTCGCTGGTCATGAGAATGCGGAGTTGGCCTTCGGCGTTGTCGATCTCGAGGTTCATCCGGCCGCCCGCGATGCGTCGGCCTATGCCGTGGACAATCGCGTTCTCGGCCAGGGGCTGCAGCAGGAGGCGGGGCGTCAGGAGATCGCCGCACCCGTCGGCGACGGTGATCTGCGTGCTCATCCGGGCGCCGAGCCGCAGGCGCTGCAGGGTCAGGTAGTGGTCGAGGAGCTGGAGCTCATCGCCCAGCGGGATGAGGTGCTCGCCGCTTCGGTCCAGGCTTTGGCGGAGCAGCGAGGACAGGCTGACGATCATGGCGTCGGCGACCTCGGGGTCGTGATGCACCGTTTCGGCGATTGTATTCAGGGCGTTGAAGAGGAAGTGGGGATTGAGCTGGGCCGACAGGGTGTCGAGGCGCGCCTGGGCGAGGCCGCTTTCGAGCTGCGCGATCCGCTCACGGCTTTGCGCATGGGCCCGGGCGTAGTGGACGGCGTGGGCGGCGCCCACCACCAGTCCGGCCAGGAGGAAGTTGTTGCGCGCGCTGTCGCGCAGGACGACCCAGAAGTCCGGCGTGGTCTCGTACCACAGGGGAACGATGTCATTGCTCACCGCGACGGACACCGCGCGCGCGACGATGGCGACGATCAAGCAACCGCAGGCCGTCAGCAGCCCCGGCCCGATCCGGCCCCGTTCCATCGGGTGGCGGCTGACCGCCAGGATGCAGAACAGCGAGACCGGCGCCCAGACGAGCCAGCCCGCCCAGTTGGCGATCAGGACCGCGCCGAGGTCGAGTTCGGGCTGCGCCCGGCGCGCCATGGGCAGGAGCGCCTCGGCGTAGACGGCGGCGACCGCCGACCACCACACGGTCAACAGCAGGAAGAGTCCGAGAAGGCGGCGCATGGCGATTGGCTAGGGCTTCTGTAACCGCGGAGCAACGCGAAGTGTCGTTCGCCCACGAAGTCGTGTCGCTCATCCCCGCGGCGTTGCCTCGGGGCGGCGGAGTGAGGATCAGCGACCACCAGCGCGGCGTTGACGGTTCAGAGCGCTGGGGTCGCGGTGACATCACCGAGGCGGTCCGAGCAACAGGAGTACCAGGTATGAAATCGGCTTTGTGCGCAGCCCTCTTCCTCATGTTCGGCGTCGCGCCCGCCTCGGCGGCGACGATCATCGACTTTGAAGACCAGCCCGGCGGTTCCGCCGGCACGACGCTCACCATCGGCGACGTGACCTTCGCCTCGCCCGTCGAGCTTTTCATCGGCCCGTCGTTCACGGACGACGGCGTGACCAACGTCCTTTGCTCGCGCACGGCCGGGACATTTGGTTGCGAAAGCGACCTGACCGTCAGCTTCGCCTCGGCCGTGTCGGGTCTCGGCTTTACGGTGGACGGCGCCAACACCACCGCCGCGACGATCAACGCGCTGGCGATCCTCGCCGACGGCTCCTCGCAAACGATCACCTTCGGCGGCTTCGCGCCCTTCACGCGCAAGGTCCTGAATTTCGGATCGCTGCAGATCCGCTCGGTGACCTTCAGCACGACAGACCCGCAGGGATTCGCCTTCGACGACTTCACGTTTGGGAGCGCCGTGCCGGAGCCCGCGACCTGGGCCTTGCTGATCGCTGGCTTTGGTCTGGTGGGCGGCAGCCTGCGTCGGCGTCGCGCCCTGGGTCTCGCCGCGGCGTGAGACGGCGGCCCCGCCCGCGGCGCGTAGGCGAGCGGGGTTAGGTCGCTTCTTGCCGTGGGGCGTGGCGCAGGGCGGGCGTATCGGGTTTGATGAGCGCAAATCAGACCTGGAGGAGACGCCCGTGACCGAGATCCTGACCGTCGAGCGCAAGGACGGCGTCGAGCGGGTGACGCTGAACCGCCCCGAGCGGCTGAACGCCATCAACCAGCCGCTGTCGGAGGCGCTGCTGGCGCACTTCGAGGGGCTGCGGCGCGACAAGGACGCGCGCGTGGTCGTGCTGGCCGGGGCCGGGCGGGCGTTCTGCTCCGGGGCGGACCTGAAGGCCGGCGGCCAGCCGGACGCCCTGCGCGATGGGCCCAATGGCGACTGGATGCTGCGCGACACCCTGAAGGCCATGCGCGCCTGTCCCCAGCCGATCGTGGCCCTGGTGCAGGGGGCCGCGGCCGGGGGCGGGCTGGCCCTGGCCCTGGCGGCCGATGTGATCGTGGCCGGGGCGAGCGCAGCGTTCCATCCAGCCTTCATCAAGATCGGGCTGTCGGGGTCGGAGCTGGCGGTGAGCTGGCGGCTGCAGCGGACCATCGGGGTGTCGCGGGCCCGCGAGATGCTGCTGACCGGGGAACCGATGGGGGCGGAGGAGGCCTGGCGCACGGGGCTGGTCTCCAAGGTCGTCGCCGACGAGGGCCTGGCCGCCGAGGGGGAGCGTATCGCCCAGGCCATGCTGAAGGCCGCCCCAGACGCCCTGCGGATCTCCAAGCGGACCTTCGACGCCACCCTGGAGGGGTTGAGCTTCGAGGCGGCGCTGGAGATGGAGGAGCGCGGCCAGATCCAGATGATCCGGGCCGGCCGCGCGGCGGCGGCCGCGTCTGCGAGCTAAGGCCAAGGGAATCCTGTATCCTGGCGTCGGGCCGATCGGGTCCGGCGACCAGGAAGACCCCATGCCGAACGAGACCCGCGCGCCGCGGCTGGCGGTGCTGATCGACGCGGAGAACGCCTCGGCGCGCATCGCCGAGGCGCTGTTCACCGAGATCGCCACCATCGGCGAGGCCAGCGCCCGGCGGATCTATGGCGACTTCTCCAGCGCCCAGATGAACCAGTGGACCAAGGTCCTGGCGCGGTTCGCCATCCAGCCGCAGCAGAACTTCGCCAACACCAAGGGCAAGAACGCCGGCGACATCGCCCTGGTGATCGACGCCATGGACCTGCTGAACGCTGCCCGCTTCGACGGGTTTTGCCTGGTGTCGTCGGACAGCGACTTCACCCGTCTGGCCTCGCGCATCCGCGAGGAAGGCGTGGCGGTGTATGGCTTTGGCGAGCTGAAGACGCCCGAGAGTTTCCGCCAGGCCTGCACGCGGTTCATCTATACGGAGAACCTGATCGCGCCGCTGGCCGAGCCAAGCGCCAACGGGGTCAAGGCCGCGACGCCCGCCCCGACCAAGCGCAAGGCCGCCGAGGCCGTGCCGCTGATCGAGACGGTGATGGCCGACATCGACGACGACGAGGGCTGGGCCACGGTCAGCGCCATCGCCAACCGGCTGCGCAACGCCTATCCGGACTTCGACCAGCGGACTTACGGCTTCGCGAAACTGTCGGACCTGATCCGGGCGACGGGCAAGTTCCAGGCCCAGGCCCTGGTGGGCGGCGGCTCGGTGCGGGTGCGGAAGAAGATCGAGGGCTAGCGGTCCTCAGACATGTGAAAGGCCCGACCGCATGTCTCGGCGGTCGGGCCCCATCACGGTCGATCGGTCTGGCGGCTAGGCGGCAATAGCCATGCGGCGGCGGCTGCGGACCATGGTGCCCACGGCGCCGAAGCCGATGATCATCATCGCCCAGGTCGCCGGTTCCGGCACGGCGGAGACCTCGAAGTTGAAGCTCTCCGTCTGGCCGTTCAGCGTGAAGGAGAAGTTGTCGACGGCGCCCTGGAACGGACCGTTCCAGCCGGAGCCCACGCCGGTGGAGAAGCCGTAGATGCTGAACCCGCTGTTGGCCGCGGCCCACGACGAGAACGAGGCGCCCTGAGCGCACGAGTGGCAGCCAAGACCGCCGGGCAGGGCCAGGTTGGCGTTGCTGGACCAGAAGTTGGAGCTCGTGGTGATGGTCTGGGTCTGCCAGAGGCCCTCGGGAACGGCCAGGACCTGCGGATTGGTCTGGTAGACCGGCTCATAGATCAGGTTGGTGAACACCGCGCCGTTGGTCAACAGCAGACGATAGGACGCGGTCTGCAGCGGGTCGTTGCTGGAGGCGACGTCACGGTACCAGTCGTACGAACCGCCGGCGAAGGCGCTGAGCGCGACGGGCGCGGCGAGGTAGTACTGCATGTCGGCCTTGGACGTGCCGTCGACCGAGGCGAAGTAGGCCGAGCCGTTGCCCGCGCCGCCGTTGGGGCCGTCGCCGTAGGTCTTGGTGATGCCCACGGTGGCGCCGCCGCCGACATTGGCCTGCTGCCAGTCGCCGGCCGCAGGGGCTTCGGAAACGCGAGCGCCAGCCTTGGTGCTGGTGGTTCCGTTGGGACCAGTGCTGGTGACCGCGCCCGGGAGGACGCCGAGGCTCGTGTCGGTGACGACGGTTTCCGCGTGAGCGGCGCCGGCCGAGGCGACGAGCAGAGCCGCGGTGGCGGCGAGACTTAGGCCGAGTTTCATGAATGCCCCTAGCGCTGTATTGATGAACGCCCGATGGAATCACACCAACCAGGGCTTGCAGCAGACCTACCTAAGATAATTGTCGTTAACCATACTGTTCTCCTGGAAGGCGAGCAGGGGCGAGAGCGGCTAGCGGCCCGCGCAGCCTTTGATCTGGTCCGGCCTGGGGCGCTGTTTCGGCGGCTCGAAGATGGCGAAGTAGCCGACGCCGCCGGCGAGTTGGCGGCGCGCGACCTGGCGATAGCCGACGGCCTCGACCTCGCATTTCAGCAGGGCCGGGGGCGTGCCATGGCGATGGGTGGGGCGGTCTAGATCGACGATCCCGACCCGCGCGCCGGGCTTCAGCGACCCCGCTAGGCGCCACATCAGGGCATAGGGCTGGACGATCTCATGGTACATATGGACCAGGATGGCGCGGTCGACCGAGCGGGCCGCCAGGCCCGGATCGTCGGGCGCGCCGACCACGATCCTGACATTGGCGAGCTTGCGCCGTGCCACCTCCGCGCTGAGGTCGGCCAGGTAGTCGGCCTTGATGTCCTGGGCGTAGACGACGCCGCGCGGGCCCAGCACCGCCGAGAGCCGCAGCGTGTGGTAGCCCGACCCCGCGCCGATGTCGGCCACCGCCATGCCGGGCCGGATGCCCAGGGCGCGGACGATCTGGCCGTTCTCGTCGGCCTTGTCGCGGTCGGGGCCCGACGACCATGTGGGGCTGACGATCTCGGCGATGGGCCGGTCGGGGCTGGGGAAGGCCGAGGCGGCGAGGGGATGGGCGGCGGCCAGCACGACCAGGCCCGCCAGTCGCAGGCCTTGGAACTGCTTGCGGTGGATCATCGCGCCGTCTCCGCGTGGGGGTCCCGCGGAGGGTTACCACGCCGCGGCGCGGGTCTCTACGACCTGGCCTTGACCACGGCGGCGACGAGAGCGGCGTTGTAGCTGCGATAGGCGTCTCGGACGAGACCCTCCCAGACCGGCTTGTCGACCACCACGGCGTCGCCGCGGGCGCGGGCGACCATCTGGTAGTTCTCGTCGGCGATGGCGGTCATCGAGCCGACGCGGACGGGCGCGCCGCCCTCCTCGACCCGGGCAAAGGGCGTCTTGGAGATGATGTCCCTGTCCGGGCGCAGAGCGCCGGGCGCCGCGCCGAAGCCCTTGTTCATGGGGTTCAGGCTGGCGATGGACGACGTCATGCGGATAATGAAGGCGCTATTGCCGCTGGCGCTGGCCTTGGCGCGGCCCAGGAAGTCGGAGCCGGTGCTGGCGCTCATCTCGGCGAAGTCGATGGTGAGCGAGGGCATGACCAGGGTGGCGTCCTTGTTCCAGGCGGCCATGGCGAGCTTCGAGCCATAGGCTGCGTTACCGGCCGCGGCGAAGGCGCCCATGCCCAGCGGCGAGGCCATGGTGCGGTAGGCCATCAGGGCCGGGGCGGCCTTGGCGCCGTAGGTGACGTAGCCGCGGCGCAGGCTCTTGCCGATGGTGATGCCGGGGCCGCCGCCGCCCTTCTCGACATTGCCGGGGACGCGCTCGAGCCCGACCTCGGTGACCATGGCGGCCATGTCGGCGTCTGATAGGACGGCGATTCCGGCGGCGGTAAATTGGGCGCGCAGGTCGGCGTGGGCCTCGTCGGCCAGGCGGCGCATGGTCGCCTCGTCCACCCCGGCGAGGACCATGGCCAGCCGTGTGCGGGCGCCGATGGTGGCCACGGCCGTGGCCTGCTGCGAGGTGACGTAGTTGATGTGATAGGTCGCGATGCCGACGTTGGCGTGACCCTTGAAGAGTTGCGAGTTCTGGCCGACCAGCTTGATCGGGAAGGTCTCGGCGGCGGCCGGGGCCGCGAGGCCCAGGGTCAGGGCGGCGATGGTGGCCAGGATGGGCGTGGCGCGCATGCGATGAGACTCCCCGCGGGCCGTGGATGGCCGCCGCCAGGCGGTAACATCGGGGTCAGGGCGGGGCATGGTGCAAACGGACTATACGGGGTCGTGAAAAGAATCTGGGGAACAAGCGGAGCCATCGGCATCGACGGGCGTTTACCTTCGGCGGAGGGACCAAAAATGACCGACATGACCCAAGACGCGGCCAACACCTTCAAGTCCGACTTGATCGCCCTGATCCCTCACATGCGCGCCTTCGCGCGCTCGCTGTGCAGCGACGCTACCTATGCCGACGATCTGGCGCAGGACGCCCTGGCCAAGGCTTG
>NZ_JANOCX010000031.1:0-12779 GCF_031412415.1 Phenylobacterium sp.
CATGCCTGCCTCCTTTCCTTGATCATCGTATATGTATATACATATGTTCAAGATGAGAGGCTTGTCCAGTGACCGATCCGACGACGACCCTTTGGTTCGAGAGCGCCCTGCTGGAGACGGGTTGGGCGCGTCAGGTGCGCCTGGTTCTGCGGAGCGGAGCGATCGTCGGCGTCGAGCACGACGTCGCCCGCGCGGCCGACGAGCCGGCGAACGGTCCCGCCGTTCCGGGCCTGCCAAACCTGCACAGCCACGCCTTTCAGCGCGGCATGGCGGGGCTGGCCGAGGTGCGTGGGCCCTCTGGCGACAGCTTCTGGACCTGGCGCGAAGTCATGTATCGCTTCCTGGAACGGCTTGGCCCCGACGAGGTCGAGGCCATCGCCGCCCAGGCCTATGTGGAGATGCTGGAGGCTGGCTTCACGCGGGTGGGCGAGTTCCACTATCTGCACCACGATCGCGACGGCGCGGCCTTCTCCGACCCCGCCGAGATGGCGGCGCGGATCGCCGCGGCGGCGGGTGAGAGCGGCATCGGCCTGACCCTGTTGCCGGTCTTCTACGCCCACTCCGGCTTCGGCGGGGCCGCGGCCACGCCGGGCCAGGCGCGCTTTCTCCACGACATCGACGGCTTCGCGCGCCTCCTTGAGGCCAGCCGCAAGGCCGTCGCGAGCCTGCCCCACGCGGTGGTCGGCCTGGCGCCGCACAGCCTGCGCGCCGTCACGCCGCCGCAGCTCACGGCCCTGGTGGGCCTGGCCGGCGAGGGGCCCATCCACATCCACATCGCCGAGCAGACCCAGGAGATCCAGGACTGCCAGGCCTGGTCCGGCGCACGTCCGGTCGAATGGCTGCTGGCCAACGCCCCGGTCGATCCCCGGTGGTGCCTGGTCCACGCCACCCATGTCAGCCCTGACGAGATTTCGGACATGGCGCTGTCCGGCGCCGTGGTGGGGCTATGTCCCATCACCGAGGCCAATCTGGGCGACGGCCTGTTCCTGGCGCCGGAGTTCCAGCAGCAAGGCGGCCGGTTCGGGATCGGCTCGGACTCCAACGTGCTCATCGACGTCGCGGAGGAACTGCGCACTCTGGAGTACGGCCAGCGCCTGGCGCGCCGCACGCGCAACGTCATGGCCGCCGAGCCCGGCGATTCCACGGGGGCCGGACTCTACCGCGCCGCCTTGGCCGGCGGGGGCCAGGCGCTCGGGGTCGGTGCGTCAAGGCTGGCGGTGGGGGAGCCGGCCGACATCGTCAGCCTCGATCGGGACCATCCGGTCCTGGTTGGCCGGCAGGGCGACGCCTTGATCGATAGCTGGGCGTTCGCCGGCCGCCGCGATGTGGTCGACAATGTCTGGCGCGCAGGCGTAAGGCTGGTGAGCGGGGGACGCCATCGCGCCCGTGACGCGATCGCCGCCCGCTACCGCCGCACGTTGGCCCGGATCCTGGCATGAACGCCTCGCTGCACCTGCGCATTCGCACCGACATCGAGGCCCAGATCCTCTCCGGCGCCTGGCCGCCCGGTCATCGGGTGCCGTTCGAGCACGAGCTCATGGCGACCTATGGCTGCGCCCGGATGACCGTGAACAGGGCGCTCTCCACGCTCGCGCAGGACGGCCTGATCGAACGCCGCCGCCGCGCGGGCTCGTTCGTGGCGCGGCCCAAGGTCCACTCAGCCGTGCTGGACATCCCTGACCTGCGCTCGGAGGTCACCCGACGCGGCCAAGCCTACGCCTTCCGCCTGATCTCCACCCGCCGTCGCCCCGCGAGCGGACTGGCGGAGGTTGAGCTGGCCGACGGCGGCGCGCTGCTCGAGCTACGCGGCCTGCACCTGGCCGCCGGCCGGCCGCTGGCGATCGAGCACCGCCTGATCAGCCTGGCCGTGGCGCCCCAGGCCGCGGAGATCGATTTCTCGGAGGACCCGCCGGGGGCCTGGCTGCTGGAGCATGTGCCCTGGACCGAGGCCGAGCATCGGATCAGCGCGGTGGGCGCCGACGCCGCCACCGCGAAGCTCTTGGAAATCCCGCGTGGCGCGGCCTGCCTCGCCGTCGATCGTCGCACCTGGCGCGGCGCGACCCATGTGACCAAGGTCCGTCAGCTGTTCCCGGGCGAGGCCTATGATCTGGTGGCGAGGTTCGGGGCGTCGCGGGGCGGATAGGCGTGGCGCACGCCGCTCGGGTCCTCCACCCGCTCGCCGTCCGCGCTCAGATAGTTCGGCCCCACGGGCGCCTTGCCGTGACCACCTGGGATGTCGAGCACATAGGTGGGCTGGCAAAGGCCCGAATAGTCCCCGCGCAGCGCCCGCATCAGCGCCTGCCCCTCGGCGATAGTCGTGCGCAGATGCGTCGTGCCTGGCGCGAGGTCGCCATGGTGCAGGTAGTAGGGCTTGATCCGGGTCTCCACGAAGGCGCGCATCAGCGCGCCCAGGGCATCGGCGTCATCGTTGACGCCGTGCAACAGCACCGTCTGACCCAGCAGCGGGATACCCGCATCCACGAACTTGGCGCAGGCGATACGGGCCGCCTCTGTCAGTTCGCGGGCATGGTTGGCGTGGATCGCGACATAGACCGCCTTGTCGGCGCGCTTCAGCGCCGCGACCACCTCGCCAGTGACCGCGCCGGGATCGACGACCGGCACGCGCGTGTGGAAGCGGACGACCTTCACATGGTCGATGCCGCCCAACCGGTCCATCAGGTCGCCCAGCCGCCGGGCCGATAGCACCAGCGGGTCGCCGCCGGTGACGATCACCTCCCAGATCTCCGGCCGCGCGGCGATATAGGCCAGGGCCGCATCCAACTCCGCCGGCGTAAGAGCCCCCAGCCCCTGCGGTCCGACCATCTCGCGGCGGAAGCAGAACCGGCAATAGACCGCGCAGGTGTGGGTGACCTTCAGCAGCACCCGGTCGGGATAGCGATGGACGACGCCCTCGACCGGACTGCGGACCTCGTCGCCGACGGGGTCGGCGCGCTCGTCGGGATGGACGTCGAGTTCGCGGGGGTCGGGCAGGAATTGGCGCGCGATCGGGTCGCCCGCCGTTTCGATCAACTCGGCCATGGCCGGCGTGATCGCCACGGCGTACTGCGCGGCCACGCGCTCCAGGCCCGGCAGCTGATCGGGCGCGATCAGCTTGGCCTCGGCCAGCGCCGAGGCGCTGCGCAGGGTGGTCTGGTAGGTCATGGGGCGCATATGGCCCACGGCGCCGGGCCCGGCAATCAGTCGGTCGCCGCCACGGGCGTCCACAGCACCTGCTCGATGCGGCTCGCCCCGGTCGCCAGCATCACTAGCCGGTCGAAGCCCAGCGCGATCCCGCAGGCGGGGGGCATGTGCGCCAGGGCGGCCAGGAAGTCCTCGTCCAGGGGATAGCGCTCGCCGTAGACGCGGGCTTTCTCGTCCATTTCCATCACGAAGCGGCGACGCTGCTCGGCGGGGTCGGTGAGCTCGCCGAAGGCGTTGGCCAGCTCCACGCCGCAGGCATAGAGCTCGAATCGCTCCGCCACTCTCGGATCGGACGCCGTCGGCCGCGCCAGGGCGGCCTCGCAGATCGGGTACTCGCAAAGGATCGTGGGGCGTCCCAAGCCCAGCTTGGGCTCGATCTTCTCCACCAGCACCCGGCTGAACACGTCGGTCCAGGTGTCGTCGGCGGCGACCCGGACGCCGGCGGCGCTCGCCGCCCGCGCCAGCGCGTCGCGGTTTGTGTCGCCGTCGGCCTGGACGGTGGCCAGCAGGTCGATCCCGTTGGCGTCGAACGCCTCCGCCAAGGTCAGCCGCTCAGGCTCTGCGAAGGGGTCGGCGGTCTTGCCGCGCCAGGTCAGCGCCCTTGTCTCGGCGGTCTGGGCCGCGAGGGCGAGCAGGGCGGCGCCGTCGGCCATCAACGCCTCGTAGGGCTCGCCCGCCCGATACCACTCCAGCATCGTGAATTCCGGATGGTGCAGTGGCCCACGCTCGCGATTGCGCCATACGCGGGCGAAGTCGAAGATCTTCGTCTCGCCGGCCGCCAGCAGCTTCTTGGCGGCGAACTCGGGCGAGGTGTGGAGGTAGAGCGGCGTCCGCGCGCCCGCCGTGGAGATCGCCTCGGTGGCGAAGGCGTGCAGGTGCGCCTCATTGCCCGGTGAGACCTGCAGGGCGGCGGCCTCGACCTCGGTGAAGCCCTCGGCCTCGAACCATCCGCGCAGATCGCGCTTGATGGCGTTGCGCGCCGTCAGGAACGGCCGGCGATCGCGGTGGGTGTCGGCGCGCCACCAGGGCGAGGGAAGGGGGCTCGGCATACCGCTGTTTACGGCGTCGCAGGCCGCGCGCGAAGCGGGAGAGCGCTGGCGATCTTGGCGAGGTTCGCTATAGGGGCACGCAAAGCATCGTCATCGCAGCCGCTCAAGACGGCGCGAATCTGAGGAAGACCGACTTGAAGGTAATCGCCAGCTCCCTGCGCAAAGGCTCCGTCGTCGACATGGATGGCAAGCTCTATGTGGTCCTGAACGCCGAGAACATCCATCCCGGCAAGGGCACGCCGGTGACCCAGCTCAACATGCGGCGCATCTCCGACGGGGTGAAGGTGTCCGAGCGCTATCGCACCACCGAGCAGGTCGAGAAGGCCTTCGTGGACGAACGAAACCACACCTTCCTCTACCAGGACGGTGACGGCTTCCACTTCATGAATCCGGAAAACTACGACCAGCTCACCGCCACCGCCGAGGTGATCGGCGACGCCGCCCCCTTCCTGCAGGAGGGCATGACCATTCAACTCGCCACGCACAACGACGTGCCGATCGCCGTCACCCTGCCGCGCACGGTGACCCTGGAGATCGTCGAGACCGAGCCATCGGTGAAGGGTCAGACCGCCTCGTCGTCCTACAAGCCGGCGCTGCTCTCGAACGGCGTCAAGACCACGGTGCCGCCTTACATCGCCGTCGGCACCCGGGTGGTGATCCTCACCGAGGACAACAGCTACCTCGAACGCGCCAAGGACTAGGTCGCGAATGCCTTCTCCCCTGCGGGAGAAGGTGGCCTTGCGCAGCAAGGTCGGATTACGGGTCGATAGCCCTATCCGTCTGTGTTGTGAGTCGCCGCTGGTCGAAACGTCAGCCTGAGAGTTCTGAGAGACCCCTCATCCGACCGTTCTCCGAACGGCCACCTTCTCCCGCAGGGGGAGAAGGGCGATATGCTTCGTACTAGCGCTTCCGGAAAGTCGGACGTGCGCCGCCGCCGCCGCCGACACGCGGGCCGTCGGTCTTGTGGCGATAGGTGATTCGGCCACGGGTCAGGTCGTAGGGGGTCATCTCGACAATGACCCGGTCGCCCACCAGCGAACGAATACGGTTCTTCTTCATCTTGCCCGCCGTGTAGGCGAGAATCTCGTGGTCGTTGTCCAGCTTCACGCGGAACCGGCCTTCGGGCAGCAGTTCGACGATCAGTCCGTCAAATTCGATCAGCTCTTCCTTGGCCATACGAGGCCTCCTCTCCGCCGGCGCGCCGGCGAGGTCGTGAAAAAAAGAAAACGGGCCGGCGTGAGCCGGCCCGTCTGACGTACGCGGGCTTACGCCCGCGAATGTCTTAAGCGGATTGCAGCTGACCAGCCGACATCTTGCCGCTGCGCTGATCGCGCTCCAGTTCGAAGGCGACGCGTTGGCCTTCGTTCAGGGTGCCCATGCCGGCGCGCTCAACGGCCGAAATGTGCACGAAAACGTCGGCGCCGCCGTCGTCGGGTTGGATGAAGCCGAAGCCCTTGGTTCCGTTGAACCACTTAACAATACCGGTAGCCATGAGAAGTCCCCTTCCGGGTCTTAATATTACCTCGCGCCAAGAGCGGCCGAGGGATCAAAATTTCGGAGAGGGTCGAGGGCAGGTCCGGATGTTCGAGCAAACTCGAACTGGGATAGCGGCCGAACCAAAACGATATTCGATACGGTCGTAGACCATCTACGGAGGAAAAAAGCAATCTGTTTCGGCGAGCGCCGCGATCAAGCTGGCGTCATTCGGTCAGTTCGCACGGATGCGCGCGCCCTGGCCGCGATATCGGATTGACGCCTATGCCCTGCGCGCATCCGATGAGAAGCTTAGCCGTCGTCTGGGGAGACCGCGCCAATGATCGTCTATCTCTTCGCCCTGCTGATCGGCGTGGTCGCCGGCCTGCGCGCCATGACCGCGCCCGCCGCGGTGAGCTGGGCCGCCGCTCTGGGCTGGATATCGCTGGAAGGCACGCCGTTGGCCTTCCTGGGGTTCACGTACACGCCCTGGGTCTTCACGGTCCTGGCGGTCGTCGAGCTGATCACCGACCAGCTTCCGAAGACCCCTAGCCGCAAGGTCCCTGTTCAATTCGGCGCCCGGATCGCCATGGGCGCGCTCTGCGGCGCGGCCATGGGCGCCAGCCAGGGCGTGCTGGTCGGCGGCCTGATCGCCGGCGCCGTCGGCGCGGTGATGGGCACGCTGGGGGGCTATGAGCTGCGCAAACGCCTGGCCGCATCGATCGGCGGGCGGGACTTCCCGGCCGCCCTGGTGGAGGACGCCTTCGCCATCGGCAGCGCCTACTGGATCGTGACCTCGATCGTCCGATGAAGAGCTTCGACGCCATCGTCATCGGGGCGGGGCAGGCCGGGCCGTCCCTGGCCGTGCGGCTCGCCGGCGCCGGGATGAGCGTCGCGCTCATCGAACGCAAGTTGTTCGGCGGTACCTGTGTCAACACCGGCTGCATGCCGACCAAGACCCTCGTGGCCAGCGCCCACGCCGCGCATCTGGCCCGGCGCGCGGCGGACTATGGCGTGACCATCTCGGGCGAGGTCGGGGTCGACATGGCGGCGGTCAAGGCGCGCCAGGACAAGGTCGTCAGCGACGCCCGGAGCGGCCTCGAGACCTGGCTGAGATCGGCCAAGGGCTGCACGGTGTTCCAGGGCCATGCTCGGTTCGAATCGCCCACCGAGGTCAGGGTCGGCGAGGAGGTGCTGAGCGCGCCGCGCATCTTCATCAATGTCGGCGGCCGGGCCATGGTCCCCGACATGCCCGGCGTGAACGAGGTCGACTACCTCACCAACACCTCGATGCTGGCCCTCGACACCCTGCCGCGCCATCTGGTGATTGTCGGCGGCAGCTATATCGGCCTGGAGTTCGCCCAGGTGTATCGGCGCTTCGGCGCCCAGGTGACCGTCGTCGAGAAAGGCCCGCGCCTGATCGCTCGCGAGGATCCCGACGTTTCCGACGCCGTCCGTGAGATCCTGGAAGGCGAGGGGATCGCCTTCCGGCTCAAGGCCGAATGCATCAGCTTCCGGCCGCTCGATGGCCAGATCGCCGTCGGCGTTGACTGCGAGAACGGCGAGCCAGAGGTCATCGGCTCTCATGCCCTGCTGGCCGTGGGTCGGCGACCCAACACCGACGATCTCGGTCTCGACAGGGCCGGCGTGGCCCTGGACGCTCGGGGCTACATCGTTGTCGACGACCAGCTCCGCACCAGCGCGCCTGGCGTCTGGGCGCTGGGCGACTGCAACGGCAAGGGCGCCTTCACCCACACCGCCTACAACGATTTCGAGATCGTCGCGGCCAACCTCCTGGACAATGATCCGCGCAAGGTCAGCGACCGGATCACCGCCTACGCCCTCTACACCGATCCCCCGCTGGCCCGAGTGGGCATGTCCGAGACCGAGGCCAAGGCGTCCGGCCGCAAGGTGCTGGCGGGCGTCCGGCCCATGAGCCGGGTCGGCCGGGCGGTGGAGAAGGGCGAGACCCAGGGCTTCATGCGCATCCTGGTCGACGCCGACAGCCAGGAAATCCTGGGCGCCTCGATCCTGGGGACCTCGGGCGACGAGGCGATCCACGGGGTCCTCGATCTGATGTACGCCAAGGCGCCCTATACGGTGCTGCAACGGGCCGTCCACATCCACCCGACGGTCTCGGAACTGATCCCGACCCTTCTGGGCGAACTCAAGCCGCTCTAGGCGGTCTTGCGGGGCCGCCGCCTGGGCTTGGCGTCTTGCAGGAAGGTCAGCAGCTGGTCATAGGCGATGGGGCGGCTGACCCCATAGCCCTGGACCACGTCGCACCGCATGGTCGCCAGCACGCCCTGGACGTCGGCGTCTTCGACCCCTTCGGCCACTACCGACAGGCCCAGGCTGTGGGCCAGGTCGATGGTCGACTTCAGGATCAGCCGGTCGCGCCGGTTCGACATCAGGCCCGTGACCAGCGCCTTGTCGATCTTCAGCTCGTCGGCGTCGATCATCTTCAGATAGGCCAGGGACGATAGGCCGGTGCCGTAGTCGTCGATGGAAATCTTGATCCCCGCCGCGCGATACGCGGCGATGGCGGCCATGGCCTCGTCGGTGTTGTCCATCACCGCCGACTCGGTGATCTCGAAGCACATCCCCTGGGCGGCGTCGCCCACCAGGCCGACGGCGAATTCGCGGAAGTCCCGGTCGGCCAGCAGTCGGGCCGAGATGTTGACCGCCATGACCAGGTCGAAGCCCGCGGCGCGCAGGCGTTCGTTGTCTTCCAGCGCCCGGCGCAGCACCCATTCGGTCAGCGGCCGCACCGCCCCGGTGTCCTCGGCGGTGGGGATGAAGGCGTCGGGCGGGATGAAGCCGCGCACGGGATGGCGCCAGCGCACCAGCGCCTCCATGCCCACGACCTGGCCCGATCCAGGCTCGACCTTGGGCTGGTAGTACAGCAGCAGGTCGCCGGCCTGCAGGCCGGCCATCATCTCGCTCATCAGCGCCAGGTTGGCGGACGGGTCGGCGAAGGTCTCGCGGTCGAACACCACCTGGCGAGCGCTGCGCGCCCGGGCGCCGTCCAGCGCGATGGTGGCCTGTTCCAGCAGCTGCCTGGCGTCCTCGCCGTGCGATCGGACCGCGATCCCGACCCGGATGAAGGCGTCGATGACGTGGCTGTCCACGTCGAAGCTGTGGTCGATGGCGGCGACCGCGGCGACGGCCGCGCGGAGCTGTTCGGGCGTTTCGGCGGTCAGGGCCAGGCCCAGGACCGAGGTCGAAAGGTGGGCGACCGTGACGCCGCCCGCCTGGGTCGCGGCGCGTTCGGCGACCAGGCGGACGAGCTGATTGGCGTGGCTGTAGCCGATGGCGCTGCGGGTGGCGACGTACTGGTCGATGCCGATCGCCATCACCGCCATCTGGGGCGCGGCGTCGCCGGACAGGCGGGTGTCGATCTCTGCGGTCAGGGCGCGCCGGTTGGGCAGGCCGGTCTCGGGTTCGTGCATGGCTAGGTGCAGCAGGCCGGCCTCCCGCTCGCGCACGATTGCGGCCGCACGCCGTTGAAGTTCGACGTTCACCAGCCATACGAGGCACATCAGTTGCGCCAGCAAGAGCGGCGCGACAGACGGCGACACCGGCGCGGCCACTTGCAGGGCGACAGGCGCCGCCACCACCACGATCAGCACGGCGGCCTGGCGCCGCAAGGCCTTACGCAGCGAGGGGTCCTTCGCGTTGGGAACCAGGGCCAGGATGACCAGGCAACCCAGGGCGAAGGTGAGCCAGGGCGCGAACTCATGCAGCGCACGGGCGGCCAGCAAGCTCTCGCGCGCCAGGGCGTGGATATAGACGCCGGGTAGGGTGCCTGCGCGCGGTGTCGCGAATTCGTCGCCGATCTCCAACGCCGTGGCGCCGATGAGCACGGTGCGTCCGCGCACCAGGTTCGGATCGAACCGGCCCTCATAGACGTCGTTGAAGCTCAGATGGTCGATCCGGTCGTGCCGCACGCCGTAGTCGATCAGGAACATGCCAGTCGCCCCAAATGGGGCGTCGGCGAGCACCGAGCCCATGGAGGGGCGGTAGATCTCCCCGGAGGCGACTCCGCGGCTATAGCGCCGCACGCGCCCGTCGCGGTCGACCGGCACGTTGACGCTGGCCACCAGCGCGTCGGCGGCCAGCGACGCCAGCGGCGCGGTCTCGATAAACCCGGCCTCGGCCTCGTTGGCGCCGCGCTGGATGAATGTGGGGAGGACGACAGCGCCCGGCTGGCGGTTGACCGCCGCCTTCAGTCGCTGGTCGGCGTCCGGGGACGAAACGGTGCTGAAGTCGACGTCGAACGCCACGGTCTTGGCGCCCGCCGCTTGCAGGTTCTCGATGGCGCGGGCGAACCGATCCCGGCCCCAGGGCCAGCGGCCCGCGGCGCGCAGGCTGGCGGCGTCGATCTCGACCACCGTCAGGGTTTGGCTGGGCGCGCGGCGCACCATGTCGAACCGCAGCGTGGCCAGCCCGTCGTCGATCGGCGCCAGCACGCCGCCAAAGCTGGCGATCGCCACCAGCAGGGCGATGACCGCACCCGGAGCCCAGAGAGGCGGCAGGCCGCGCAGGCGCCGGGAGAGAAAGGTCGGCGCCGTCACTTCCGCTTCAAGCCGCCCAGCAGTCCGCCCAGCGTTTCCGTCGCGGTCACGTCAACGTCGACCAGACCACCGACAGCGACTCCGAGACCCGTCTGGCTTCCGCCGTTCCCATTGCCGTTGCCGTTGCCGTTGTTCCCGTTCCCGTTCCCGTTCCCGACACCCAGGCCGAGGTCGACGGTCGCGCCGCCGTTCCCGTTTCCGTTGCCGTTGTTGCCATTGCCGTTGCCGTTGCCGTTGTTGCCATTGCCATTGCCGGTGGCGACCCCCTGGCCGAGGTCGACGGTCGCGCCGCCGTTCCCGTTGCCGTTCCCGTTGTTTCCATTGCCATTGCCGTTGGCGACCCCCAGGCCGAGACCGACGGCCGCGCCGCCGTTCCCGTTTCCGACGCCGTTATTCCCAGCGCCGTTTCCGAGGCCGGCGTTGGCGCCACCTCCAGCGGCCGGGTTCGCCGACCCGACGGCCAGGGCGGCGTCGGCGGTGAACGATCCCGCGCCTGTCGCGCCGCCCGGCTGCTGGCCGAACGCCTCAGCCGCGCGGGTCGTGTTTCTCGCCAGTTCGACCGTAAGCGAGCTGACGGGCGAGATGGACCCTGTGTTCACCGTCTGGAACGACCCGCCGGACGGCCCGGCGGTGTCGGTCGTGGGCGCGGCGGTCGCGGCTTGCTGCAGGCCGCCGCCGATCCCAGGCGGCGGCGCGGCTTCCACCAGCCCGCCGGAGACGGCCTTGTAGTCCAGCGGCTCAATGACAGTTGGCGCGCTCTGCGGGGCCGAGGCGGCGATCGCGCTCATCTTGACGGCTTGCGGCGCGTCGCTCGTGACGCTCGCGGTCGCGCCGCCAGGGACGTCCTGGCGCATGGATCCGGCGTTCGAGGCGACTTCAACCAGGCCCTCCGCGACATTGACTGTGTCGCCCTGCACATCGACCACGACGGTGAAGGTCGTGCCTTTCACGACGGCGGCGAGCAGGGGGGTCTCGACGCGGAAGTGAGGGGCCTTCTTCTTGTCGACTTGGAACAGGATGGCGCCCAGGTCCTGTGTGATCCGGGTCATGCCGTTCCGCGCTTCCGGCGCGATGGTCATGCGGCTGTTGGGGCCGACGACGATCCGTTGGTCGCCGTTGTAGAGCGCCGCGCGCGCGCCACCCGCGGTGGTGACGCTGGTCCCGATGGGCAACACCGCGTTCAGACGTCCCGCGGCGGCCTCGCGTCCGGGCTCGACGATCCGCACCGCGCCGGCAACCTCCACAAGCCGCCACTCCGCGCTGAGAGCGGTTGTGGCGAACATGGCGAGAGTGATGCCGAGTAGCAACCTTTGGGTGGTGTCCGTGCGGTGGGTCATCGCATTGCTCCTTTCGCGCCAATTCTTCAGCGCCAGTAGACTTGCGAGAAACATGGACGCTTTAGGCTAAGCGTTTGCTAAAGCTGCCGAAATTGGTTCGTTGTTATTCTTGTGTTCACCATATCAGCCAAGAATTGCCCCACTCTCGGCGACCGGCGCGAGAGCTATTGGGTCCAGACGGCGTGATGCGGCGGAGTGCGAGAGTCTTGGTCGCGGGGCCGTTGGCGGTCGCGCTCCTGGCGATCGAGGCGCCCCATGCGAAATCCGCGGCGCCACCCCCGGTCGCTTGCGGCAAGGCCGAATGCTTCCAGCTTAACGCGCTCAGCATCGAGGGTTCGACGGTCTATCAGCCGGCGGAACTGGCCTCGCTCTACAGCAACTATCTCACGCGGACCGTCGGGACGGCCGACCTCGTCGCCATCGCCTCGGCGATCACTGACAAGTACCGAGCCGACGGCTACTTCCTGTCGCGCGCCATCGTGCCCGTGCAGTCGGGCGCGGGCGGTATCGCGCGCATCAGCGTCTATGAGGGCTATGTCGGCGCCGTCGACGTCACCGGCGCGGGCTCGGCGGAGGTGTCGCGCCATCTCAGGGGCCTGACCGGCCGCCGCCCGCTGCGCCTAGCCGACCTGGACCGCCGGCTCACCCTGGCCGGCGACGAGCCGGGGGTGGTGGTCAAGTCGACCCTGGTCCCGGTGATCGACGATCCGGCGCGCCACAACCTCGTCGTCACCGCCAACCTGCGTCGCCTGAACGTCAGCGCCTACGCCGACAATCGCGGGTCCAGGACCTCCGGCCCCTGGCAGAGCTATGTCCGCGCCGCGGTGAACTCCCTGGCGCGGGCGGGGGATCAGTTGGGCGTGGCGGTGCTGGCCGTTCCCGACAACCTGCGCGCCTTCACCCTGGGCGAGCTGAGCTATTCCTTGCCGGTCGGCGAGGGGCCTCGTCTGCGCGGCGCCTTCAGCCTCGCTCGCGCCCGTGACGGAGCCGATCCCCTGTCGGCGGCCCTGGGCAGCGAAAGCTGGACGGCCAGCCTCGGCTACTTCCATCCGCTGAAGCGCGGCCGGAAGGTCAATATCTGGTCTCAGCTCACCGCCGAGGCGCGCCACATCGAACAGGATTGGAGCGATGTCGGCGGCTAC
>NZ_JANOCX010000032.1:0-26180 GCF_031412415.1 Phenylobacterium sp.
CCTTGCGGCGTCACCAGGTTCGGGTGCGGCGAAATCGGCCGGTCGGGGAGGTCGGCGGCGGTGGCTTCCGCATCCCCTTCCTTGGTGAAGGCTACGCTCATGAGAACTCCTCGGTGTCTTGAGCGTAACGCGCCAGAACGCGCTTAGCTCTCGACCTTGAAGGTCAGGCCCGCCTTCTGTTGCAGGCGGTCGATGAGGCGGGTTCCCAGCGCCGCGCCGGGGGTCAGGACCCCGCCGGCGACGTCCGGGGTCTCGACCAGACAGATGGCGGTCTCGGCGATCAGTTTCGAGGTCGAGCCGTAGCCGGGGTCGCGGTCGCCATGGACGCTGACCTTCACCTTGCGGCCATCCTTGGCGACGCCGATGAACACTAGGTCGTAGAAGCCCGTGTCGCGCTCTTCCTGGCTGGGCCCCTCGCCGGGTCGCGGCCCGCCCTCGGCGCTCATGGCGAAGCTGGCCGGCGCCTTGGGGTCGATCACGCTCATCTCGTCATAGACGAAGTCGGTCCCGTAGGGATGGCCCATCAGCAGGTTCGAGCGGTGGACGTTCTTGGTGTTGATCGCCGCCATCATGAAGGGACCGACCTCGGCGCCCATGTCCTCGTCGTGCTCCGGCGTGTCGCCGCGCGGCTGGTCCGGCCCGACGAAGCCGGGCGTCAGGGCGAAGGGCTGGCCATCAGCATCATCAGGCTGGGGTCCTTCATGATCGCGGCCATGGTGGCGCGTCCGCTGGCCGCGGTGCCGCCCGACAGCCCGCCCTTCATGGCGCGCACCCGGCCCTTCACCCGAGGAACGGTCCCGCCGAGCTTCGCCTTGGCGGTTTCCTGGGCGAACAAGACCCCCAGCTCGAAGGGGATGGAGTCAAAGCCGGCCGAGTGCAGGATTCGCGCGCCGCTGGCCTTGGCGGTCTCGTGATGGGCGGCGATGGTGGCAGCCATCCAGTTCGGTTCGCCCGACAGGTCCAGATAGTCGGTCCCGGCCCGCGCGCAGGCGCCGATCAGGGCGTCGCCATAGAGCTGGTAAGGGCCGACCGTGGTGATGATCGCCTTGGCGCGGCCGACCATGGCGTCGAGAGACGCGACGTCGTCGGCGTCGGCGACCACCAGGGGCGTGTCCCTGGGCGCCCCGATCTCGTCGCGCACGGCGGCCAGCTTGCCCTCACTGCGGCCCGCCATGGCCCACTTGACCTCGCCACCGACCCCATAGGTCTGGGCCAGATATTCGGCCACCAGCCGGCCGGTGAAGCCGGTGGCGCCGTAGACGATAATGTCGAACTCCGCGTCGCGATTCATGGCCGTCTCCCTGAGATTTACAATGTACGCCTTTATGCCCGGAACCGCCGACGGCGCAATCGCTGAGTAACTTTGGTTGGCGCGGCTTGACCCCCGGCCAAGGTGGACGCAATCAATGACGCCGGCGTCATTTTTAGAATGCCTAGGGAGCAAGTCCAGTTGTCCGAGGTCACGACGACGCGCGAGCGGCGCTTGCCCATCTCCCTGGTTTTCGGGTTCGCCTCCCTCTCCGTGCCGCTTGGCGCCTATGCGGTGGCGGTGGCGGTCTATTTGCCCGCCTACTTCGCCAAGCACCTGGGGGTGAGCTTGGCGGTAATCGGCGGCGCCTGGGCCGTGGTGCGGCTGATCGACCTGGTGGTCGACCCGATCCTTGGCGTGGTCATGGACCGGACCCGCACGCGACTGGGCCGCTATCGCGCCTGGATGCTGCTCGGCGGGCCGATCATGATGGCGGCGACCTACGCCCTGTTCCTGGCGCCCGAGGGTATCGGCTCGATCTACCTGATCGGCTGGTTGCTCGTGCTGTATCTCGGAACCTCGATCCTGGGCCTGGGCCACTCGGCCTGGGCCGCGACACTGGCGCCCGAATACAACGAACGCTCACGGGTCTTCGGGGTTCTCGCCGCCGCCGGCGTCCTGGGGGCGATCGCGGTCCTGGTCATCCCGATCGTCGCCGACGGGATCGGCCTGAACGAGGCCAAGGGCGTCCAGGCTCAAGGCTGGTTCATCCTCGGCCTGATCCCGCTGGCGGTCCTGCTGACCGCTCGAACGCCGGAGAAGCTGCTGCCGCTGTCGCCGGGCCCCGCCTTCGCCCTGAAGGACTATGTCCGACTGCTGCTCAAGCCCGATCTGCTGCGACTGTTCCTGGCCCAGATGTCGCTCACCATGGGCCCGGGCTGGATGAGCGCGCTGTATCTGTTCTTCTTCACCGACGCGCGGGGCTACAGCGCCGAACAGGCTTCGATCCTGCTGCTGGTCTATGTGGTGGCCGGCGTCATCGGTGCGCCGACGACCGCCTTCGTCGCCACGCGCTTCGGCAAGCACAAGACCCTGATGGCGACCACCACGGCCTATTCCCTGGCGCTCTGCACGGTGATGCTGGTGCCCAAGGGCAGCGTCGCCTGGGGGCTGCCGGTGATGTTGTGGTGCGGATTCATGGCGGCGGGCTTTGACCTGATGATCCGCGCCATGCTGGCCGACGTGGCCGACGAGGTTCGGCTGGAGCAGGGGCGCGAGCAGATCAGCCTGATCTACGCCCTGAACTCGCTGGGCGCGAAGATCGCCGCGGCCTTCGCCATCGGTGTGACCTTCCCGTTGCTGGGCCAGCTCGGCTACGACGCCACGGCGGGAGCGGTGAACACACCCGAGGCGATCAGCAGCCTGGAGATCGCCTTCATCGCCGGGCCCATCGTCTTCGTCATGCTGGGCGGGGCTTGCCTGATCGGCTGGCGGCTGGACGCCAAACGCCACGCCGAGATCCGCCGCCACCTCGACGCCCATGACGCACAGTACGCCGAGGCGCCGATCGTCGAGAGCCTGGGCGGCGAACCGGCGATCCCGGTCCTGGCGGGCGACGGCAAGCCGGGCTGACGTCGGGTCAGAGTGTTCTCACCGCTAAATCCGTGACAGCGTAAGGCAGCGGCCCGTCAGAGGCGCGCGCGAGGGACGACGATGGCCGGGCTGATCCTGCACCACTACGACACCTCGCCCTTCTCCGAGAAGGTGCGGCTGATGTTCGGGCTGAAGGGCCTGTCCTGGGACTCCGTCCAGGCCCCGGTGATCATGCCCAAGCCCGACTTGGTGCCGCTGACCGGCGGCTATCGCCGTATCCCGGTGCTGCAGATCCGGGCCGACGTCTACTGCGACACCCAGGTGATCCTGGCCGAGATCGAGCGCCGGAGGCCCGCCCCGCCGACCGTGTCGGGGGCAGGATGGGCGGTGAACTTCTGGGCCGACCGGCTGTTCTTCGGCGTGACCGTTCCGATCATCTTCGGCGAACTGGGCGACGCCACGCCCAAGGCCTTCCTCGAGGATCGCGAGAAGCTCTCGGGCCGTCCGTTCAATATCGAGGCGATGAAGGCCGCCGCCGGGATCCTGCGCCCGCAGTGGCGCGCCCAGGCGGCCTGGATCGAGGCGGGCCTGGCGCGATCCGACTGGCTGGACGGCGCCGCCCCCGGGCTCTCCGACATCGCCGCCTATATGAACATCTGGTTTCTGGGCGCGAGCCTGCCGCACATCCGCGACGAGTTGCTGACCGGGCTCACGCGAACCCAGGCCTGGCGCAAGCGGGTCGCCGCCATCGGCCACGGGACGCGCCGTGAAATCGCCGGCGCCGACGCCCTCGCCGACGCCAAGGCCGCGGAGCCCGCGGCGGCGCCGGTCCATGACGCCGCCGATCCCTTGGGCCTCCCGCCCGGAACCGCCGTCACCGTGGCCGCCGACGACTATGGCCGCGATCCCATCGCCGGCGTCCTGGTCGCCGCCACACCCGACCGCGTGGTCATCGCGCGCGACTCGCCCGAGCTCGGCAAGACCCACATCCATTTCCCACGCGCCGGCTACTACGTCGGCAAGGCCTGAAGGAGCAGCCCATGGACGACCGCATCAAGGTGGAGCTGAAGGACGGCGTGGCCGACGTCCGTCTGGTCCGCGCCGACAAGATGAACGCCCTGGACGACGCCATGTTCTCGGCCCTGATCGCCACCGGCGAGGAGCTGAAGACTCGCAAGGGCGTCCGCGCCATCGTCATCTCCGGCGAGGGCCGGGCCTTCTGCGCCGGTCTCGACATGGGCAATTTCGGAAAGATGGCCTCGGGCGAGCGTAGTGGCGGCCAGTCGTCCACCGGCGAGGCCCTGCTGACGCCCAAGCGGACGCCCGGCGGCTCCAACCGCGCCCAGCATGCGGTGATGGTCTGGCGCGAGCAGACCGTGCCTGTCATCGCGGCGATTCACGGCGTGGCCTTTGGCGGCGGGTTCCAGTTGGCGCTCGGCGCGGACATCCGCTTCGTCACCGCCGACACGCGGATGTCGGTCATGGAGATCAAGTGGGGCCTGGTGCCCGACATGGCCGGCCTGGTGCTGATGAAACGCCTGGTCCGCGACGACGTGGCCCGGGAGCTCACCTATACCGGCCGGCAGTTCAACGGCGAGGAAGCCCTGGCCATGGGGTTCGCCACCCGGGTCTGCGCCGACCCCTATGCTGAGGCCCACGCCCTGGCCGCTGAGATCGCGGCGAAGAACCCCGCGGCGATCCGTGGCGCCAAGCGGCTGCTGGACATGGCCCATGACGCCGACCAGCACGCCATCCTGCTGGCCGAGAGTCAGGAGCAGGGGGCCCTGATCGGATCGCCGAACCAGATCGAGGCGGTGATGTCGAACATGCAGAAGCGTCCCGCCGTCTACGCCGACTAGTTGGGATGCCGACCCTCTATCACTGCGCCGACGCGCGCTCCTTCCGGGCCCTCTGGGCCCTGGAGGAGCTTGGCGTTCCCTACGAGCTGAAGCTGCTGCCGTTCCCGCCCAGGGTGCTGGCGCCGGAGTACCTGGCCGAGAATCCGTTGGGCACCATCCCGCTGCTGGTCGACGGGGCGACGCGGATGACGGAGTCCTCGGCCATCGTGCAGTATCTGGCGGTCAAGCACGGGGGGCCGCTTCTGGTGACGCCGGACGATCCGGCCTACGGCGCCTGGCTCAACTGGCTCTATCTGGGCGAGGCGACCCTGACCTTTCCCCAGACCCTGGTGCTTCGCTACACGCGGCTTGAGCCGAAGGAGCGGCGCAATCCCCAGGTGGCCGAGGACTATGGCCGCAGGTTCATGGCTCGCTTGCGCGCCGTTGACACCATGTTGCAACACGCCGACCACCTGTGCGCCGAGCGGTTCACGGCCGCCGACATCTCGGTCGGCTACGCCCTGCTGCTCGCCGAGACGCTTGGTCTTCACGAACGCTTCAGCCCCGCCGTCGCCGCCTATTGGGCGCGGCTACAGGACCGTGAAGGCTTCCAGCGCGCCAAGGCGGCCCAGGCCGCCGAGGGCGTTCCGGACTGGCAGGCCTAGGCGATCAGCTTGGTCTTGATCAGGCCGCGCTCGTGCAGCAGCTCGGCGATCTGCACCGCGTTCAGCGCCGCGCCCTTGCGCAGGTTGTCGGCCACGACCCACAGGTTCAGGCCGTTCTCGACGGTGGGGTCGTTGCGGATGCGGCTGACGAAGACCGGGAACTCCCCCTGGGCTTCCTTGGGCGTCATGTAGCCCTTGTCGTGCTGTTGATCGATGACGATCAGGCCCGGGCTCTCGCGCAGCAGGTCTCGCGCCTCGTCGGCGTCCAGCGGATCGTGGAACTCGACGTTCACGGCTTCGGAGTGACCCACCATCACGGGAACGCGGACGCAGGTGACGGTGAGCTTGATCGACGGATCGATCATCTTGTGGACCTCGTTCCACATCTTGGCCTCTTCGTCGGTATAGCCGTCCTCGTTGAAGGATCCGATGAAGGGGATGACGTTGAAGGCGATCTGCTTGGGGAACTTCTTGGGTTCAGGCGCGCCCAGGACGAAGACGCCCTTGGTCTGGTCCCACAGCTCGTCCATGCCTTCCTTGCCGGCGCCGGAGACCGACTGGTAGGTCGCCACGACGACGCGCTTGATCCGCGCCCGGTCGTGCAGCGGCTTCAGGGCCACGACGAGCTGGGCCGTCGAGCAGTTGGGGTTGGCGATGATGTTCTTCTTGAACGCATAGCTGACGTCGTCGGGGTTCACCTCCGGCACGATCAGCGGCACGTCGGGGTCCATCCGCCAGGCCGAGGAGTTATCGATGACGATGGGGCCTTGCGCGCCGATCTTCGGCGCCCACTCTTTCGAGAAGGTCCCGGACACGCTCATCAGCACTAGGTCGACGGTGGTGAAGTCGAACTGCTCCACGTCCTCGCACTTGATGATCTTCTCGCCGAAGGAGACCTCGACCCCGATCGATTTGCGGCTGGCGATCGCGTGGATCTTGTCGACGGGGAAGTTCACTTCCTCGAGGATGTTCAGCATTTCGCGGCCCACATTGCCCGTGGCGCCGACCACGGCTACCCGATAGCCCATGGCGGTCTCCTTGCGTCTTGAAAGCGGAGCGTTCCCTTACGCCCTGCGGTTCGGCGACGCAATGTGAGCGCGTCGAAGGCCGCCGTCAGAAACCTTGCAGGAGCCGACCATGACCACCGAGACCGGCATGCCCTTCTCCAACCTCATGGGCGTGGAGATCGTTGAGCGGAGCAAGGAGCGGGTCGTGGGGCGCCTGCTGGTGCGCGACGACCTCTGCACGGCGGGCGGCATCCTGCACGGCGGGGCCTACATGGCCTTCGCCGACGCGCTAGGCGCCATCGGCGGGGTCATGAACCTCACGCCCGGTGCGCGGACGACGACCCTGGAGTCCAAGACCAATTTCCTGGGCTCGGCCAAGGCGGGAACGACGGTGCAAGGCGAGGCCACGCCCCTGCATGTCGGTCGCCGTTCCAGCGTCTGGCAGACCAGGATCACCAACGCCGACGGCAAGCTGTTATGCCTGGTCCTCCAGACCCAGATGACGATCGAGGGCTAACCCACCCCGATGTCCGCCGGATTGACCGGGTTCAACAGCGGCTCGCCGCGGACGTAGCGGCCGAGGTTTTCCAGGAACAGGGCCTCCCCGCGCGACCCGGTGAGCGCGCCACGGTTGGAGGCGTGCGGCGTCACGCGGATCTTGGGGTGGTCCCAGATCCAGCTGTCGGCGGGCAGGGGCTCGGTCTTGAAGACGTCAAGCACCGCGTGGGCCGGCTTGTCGGCGTCCAGGGCCACGCGCAGGGCGTCCTCGTCCAGCAGGCCGCCCCGGCCGATATTGATCAGGATCGAGCCGGGCTTCATGGCGGCGAAGAACTCGGCGTCCGCCAGGTCGCGGGTCTCGTCGTTGAGCGCGCAGGCCAGGACCACCACGTCGGCGTCGGGCAGGCGTGAAGGCAGGTCCTTGATGGTGCAGACCGCGTCGATATTCGCCTCGCCGCCGGGAGAGCGGCGCACGACCCCCACGTGGGCGCCGAAGGCCTTGGCTCGGGCGGCGATCTCGCGGCCGATGTTGCCGAAGCCGACGATCAGCCAGCGGCTCTGGCCGACCTCCCGGAAATCGACCGGGGTCCATTGGTGGGCTTCCTGGTGTCTGGCCTGCTCGGCGATGGGGTGCAGCAGGCTGAGCGCATGGATCGCCACATACTCGGCGATGGCCGGCGCCTGGGCGCTGGAGTTGGTCACCTTCAGCCCTTCGCGGGCCAGGGGCTTGAAGCTGGGATGCTCGACGCCTGCGAAAACGGTCTGCACCCAGCCGGGGCGATGGCTGTCGCGAAGCCGGCCAAAGTACTCCCGCCGCTGGGCGCCGAACGCCTCCAGGCTCAGCCACCAGATCTCGGGCTCCAGGTCCGCGGGATCGAAGGTCGCGCCGTTCAGGGTGAGTCCGCCGTCCGGCTCAAGAACGACGACATCCAGGTTCGGCGCGGCGGCGGGCAGGCGTGCGGCGATGCGGTCGAAGGCCGCGCGTAACAGGAAGGCTTGCATGGCCGCGACTGTAGCGACCGCGATCCGCCCACGCCAAGCGCCAAGCCATTTGACAACTGCGTGTCAAAGCCCCAGCATCGCATCGTCATGTCGAGCGAATCCCTATCGAAGCTCATCGCGGCGACCCACCGCGCCCACGACGCCCTCGTTAGCGCCGACGACAAGCTATTGTCGGATATTGGTTTGAGTCACGCCCGCGCGCGCCTTCTGGCTACCCTGGCCAATGAAGGCGTGCCCCGGACCGTGTCGCAGCTCGCACGCGTGCTGGGTGTCGCGCGTCAAGGGGTCCAGCGCCTCGCAGATGACCTGGCCGCGGCCGGCTTCATCGTCTTCGAGGAGAACCCTGGGCATGCCCGCGCCAGGCTGGCCAGCCTCACGGAGGTGGGAAAGCGAGCGCATGCGGAGGCGGAAAAGCGCCATCACGCCTGGGCCGAGCGCCTCTCAGCGGGCCTTTCGTCCACGATGCTGGAGATCGGAGACGGGTTAATGACGCTCCTGCATCGACGAGCTCACTCCGAAGATAAGTCTTAAAAATCAGTGCATTCTGAATCTAGTTGACGAAGTCAACTAACCATTCGAAGCTTGGATCGGAGGTGCGCAATGCTGCTTCAGGATCCGGTCGCGTCCGTTCGCCGATTCAACCGCTTCTACACGCGCCGGATCGGCGCGCTGGACGAGGCGCATCTGGGTTCGCCCTACAGCCTGGCCGAGGGACGGGTGCTGTATGAGGTGGCCCAGTCCCCGACCGGCATCACGCCCAAGGCGCTGGCGGCCGCCACCGGTCTCGATCCCGGCTATCTCAGCCGCATCCTCAAAAGGTTCGAAGCCGAGGGCCTGATGGTCCGCGAGACCTCGCGCCAGGATGCCCGCAGCGTGTCGATCTGGCTGACATCGGAGGGCATCGCGGCCTATGGCGGCCTGCGCCAGACCACCGAAGGGGCGGTGGAGGGCATCCTCGGCGGATTGGCGACCTCGCAGCGGGTACGCCTGCTGGCGGCGATGAAGGAGATCGAGACCGTTCTCGCCGCGCCGCCGGTGGGCGAGGTCACCTTGCGCCCACACCGGGTCGGCGACATGGGCTGGGTCACCTGGCGCCATGCGGTGTTCTACGCCCGCGAGTTCGGCTGGGGCGAGGCCTTCGAGGCCCTGGTGGCGAAGATCGCCGCCGACTTCATCGAGACCTTCGATCCGGCCCGAGAGCGGTGCTGGATCGCCGAGCGCGGCGGAGAGCCTGTCGGCTCGGTCTTCCTGGTCAAGGGCGAGGGCGACCAGGCCAAGCTGCGCCTGCTTCTGGTCGAACCCTCGGCCCAGGGCCTCGGCCTGGGCAAGCGACTGGTGGCCGAGTGCGTGGCCTTCGCCCGAGCGGCGGGCTATCGCGAGATCACCCTGTGGACCCAGAGCATCCTGACCGCCGCGCGTGGCATCTACGCCGGCGCCGGATTCGAACTGGTCGACTCCACGCCCCATCGCACGATCGGTGTCGACCTGATCGGCGAGACCTGGGTGCTGAAGCTGTCGGGGACTTGACGGCCCCGGCGTCGGCGGGGCGAGGTGGCCGTCCGTGCGAAAGGAATCGCTCATGAGGCCGCCCAACTTCATCGTCATCCTGGCCGACGACCTGGGCTACGGCGATCTCGGCTGCGACGGCGGCAAGGTGATCCGCACGCCGAACCTGGATCGCATGGCCGCCGAGGGCGTGCGGCTCACCGACTTCTACGCCTCGGCCAATGTCTGCACGCCCTCCCGCGCAGGCTTGCTGACGGGCCAGTACGCGATCCGCAACGGCCTGGCCCACGAGGTGATCCAGCCGTCCGACACCACCGGCCTGCCGCCCGATGCGGTGACGATCCCCAAGGCGCTCGGCGACGGATACGCCAGCGCCCTGATCGGCAAGTGGCACCTGGGCCACGCCGCGCCTCACTGGCCGCCGATGGTCTATGGCTTCGACCGCTTCTACGGCCTGCCCTACAGCCACGACATGAAACCGCTCTCGCTGTTTGACAACGCCACGTCACCCATGACCGAGAGCAAGGCGGACTTCAGCAAACTGACCGAATGGTTCTTCGCTCAGACCACCGCCTTCGCCGAGCAGAACCGGGAGGCGCCGTTTTTCGTGCTGCTGGCCCTGACCGCGCCGCACATCCCGCTGAAGCCCAATCCCGACGACCTGACCGGCTCGCCCGGCGGCGCCTATGGCGAGGTGGTGGAGGAGATCGATCTGAATGTCGGCCGGCTGCTGGAGCGTTTGAAGGCGCTTGGCCTGGATGAGCACACCCTGGTGATCTTCACCTCCGACAACGGACCCTGGTTCGAGGGCTCATCGGGCCCGTTCCGCGATCGCAAGGGCGGATCGGCCTGGGATGGCGGGTTTCGCGTGCCGTTCATCGCCCGCCAGCCCGGAACCCTGCCGGCCGGGGGGGTGAGCTCGGCGCTCTCCAGCAATCTCGACCTCCTGCCGACCCTGACGGCCATGGCTGGTCGGCCGGCGGTGGAGGACCGCGAACTGGACGGTCGCGATCTGTCCGCCGTCCTGACGACTGACGCGGCCTCACCCCACGAGGAGATCGTGCTGTTCAACAACGCCAAGGTGGCGGCGGTGCGCACAGCGCGCTGGAAGTATGTGGCGCGGTCCTACTATCGGACCTACGACGTGCCGCTGGACGGCTATCCGCTGCTGTTCGACATGGATGTCGACCCAGGCGAGAACTACAGCGTGGCGCTGAACTTCCCCCAGGCGGCCGCCGACATGCGGGCGCGACTGGAGGCCGCCAGGGCTCGCTATGAACCGCTGGCCGAAGCCTTCCCGTCGCACGTGGCGCCGGCCTCGGCGGCCGATCACCCGGACTAGGTCAGGGGTCTAGCGGCGCTTCTGCTTGCGGGCCGCGTAGCGGGCGTCGCGGGCGGCCTTTTGGGCGGCGCGCGTTTCCAGCTCACGGGTCTCACTGTCGAAGGCCTCGATCTCGGCCTTGCGGGCCTCGGCCTCGGCGGTGATCCGGCGCTTTTCGGCGCGTTCGGCTTCACGCTTGGCGCGCAGCTCGGCCAGTTCGGCGGCCTTGGCGGCGGCGCGGTCGGGGGCGACGGGGGCGGTGACGGTCGGCTTGACCTTCATCTTCGCCAGGAGGGCCTTCTTGGCCTCAAGCGAGGTCGTGGCGCGCTCGTCGAAACGGTTGTTCTTTAGATCTCTCATGCGGGCGTGCATGTGTCTCATTTGCCGCCGAAATGCAATCCTCACATCGACCCATGCGCCACCGCGTGCATCCCTGTGGCGCCTTTGCACGTACCTTCGAGGCTCGCGGCGAGGCGGTTCGCCGCCAATATCGAAGGTTCGCCGATGGAAGCCGACGCCAGGTACACCCCCCGTCCGACGCGCCGATTCCTGCTCGCCGCGGGCAGCTTGATCCTGGTTCCAGCCCCTGTTCTGGCCGCATCCGGGCCGCCGCCTGGCCGCAGGTTGGCCTTCGCCGTCTTCCGCAACGGCGCGCGCGTCGGCGACCACCTGATGACCTTCGCGGGCGAACGTGGCGCCATGACCGTTTCCACCCAAGTCGCCATGACGGTGAAGCTGGGGCCGGTGCCGGTCTACCGCTACAGCCACCGCGCCGTGGAGCGCTGGAGCGGCGGTCAGTTCGCCAGCCTTGAGACCACGACCAACGGCAACGGCAAGATCCAGAAGGTCACCGCCCGGCGCACGGATGGCGGCGTCATCATCGAGGGCGCCAAGAGCGGCAAGATCACCGCCCCGGCCTCAGCCCTGCCCCTGACTCACTGGAACGCGGAGGCCCTATCGGGGCCGCTGTTCAATCCGCAGGAGGGCAAGATGCTCAAGGTCTCCGCGCGCCGGGTGGGTCGCGAGACGATCAACGGCGTCTCCGCTACCCGCTGGAGCCTCACTGGCGAGACCCAGATCGACGACTGGTACGACGCCAATGGCGCCTGGGTCGCCCTGCGCGGCAAGTTGCCGGACGGCTCGACGATGGAGTACCGGCGGGTCTAGAGGGCCGCCAGCACCGCGTCGCCCATCTGCGTGGTGGACAGGGCCCCACCCAGGTCGCGGGTCCGAGCGCCGGCTTCCAGCGCCTTGACCACGGCGGCGTAGAGCCGGTCGGCGGCCTCGGCGCGGTCGAGGGACCAGCGCAGGGCCATCTCGAACGAGAGGATCGCGGCCAGCGGATTGGCCAGGTTCTGACCGGCGATATCGGGCGCCGAGCCGTGGATGGGCTCATAGAGGCCGGGCTTGCCGGGCAGGCCGAGCGCCGCCGAGGGCAGCATGCCGAGCGAGCCCGTAAGCTGGGCCGCGGCGTCCGACAGGATGTCGCCGAACAGGTTGTCGGTGACCATCACGTCGAACTGCTTGGGGTTCTTGACGATCTGCATGGCGGCGTTGTCGGCCAGGATGTGCTCCAGCTGCACGTCGCTGAACTCGCGCCGGTGCAGGTCGGTGACCACCTCGCGCCACAGCAGGCCGGAATCCATCACGTTGGACTTTTCGGCCGAGTGGACCTTGTTGCTCCGGCCGCGCGCCAGTTCGAAGGCCACCCGCGCCACGCGCTCGATCTCCATGGTGGTGTAGACCTGGGTGTCGACGGCGCGCTTGCCGCCGCCCGGCAGGTCCTCGATGAAGCGCGGCGAGCCGAAATAGATGCCGCCGGTCAGCTCGCGGACGATCATCATGTCCAGGCCCTCGACCACCTCGCGTTTGAGCGTCGAAGCGTCGGCCAGGGCGTTGAAGCACAGGGCCGGGCGCAGGTTGGCGAACACCTCCATGCCTGCGCGCAGATTGAGCAGGCCCGCCTCCGGGCGCTTGTCGCGGGGGGTTCCGGTCCACTTGGGACCGCCGACGGCGCCCATCAGCACGGCCTTGGCCGCCTTGGCCGCCGCCAGGGCCTCGTCGGTGAGGGGAACGCCATGGGCGTCGTAGCTCGACCCGCCGAACAACCGCTCCTCGATGGCAAGCTCAGGCGTCAGAGCCTCGGCCACACGGCGCACCTGGGCGGTGACCTCTGGGCCGATGCCGTCGCCGGGCAGGAGAAGCAGGTCGGTCATGGCAGGAACTCTCGTCTGGCGTTTCGAGGGTCTCCTAGGGGATGGCGGCCGTGACGGGAAGCCCGATGGCGACAGTAGGCTTGACCGTTAATCATATAAAGATATGCTTATATCATTATATCACACATGAGGCCCACCATGTCCTTCGACGTGACCCTGGTCACCTATGACGCCCTGCCGGCCGGCGCCGACGACGACCAGCTGCTGGCGCAGGCTATTTCGGCGACGGGCGCGCGGGTCCGCTTCGCGGTCTGGAACGATCCCGCGGTCGACTGGTCGGCCGCGCCGGTGACCGTGATCCGCTCCACGTGGGACTATTTCCATCGTATCGCCGAGTTCGCCGCCTGGCTGGACCTGGCGGCCTCCCAGACCCGGCTGGTCAATTCTCACCGGGTGCTGCGCTGGAACATGGACAAGCGCTACCTCGCCGACCTGGAGGCGCGCGGCGTCGCCGTGGTCCCGACCCTGTTCGTCCGCCAAGGCGAGCGTGTGGATCTCGCGGCGCTTTGCGCTGATCGCGGTTGGGACGAACTGGTGGTGAAGCCCACGATCTCGGGCGGCGCCTTCGGAACCCGGCGGTTCGCCGCCACCGAGCTCGCCGTCGAGGCCGCCGCGCATCTCGCAGGGCTGACGGAGATGCGCGAGGCGATGATCCAGCCCTATCTGGCGGCCGTCGAGACCGCGCGGGAACGGTCGCTGGTCTTCCTGGGCGGAGCGTTCAGCCATGCCTTCCTGAAAGCGCCCTTCGGCGTGGACTACTCGGCCTCGGTCTCGCACGCGCCGAGCGCGGAGGAACTCGCCTTCGGCCGCCAGGTGCTCGACGCGGTCGGGGAGCCGGTGGCCTATGCGCGCGTCGACATCGTGCCCTCGGCCCAGGGGCCGCTGCTGATGGAGCTGGAGGTGATCGAGCCGAACCTGCTGCTGGGGCTGGCGCCCGGCTCGGCCCAGCGCCTCGCCGACCTGCTGTTGAGCTAGATCACGACGCCAGCGTCGCTGTAACGGCGGATTGTTCATCAAGTTAAACCGCAGATGAACGAGCTAAGCCGTAAATATAATTCGATGAAAATTGGAACAACAACTTCATTGCATCAGTTCTTTGCGCCGTAGGGACACTAAAGCGGTCAACAGACCGTCCGGTCTAAAGGAAACGAAGCCATGAAGTTCAACTCCACCATCCCCGTCATCGCCGCTTGCCTCGCCATGGGCGGAGCTTCGTTTGCTGTCGCCGGCGAAAAGCAAGCCGGGGCATCCGCCAAGAGCTATGGCGCGGGCACGGCGGCCGCAGGTCGCGACGGCGCCGTCGCGCGCGGTGTGAACGGCAGCGACGCCAGCACGACCGCCCGTGATCGCCGCGATCGTCGCGGCAGCCGCGAAGAGGGCGTCAACTCCGCCACCACCCACGGGTCGGGCGCGGTCTACACCACCCGCCGCGGCGCCAGCGCCGCCGTGACCACCGGCGGTTCGGCCTCCGGTCGCGGGGTCCAGTCCACCGGTTCGACCGTGGACGCCTATGCCGAGACCAACCGCGACGGCTCCAACGCCGATGTCTACGGCGATTCCGTCGCCACTTCGGGTGAACGCCCGAAGTAGAGGCGCCTAGGGCGCGGTTCGTCGCGAGCCGCGCCCACGCTCTCGGGAGCAAGTCATGCCGATCAAGATCCTCGTCATGGCCGCGGCGCTGGCAGGGCCAGGCGCCTATAGCCCGCCCATCGACCTGCCCGAGGGTTGCGCCGTGACCCATGTCCTGGCTGACGGCCGTAGGATTGAATTGGCAAGTACAGCCATGACGCCTTCCCGAAATGCAAAATCGTCCGCCGCGCGGGCTTCATCGTACAGCTCCTCGACTGGCGCTAGCCGGTCGTCCGTTCGTGCGAGCTCCAGCTCCAGCTCAGGCGGGAACAGTCGCGCCCAGGCCTCTTCGAGCACCGACGCCGCGGGCCGGACGATCACAATCACCGATGATGACAGCGGCTGCCGGGTCACGATTCACGACCGCTCCGCAGGAGAACGGAAATGATGTTGCTTCACCAAACTTCGGCGGCTCTGGCTGCCTCCACCCTGCTCCTTGCCGGCTCCGCCTTCGCGCAGCCGGTCACCGGCGGCACCTCTGGCGGTGTGAGCGGTCGAGGTGTGACCGCGTCGACATATGGCGCCGGCCACACGGACGGGCAGAGCATCGGCATTCAGGGCGGCGGCGCGGCTGTCGCGGTCGATGGAACCGCTCGCACCCAATCTGACGCGAAGGTCAACGAACGGCGGGCGATGCAGCGCTCAGTGGCGTCGGCGCGCACGGACGACGAGCGCGCCCGCTCGCGAACCCGCACGGTGGTGCGGCAAGGCGAGGAGGTCCGTTCACGGACAATGTCCGTCTACAAGGAACAGGGCGAGAAGCCGATCCGCGAGAGCGTCTATTCGGTGACGACGCCGGAGGGCGAAACCGTCCGCAGGAAATAGCCTAAAGCGGACGCTCTAGGCTCACCTCATACAGGCGCAACCGGCGGTCGGAGACCTTGAACTCCGGCCAATGGCTGCGCCAGGTGGCCATGTGCGGCGTCTGGAAATGGGCGTCGAGGCAGGCCTGGTCGCGCCACATCTCATAGACCCGCACCAGGCCGGGCTCGGCCACGTCCTCGGCGTAGGAATATTCGAGGCAACCGTCCTCGGCTCGGCTGGCGGCCAGCATCTCGCGCATGTGCGGCTTGAAGCGTTCGAGGTTCGCCGGCGGGACCCGCACCGTGCCGGCGATGATCACGCTCATGCCCGCTCCAGCCAGGGCTGGCTGATGGCGCGGCGGCCCTCATAGACATCAATGGAGGCGACCGCCTGGAGGGTCTCGCCGATGGCGTCCAGGCCCTTCAGCATCTTCTCCTTACGCTGCGGATCGATCTGGAAGGCGAAGGTTTTGCCCGACGGCGAGACGACCGTCTGGGCCTGCAGGTCCACCGTGACCATGTGGTTGCCGCCCTTGGCCTCTTCCATCAGGTCCTGGACCTCCTCGGGCGTGAGCACGACGGGCAGCAGGCCGTTCTGGAAACAGTTGTTGTAGAAGATGTCGGCGAAGCTGGACGAGATCACGCAGTCGATTCCGAAGTCCATCAGCGCCCAGGGCGCGTGCTCGCGCGACGAGCCGCAGCCGAAGTTGTCGCCGGCCACCAGCACGCCCGCGCCCTTGTACTCTGGACGGTTGAGGACGAAGTCCGCCTTCTCGCGACCCTGCTCGTCGAAGCGCAGGTCGTAGAACAGGCCCTTGCTCAAGCCCTCGCGCTCGACGGTCTTGAGGAACTGCTTGGGGATGATCTGGTCGGTGTCGATATTGGCCAGAGGCAGGGGCGCGATCTTGGCGTCGAGGCGGGTGAAGGCTTTCATCGGTCGGCGGTCTCGGCGTTCTGCTGGATCATCAGGGCGGGGGCGGCCGGCACGCCCGAGCGGACGGTGAAGACCTTGGTGCCCGGCTTGCGGCCGGCGCGGACCTCGGAGACGTCGAAGCCCGCCGCCGCGATCCGGGCCCGGGCGGCGTCGGCGTCAGTCACCCGCCAGGCCAGGCCGCCGAAGCGGTCGGGGGCGTCGGAGACCGGGGTCTTCAGGCTGGCGCCCATCTCCACCACGGCCGAGCCCGCGCGGAAGAAGAGCTGGCGCACCCCCCAGTCGGGATTGGAACGGTCGAGTCGCAGGTCGAGCCCCAGTCGCCCGCCGTAGACCGCCACGGCGCGGTCCGGGTTGGCGGTGTGGACCACCACATGGTCGAGCAGGGGCGTGGCGGCGGCCTCATCGCCGACCGGCGCCGACAGCGGCCAGGTCGAACCGTCGCGGGCCGGGCCGACGAGCAGGATGTTCAGGCCGCCGGTGTCGGCGACGTCGAGCGCGAAGTTGGTCCAGTAGCGCTTGCGCCCGTCGTGATGGGTCGAACGGGTCGAGTGAGGCTTCACGGCGCCGATCCCGCGCCGGGTCACCAGGGCGTGGGCGGCCTCGGCGTCGGCGACGCTGAACGCCATGGCCCAGATCCCCTCGCCGTGGGCCTCGATGTGCCTCGCGATGACGCCGCCGAAGGGGCCATCGCCGTCTGGAGCGATCACGTCCAGCGCCATGTTGCCGAGTTGGAACCAGGCGTGGCGCGCGCCGCCGTCGCCGCCGATCCAGTTGGCCTCACGTCCCAGCAGGGCGGTGTAGCCCGCCACGGCGGCGTTCAGGTCGGTGACCGCCAAGGCGATGTGGTCCAGTCCGGTGATCATCTCAGGCCCCCGGATAGCCGCCGTAGACCGCCTCGTCCTCTGGCTCCTCTTCCTCCTCCTGAGGCCAGAGCAGGCTGGTCGCTGTGTAGGCGAAGGCGGCGGTGTAGAGGAGCATGAGCACCAGGAGAACGCCGTCGACCACGATGCGCCAGGCCCGCTGACCGAAAGGCTTCAAGACGTTCTTCTCGTCCACGGTCATGCCAACGACTTCATTGCGCGACAGATACAGGTCTGTCTTGGCGCCCTTGGGCAGGCGCATCAGCGAAATCGCCTGGCCGCAATTGGGGCGGCCATAGCAGGGCAGGATGTAGGGCTGGGCCGCGTTGTCGAGGGTCAGCGCATAGCGGGCGCGAACGCCGCCAATGGCCTCCACGCGCGAGATTTCGCCACTCACCTTCCGCACGCTGCCGAAGTCGTTGAACAGGTTGGCGCCGAAGGTCCAGAGGCCGGCGACGATCAGCGGCGCGCACATGGCCACCAATGCGGCCTCCATCGGCTTCTCGAACCGCTCGCCCTCGCCGAGGGCCAACTGGTTCTTGCGCATCCGAACGATCACCGCGACCGCGCCGACGCCCAGCACATAGAGCCCGACCGCCAGGAGCGGCGTGAGCCGCAGCCCGCCCACATCGAAGCCGTCCATCATGCCGGTGAAAATAGCGATGCCCGCGCCCAGGCCCGCGCTCAGCACCGGTAGTCCGAACCAGACGAGAAACAGGGCCCGCGTGTCCATGTCAGAGGAACTCCCGAACGTCGACGATATGGCCGGCTATGGCGGCGGCGGCGGCCATGGCGGGGCTCATCAGATGCGTGCGCCCGCCGCGGCCCTGGCGACCCTCGAAATTGCGGTTCGAGGTCGAGGCGCAGCGTTCCCCCGGCGCCAGGCGGTCGGGGTTCATGCCTAGGCACATCGAGCAGCCCGGCTCGCGCCAGTCGAAGCCGGCGGCCTTGAAGATGGCGTCTAGCCCTTCGTCCTCCGCCTGCGCCTTCACTAGCCCCGAGCCCGGGACCACCATGGCCCGCACATGCGGCGCCACCAGGCGGCCGTGCAGGAAGGCGTGCTGCACGATGGCCGCGGCGGTGCGGAGGTCCTCGATCCGGCTGTTGGTGCAGGAGCCGATGAACACCACGTCGACCTTGGCGTCGCTGATCGGCTGGCCGGCGGTCAGGCCCATATAGCCCAGGGCCCGCTCGGCCGAGGCCCGCTTGTCCGGACTGGCGAAGCTCGCGGGCTCCGGGACGAGATCTGTCACCGCGATGACGTCCTCGGGACTCGTGCCCCAGGTGACCAGCGGCGCGATCTTCGCCGCGTCCAGCCGGACCTCGCGGTCGAACACCGCGTCGTCGTCGGAGTAGAGCGTCTTCCAGTAGGAATGCGCCATCTCCCAGGCGCCGCCCTTGGGCGCGGCGGGACGGCCCATGATGTAGTCGAAAGTCTTCTGGTCGGGCGCGACTAGGCCCGCCCGCGCGCCGCCCTCGATGGTCAGGTTGCAGAGAGTCATCCGGCCTTCCATCGACAGGCCGCGAATGGCTTCGCCGGCGAACTCGATGACCGACCCCGTGCCGCCGGCGGTGCCGATGGCGCCGATGACGGCCAGGGCGAAGTCCTTGGCGCCGACACCCGGGGCCGGGGTTCCGTCGATGGTCACCCGGAAGTTCTTCGACTTCTTCTGGCGCAGGGTCTGGGTGGCCAGCACATGCTCGACCTCCGAGGTGCCGATGCCTTGGGCCAGCGCCCCGAACGCGCCGTGGGTCGAGGTGTGGCTGTCGCCGCAGACGATGGTCATGCCCGGCTGGGTGCGGCCTTGTTCCGGGCCCACCACATGGACGATCCCATTGCGGATGTCGCCCATGGGGAAGAACTCGATGCCGTTGTCCTTGACGTTCCGATAGAGCGTCTGGAGCTGCAGGCGGGCCTCCTCGTCGGCCACGGCGTCGACGCCCAGGCCCTGGCCCTCGGTGGGGATATTGTGGTCGGCCACCGCCAGGGTCCGGTCCGGACGCCGCACGGGACGACGGGCGACCCGGAGACCGGCGAAGGCCTGCGGCGTCGTCACCTCGTGGATGAGGTGCAGGTCGATATAGAGGATCGCCTCGCCGTCTGTCTCGTCAACGACGTGGGCGTCCCAGATCTTGTCGTAAAGTGTCTTGCCAACCATAGGCGGCATCTAGTTCCGCGAGGCGGCCAAAGTCCAGCAGCCGCAATTGCCGCGCGAGCCGGATCGGTTATTCATATGCGCATGGCGTCGACCGACTGGGACCTGTTTCAGACCCTACACTCCGTGCTCGAGGCGGGATCGCTCTCGGCCGCGGCCCGCGCGCGCGGGCTCACCCAGCCAACCCTGGGCCGCCACATCGACGAACTGGAGCGGCGGCTGGGCTCGCCGCTCTTCCTGCGCAGTCCCAGGGGCCTGATCGCCACCGACCTCGCCAACGAACTGCGTCCGCACCTGGAGGACATGTCCTCGGCCGCCGCCGCGGCCCTGCGCGACGCCTCCGGGGCGGACGGGATGGGGGGCGTGGTGCGAGTCACCGCCAGCGAGATCATGGGGGTCGAGGCGCTGCCCCCGATCCTCACCGAGTTCCGGATCGCCAACCCGCAGATCGACGTGGAGCTGGTGCTTTCCAACCGCAACGAAGACCTGTCGCGACGCGACGCCGACATCGCCGTTCGGATGGCCCGTCCCACGCAGAACACCCTGGTGGCGCGCCGCGTCGGAGCGCTGCTCTTCGGCTTTTACGCGACCGCCGCCTACCTGGAGCGATCTGGCGTCCCGGCGACCCTGAACGATCTCGATGACCATACGATCATCGGCTACGACAAGCGTGACGTGAACGTGCCGGGCGGCCTGGATCTTGACCGAACCATCAGCCGGGAGCTGTTCTCCCTTCGGACCGACAACGACATCGCGCAGCTGGCCTTCCTCCGGGCCGGGTTCGGCATCGGGGTCTGCCAGCACCGCCTGGCGCGGCGCGACGGCCTTGTCCGGGTGCTGCCGGAGATAAGTCCCTTCAAGCTGGAGATATGGATCGCCATGCATGAAAACCTGAAGGGCAGTAAGCGCATGCGCCTGATGTTTGACCACCTGGCCGTGAGCCTGGCCGCCCTGGCGGCGGAGCCGTGAGCCGCCTGCCGGCCTTTCCGGTCGCCGGCGGCTGCGCCTGCGGTGCGGTGCGATACGTTCTCAAAGCCTCGCCCCTCGGCGTCTACTCGTGCCATTGCACCGAGTGCCAGAGCCTCACCGGCTCGGCCTTCAGCCTGGCCATGTCGGTGTTGCGCAGCGACTTCGAGGTGACGCAGGGAGCGCTCTCGACCTGGATGCGGACGGCCGACTCGGGCGCGAAGATCCCGCAACGATTCTGCTCGACCTGCGGCGTGCGGGTGTTCACGGAACCGCCCGGGGGGCCGCACTCGGTCACCCTGCGGCCGGGCACCCTGGACGACACAAGCTGGCTCCATCCCGTGGCCGCGTTCTGGACCAGGAGCGCCCAGGCCTGGGTCGCCCTGCCGGCCGATACCCTGACCTACGAAACCCAACCCACCGACTACGCTCCGGTCATGAAGGCCTGGCGCGACTGGACCCAGGGTTAGCTCACCAGGTTTCGCGATACGGGCGCACCTCCGCCAGGAAACTCCAGGCGCTCTTCGGCTGCTGGCTGAGGTGGAAAACCTCGCCGGCGATGTCATTCGGGGCGATGAAATAGTCGTCCGGCGCGTCCTTGAAGCGCTCGCGGGTCCAGGGCACGTCGATCACCGCGTCGATCACCAGATAGGCCACGTGCACGCCCTTGGGACCCACGTCCCGCGCGATGGCTTCGGCCAGGATTCGCTGGGCCGCCTTGGTGGGGGCGAACCCGGCGAAGCTCGCCTTGCCCCGCAGAGCCGAGGTGTTGCCGGTGACGATCAGAGATCCGCCGCCAGCCTCGATCATGGCCGGCGTGGTCAGGCGCGCCAGATGCAGCAGGGCCATGACATTGACCTGGAAATTGGTATCCAGGACCTGGGGGTCGATGTCCTGGAAGGTTCCGAAGGCGCCGCCGACGGCGTTGTGGATCACCGCCTTGGGCGCGCCGAAGCGGGCGATGAGATCGGTGACCGCGGCGGTCAGGGCGACGGGATCGGAGACGTCGCAGGGGACGGCCAGGCTATCCTCCAGCTCAGCCTCCAGGTCGCTCAGCCGCTCGGCGGTGCGCGCCAGCATGGCGACGCGGTAGCCGGCCTCCGCGAAGCGTCGGGCGACGGCGGCGCCGGTTCCGGGGCCGACCCCGGTGACGATGGCGAGGGGCTTCATGCGGCGGCCTTAAGGGCTTGGCGGAGGAAGTCCAGGCGATCGTTGCCGAAGAACATCTGGTCGTCGGCGATGAAGGTCGGCGCTCCGAACACGCCCCGGGTCTCGGCCTCGGCGACGTTGGCCTCCAAGGCGGCTTCGGCCGCCGGGCTCTCGATCATGGCGGCGGTGACGCCCAGGCCGTCTAGCAGGGCGGCGACATCCTCGGCGGTAGCCAGCGGCGCGTCGCCGGCCCACATGGCCTGGAAAATCCGCGCTGCGGCCTCGGGCGCTTTCGGACCGGCGGCGAGCACCGCGCGCAATAGCCGGCGGCCGCCGATCTGGCCCATCGCCGGATTGGGCGACAGCGGCACGCCGTAGAGGGCCGCCCAGCGGCTGAGGTCGACGCGGGCATAGGTCTGCTTGGGCTTGCAGACGATGGTGGTGGGTACGTTGCCGACCCGGTTCATCAAGTCCAGGACGTCGATGGGCTTGAAGATGATCCTTCCGGGTAAGCCGGGGAACTGACTGTGGGCCAGATAGCTGTAGGGGCTGCGGAAATCGAAGAAGAACAGGGTGGCGCTCATGGCGCGCGCTCCTTGCGTTCGAGGTGCTGGTTGAAGCGGAAATGAACCAGGTCGTCGGCCGCCGGGCCGGGGCGGGCCTCGGTGCGATTGGCGGGCACGACCGCGCCGCTCTCGGTGTCGACAAGCGCGAGCTTCACCGGACGGCCGGTCTCGATGTCGACCAGCAGCACGGTGGGGGCGCCGAGGCCGGAGGTGTCCCAGCGGTCCCCCCATTCGCGCAGGGCGGTGGTCACCTTCCAAAGGTCGCGGCCCTTGGCGGTCAGCAGGTACTCGAAGCGCGGCGGACGGTCCTGGTAGCGGCGGCGCTCGGCGATCCCGGCGGCCTCCAGATGCTTCAGGCGCTCGGCCAGGGTGGTGGTCGGCATGCCCGTGGAAGTCCGCAGGTCGTCATAGCGGGTCAGCCCCAGGAACAGGTCCCGGAGCAGAAGCATCCCCCACTTGTCGCCGATGGCCTCCATGGCCCCGGCGATGGAGCAGGTCATTCCGGAAAAGGACTTGGCGCGCATGGGATCCGTCTCAGCCGGCGAAGCAGCGCCCGAAAGCGCGGAAGAGCGCCATCTCGCCCTTCACCCGCACCTTACGCAGCACGATGGCGGTGAGCAGGCCGTATTCGCGGTTCATGATGTCGATCCAGGTCTTGGCGTCGGCGGTGACCTTGACCTGGGCCTCGCCCCGGTGGCCGGCCTGGACGACGATCTTCTGGTTCTCGATGCGGATGGTCGCCTTGGCCTCCTCCTGGCCGGTGAAGGTCCAGTGGTAGACGGCCGTCAGGCCCTTGGCCCGGCCGCGCTGGAAGGCCAGGGGGATCTGGGCCAGGAACGAATTGATCGAGTTGGTCCGCAGGGTGCGGCCGACCCGCTTCACGGTCTTATGCGGGAAGCGGTCGGCGGCGTACTTCTCGGCGTCCGAGCCGGGCAGGACGTACAGCGTCTCGCGCTTGTCGGTGAGGGGCTTCAGGACGCGCTCCATGTAGCCCGGCCGGTCCTCCAGGAACGGGTTGATCACGTCCTCCCCGGCCGGGCAGACGGCGATGCAATAGGCCGCCTTGTAGCCGGGCTTGAAGGACAGCGACTGCCACATCGAGGTGGTCTCGCCGTCGGAGAACCGCTCCCGATAGGTCTTCATGTCCTTGCTCTCGACCACCGCGCCGACGAAGTCGGAGAAGTTGCCGAGGAATTCCCGATAGTTGTGGGTGTAGCAGGTGACGAAGTCGAAGCCGCCGTCCGGTTTCAGCGCCCCCACCGGGCAGGCGGCCACGCACAGCTTGCAGCCCAGGCAGGGATTGTAGTCGATCGGCTGGTCATAGGCGTCGGCCTCCGCCCCGATCAGCACCGTGCCCAGCAGGACGAAGGAGCCGAACTTCGGGTGGATGACGCTGCGGTGGACCCCGATCCTGCCCAGGCCCGCTGCCACCGCCACCGGCTTGTGGGCGACCATCCAGCCTCGGCCCGGCAGCTGCACCTCCATGGGAAAGGCGGCGACGGCGTTGCAGGCCGGCACGCCGGCCTCGTCCAGGGCGCGGACAATGGCGCGTGCGGCCTCGTTCACCTCGTCATAGACGGCGTGGAATTCCTGGTTGGCCACGGAACGGACCTGGGAGCGGACCGGCTCGCGGTTCATGCGCACCACGAAGGAGAGCAGGGCGCGGGTCTGGGGATAGACCTGGCGGATGTAGCTGAGCTGGTCGGCGAGCTCGGCGCGGCCGACCTCGACCAGGCCGGCGTCATCGGCGCCATGCTTCAGCGCGAGCGCTTTCAGCCATTCCGCCGACAGCGGCTGGACGTCGATCGGCGGCTTGGCGGCCGCGCGGGCGCGGCGGACGGTGGGATGGTCTTCGAGGCTCATCGGCGGTCTCGCTAGTAACTCTAATTATAAGAGTGACTAGTTTCGGCGCGATGGCAAGCGGAAACGAAAGCGGCGGCCGTGTCGCCACGGCCGCCGCTGGAAGATCGTAGGGTCCGAAGGGTCTAGTCTTCGGCGGCTTCCGGAGCCGCTTCGGCCTTGTCGCCGCGCGGGCCAAGCTGGCGCTCGGCGATCCGGGCCGACTTTCCGCGACGGTCGCGCAGGTAATAGAGCTTGGCGCGACGGACGACGCCGCGACGCTTCACCTCGATGGAGTCGATGTTGGGCGAGTGGATCGGGAACACGCGTTCCACGCCCTCGCCGAACGAAATCTTGCGGACCGTGAAGCTCTCGTTGATGCCGCCGCCTTGACGGGCGATGCAGACGCCTTCGTAAGCCTGGACGCGCTCGCGCTCGCCTTCCTTGATCTTCACGTTGACGCGGACGGTGTCGCCCGGCTGGAAGTCCGGAATGGTGCGCGTGGCCAGCAGGCGGTCACGCTCTTCTTTTTCGAGCTGTTGAATAATGTTCATCGTCTTGTCCTTTCGGGCTTGATCGCCCTTTGCCTGTTATTTGGCGGGACGCCGCGCCCAGAGATCCGGACGCTGTTCCCGCGTGGTCTCTTCCCGCTGGGCCTGCCGCCACTTCCGAACCTCGGCGTGGTGGCCTGAAAGCAGCACATCGGGAATCTCGCGCCCTTCGAACGTCCGCGGTCTGGTGAACTGCGGATGCTCCAGGAGCCCGTCCTCGAAACTCTCTTCACTCAAGCTCGCCGCCTGGCCGAGGACGCCGGGAACAAGCCTAACGCACGCTTCGATCGTCACCATCGCCGCCGCCTCGCCACCGGCGAGAACCGCGTCTCCGACGCTGATCTCCTGGAACCCCCGGGCGTCGAGCACCCGCTGGTCCACCCCCTCGAACCGGCCGGCCAGGACGATCAGTCCAGGCCCGTCAGCCCACTCACGAACCCGCGCCTGGGTCAGGGGCCTGCCCCGGGCGCTCATGTACAAAAGCGGCCGTCCTCTTTGGTCCACGCTATCCAGCGCAGCCGCGATGACGTCCGCCCGCATCACTTGTCCCGGGCCGCCACCCGCGGGGGTGTCGTCGAGGAAGCCGCGCTTATCCTTGGAAAATCCCCGAATGTCCACTGTTTCCAAGGACCAAAGCCCCTGCTCGCGCCAGGCCGTGCCGATCAGCGACACGCCCAGGGGGCCGGGAAAGGCCTCGGGAAACATGGTCAGAACGGTTGCGTCGAAGGACATGGCGGCGCTTTTGGACCAAACGCCGCAGGTTTTCCACCAGCCGCTCCAACTTGCCGCAGCGGAGCTATGGGACTAATCCGAGGTCCTTTCGCACCGCAGCATATTTCGAGATCGATTATGGACACCCCCGAGAGCCTGCCCGAGACCCTGTCGCTGGAGCGCCTGGAGGTGAATCTGTTCCGGGGCGTGAGCCCGGAATTCGGGCCCCCGCGCATCTTCGGCGGCCAGGTGATCGCCCAGTCGCTGCTGGCGGCCTATGAGACGGTCGAAGACCGGGTCTGCCACTCCCTGCACTGTTACTTCATCAGGCCGGGCGATCCGCGCATCCCCATCGTCTTCGATGTCGACCGCTCGCGCGACGGCGGCAGCTTCACCACGCGGCGCGTGGTGGCCATCCAGAACGGCAAGCAGATCTTCAATCTCGCCGCCTCCTTCCAGGTGGCCGAGGAGGGCTTCGAGCATCAGACGCCGATCCCGGCCGTGCCCCGGGCCGACGAGCTGCCCTCGGAGTCGGAATCCCAGAAGAAGATGATGGCCAAGATGCCGGAGGAGATGCGCAAGATGATGTCGCGCCCTCGGCCCATCGAGATGCGCCCGGTGGACGGCGACCTGTTCGGCGGCGGCAAGGGCCCCAGGCCCGCCACCCAGGATGTCAGGTTCCGCGCACGGGCGCCGATCGGATCCGACCCGCACATGCATCAGGTGATCCTGGCCTACGCCTCGGACATGAACATGCTGTCGACCGCCATGCGGCCGCACGGAGTCCAGTGGCAGACGCCGGGCTTCCAATCGGCCAGCCTCGACCACGCCATGTGGTTCCACCAGCCGTCGAACTTCAACGAGTGGCACCTCTACACCCAGGACAGCCCCAGCGCCTCGGGCGGCCGGGGCTTCGTGCGCGGCTCGATCTATAACGAGGCGGGCGTCCTGGTGGCCTCGACCACCCAGGAAGGCCTGATCCGGATGCGTAAGCCGGATTAGGTGTCGGTTATCGGCCGGTGAAGACGGGCTTGCGCTTTTCCAGGAAGGCGCGGCGCGCCTCCTGGCCGTCTTCGCTTCGGAAAGCGCGGCCGATATTGGCGACCTCGTAGCGGAGCTGC
>NZ_JANOCX010000033.1:0-6447 GCF_031412415.1 Phenylobacterium sp.
GATGGGGACCTCGACCGCCCTCGACATGGTTCAGCGGCTGCCGGGATTCACCTTCGACAAGGGCGCGGCGGTGCGGGGGCTCGCTGGCGCGGGCGGCAATGTGCTGATCGACGGCGAGCCGCCGGTGTCGAAGAACGACACGCTGGAGGAGGTGCTGAAGCGCATCCCCATCGGCTCGATCGTCCGCATCGACGTGATCCGCGGCGCAGCGCCTGGCATCGACATGCAGGGCCGCACCGTCATGGCCAATGTGGTCCGCAAGCAAGCAGCCGGCGCGCGGGGGGCCGCCAGCGTCTCGGTGCATCCGCTGTCGGACGGGCGGGTGCTGAACGCGCTGCGCGCCGAGGGGCAATGGCGCTGGAACGGCAAGCTCGCCGAGCTCTCCATGGTCCATGGCAAGGGGCCTGACGACAGCTATGGCGACGGGCCGCGGGTCCGCTACGGGCCCGCCGGCCAGACGCTGATCCGGTCGCTGGTCGACGCCGACGCCCAGGGCGAGCGCCGCTGGCTGACCGGCGCCTTCGAGACCCCGCTGGCCAAGGGACGGCTGCGGATCAACGGCGCCTACATGGACAACGTGTCGGACGTCGAACTGTACGACCGGCTGAGCGTCCCCGGCCTGACCCGCGAGGACGAGCGGATCAGCAACGATCGGCTGCAGGCCGAACTCGGCGGCCGCTACACCCTGCGGTTTGGCGCGACATCGCTGGAGGCCGTCGGGTTTCAGCAGTGGAACAATGTCGACACCCAGGCGCGGTTCACCAGCCCCGCCGTCAACCGCCTGTTCACCAGCGACAAGAAGGTCACCGAGACGGTCGGCCGGTTCAATTTGCGCCGCCGGCAGACCGACACCCTGTCGCTGGAAGCGGGCGTGGAAGGGGCGTTCAACGGTCTGGACTCCGAGACCGGCTTGACGGTCAACGGCGCCCGCGTCGTCGTGCCCGCCGCCAATGTGCGGGTGGAGGAGAAGCGCGCCGAGGTGTTCGCCCTCGCCACTTGGCGGCCGATCGCGGAGCTGACGGTGGAGGGCGCGCTGCGCCAGGAAGCCTCGAAGATCACCTCGACGGGCGATGTGCGCCTGGAGAAGTCGCTGTCGTTCACCAAGCCCCGCGCTGCGCTGACCTGGGCGCCGAACGCGGCCAACCAGGTGCGCCTGCGCCTCGAGCGCGAGGTGAGCCAGCTCAACTTCGATGACTTCGTGGCCTCGTCCTCGGTGGCGAGCACCGGGGTGGTCCTGGCCGGCAATCCCGACCTGTCGCCGCAGCAGGCCTGGGTGGTCGAGGCCGCGCTGGAGCGGCGGTTCTGGGGGAGCGGGGCGGCGGTGCTGACCCTGCGCCACTTCGAACTGAGCGATGTGATCGACCGCGCGCCCATCGGCTCGGGATTGGTCGTCGCCGACGGACCGGCCAATATCGGCGAAGGAACCAAGGATGAGCTGGCCGCGAGCCTCTCCGCGCCGCTGGCCCGGCTGGGCGTAAGGAACGCCACGTTCCGCGGCCAGGTCACCTGGCGCGAGTCCGCGGTGACCGATCCCGCGATCGGGCGACAGCGCGAGATTTCCGGTTTGAATCCGGTGAGTTGGGATGTTCATTTCACCCAGGACCTACCGAGGTGGAAGGCGATCTGGGGCGTCGACGTGTTCGGGGGCTTCCGCGAGACCTTCTACCGCCTGACCGAGATTGAGACCCGCAAGTTCGAGACCTTCGTCACCGTGTTCGCGGAGCTGAAGCCGCGCCCGGACCTTGTCCTTCGCATCGAGGCGCAGAACGTCGGGGAGCGCGACGTGGCGCGTGTTCGCGAGGTCTATGCCGGTCCGCGCAGCACGGCCGCCATCGCCTACACCGATGTGCGGGACCTGGAATGGGGTCGCGCCCTCTTCGTCCGCCTTCGCAAGACCTTCGGGTAAGGGCGGGGCCGGTGGGGGCGAACCCCTAGGGCTTGGTCGGAGCCACCCGCCAGACGATCTTGCCCACGTCGTCGGCCACCAGAAGGCCGCCGGTCTTGTCGACCACCACGCCGACGGGACGGCCCTGGGCCTGATCCTTGCCATCAAGGAACCCCGTCAGGAACGCCTGCGGCGGACCCGACGGCTTGCCGCCGGCGAAGGGGATGAAGACGACGCGGTAGCCGCTGGGCGGCTTACGGTTCCACGAGCCGTGCTGGCCGATGAACACGCCACCCTTGTAGGCCGCCGGGAAGGCGTCGGCCTTGCAGAAGGCCAGGCCCAGCGACGCGGTGTGGGGGCCGAGCGCATAGTCCGGCGCGATGGCCTTGGCCACCAGGTCGGGGCGCGGCGGCTTGACCCGAGCGTCCACCGTCTGGCCGTAATAGCTGTAGGGCCAGCCGTAGAAGCCGCCGTCCTTCAGGCTGGTCATGTAGTCGGGCACCAGGTCGTGGCCCAGCATGTCGCGCTCATTGACCGCCGTCCAAAGGGCGCCGGTGACCGGCTCCCAGTCCAGCCCGTTGGGGTTGCGCAGGCCCGAGGCGTAGATTCGCACCGGCCCCGCCGGCAGGGTGTATTCCAGCACCGCGGCGCGGCTGGTCTCGGCCTCCATGCCGTTCTCGCCAATGTTCGAGTTCGAGCCGACCGTGGCGTAGAGCTTGGTCCCGTCGGGACTGGCGAGGACGTTCTTGGTCCAGTGATGGTTGATCGGACCGCCAGGCAGGTCGAAAACCTTCTCACCCGCGCCCGTCACGGCGGTCTGGCCCGCGACATAGGGGAATTTCACCACCGCGTCGTCGTTGGCCACATAGAGCGTGTCGCCGACCAGGGTCATGCCGAAGGGCCGCGTCAGGCCGGTGGCGAAATCGGTCTTGAGTTCGGCCACCCCGTCGCCGTCGGCGTCGCGCAGCAGGACGATCTTGTTGGGGCTTTTGCCGGCGGCGCCGGCCTTCTCCTGCATCATGTTGGCGATCCAGCCCTGGATGCCTTTGGGCGGCTTGGCCTCGGTCGAGGCTTCGGAAACCAGGACGTCCCCGTTGGGCAGGACCAGCAGCCAGCGCGGATGCGAGAGCCCCGACCCGAAGCGGGTGACGGTGAACCCGGCCGGGGCGGTGGGCGCGCCGGTCGCGCTCCATCCCACCGCCTTGCGCGCGTTGACCGTGGGCAGGCCGCCGGTCTGGGGTTCGGGCAGGGCCGGCTTGGCGCCAAAACCCACGAAGGGTTCGGGCGAGCCCTGGGAACAGGCGCCGAGCGCCAGGGCGGAGAGGCCGACGGTGATGAGCATGGGACGCATGGTGTCTCTCGATATCGATCCGCTGAACCGGCCGGGACTCTCCGGCCTTCAGCGGCACCATAGCCCAACACGGAGCGTTGGGCGCGGTTGCGTCGCGCCCCGATTGATGCCCCGTCCGCTCGCGGGGCGTGTTATTGTCGCGAAAAGGAAACCGGCCGATCGGCCGGGAAGGGTGCAAACCGCCGCGCGTCGCGCGTCTTGGCGCCCGCTCCTGAAAGCGTCAGCATGCTTCGCGCCGCCGAACTTGAGCGTCAGATCCTGGCGCTGGAGCCGCGACTGATGGTGTCCGCCATCAGTCTCACCCACGACCCCGTCCAAGCGCGGACCCTGGTCGCCGAGACCTTGACGATCGCCCGTGATCCCGAGCATGCCGCCGGCGAAGTGGTCGACGCTCAGGTGTGGATGTTCCGCCTGCTGCGGCAGCGTTTCCATGTTCTTGGCCGCGACCAGGAGCGCCGACGTTCGCGCGCGGGCGCCGTTGCGGTTCCCGCCATTCTGGGCGCCTAGTCGCCCCACACCTCAATCCCGCAACAGGAGGCTTCCATGGCCAAGGGTCAGAAGAAGAGCAACAAGGAAACCCGGAAACCCAAGACCGCCAAGGTCAAGGCGACCGACGCGCCGAAGTCGTTCCTGACGCCGCCGTCGAACAAGAAATAGGGCCACATGGCGCGCGAAACCGTCCACCTCGTCCAGGCCTACACGGCTGGTCGAGGCCAGGCCCTGAAGTCCGAACCCGCCGTGGCCTGCGCCACGGCGGAGGATGCGCGCCGCAAGGCCGAGCGGCTCTCGACCCTGCGGCTGGGCGTCGTGGCCTATTCCGCCTCGGCTGACACCGAGATGGGCGACTACGACGAAAACCCGGTGATTCTGTTCCGGGCTGGGCGCCTGCCGCCACCCTTCGACGAGCTGTAGGTCAGCCCCGGATCAGCTTGCGGAGCTGGCCGATGGCCCGCTCGCCCGGCGCGCCGTATCCGATAGGCTCGACAAACCGCCCCTTGGCGTCGAACAGGTAGATCGCCGAGGAGTGGTCGACGGTGTAGCCGTCGTCCGTCGGGACCTTGGCGTAGTAGACCCGATAGGCCTTGGCCACCGCCGCGACCGCCTCCGGGGAGCCGGTGAACCCCTGGATCCGCGGGTCGAAGTTCGACAGGTAGGTCTTGAGTTGAGCGGGCGTGTCGCGCTCGGGGTCCACCGAGACGAAGACCACGTTCAACCGATCGGCGTCGGGCCCCAGCGCCTTCAGCCAGTTGGTCAGCTCGGCCATGGTGGTCGGGCAGATCTCGGGGCAGTAGGTGAAGCCAAAGAAGATGGCCGTGGGCTTGCCCAGCAGCGTCTTCTCGGTGACGGGACGACCTGAGGCGTCCACCAACGCGAAGGGCCCGCCGATCCGGATGGCGGTCTGCGAGGCCCCGGTCTCCTGGGGCATGGGTCCGCAGGCGGTCAGCCCCAGGGCGACGGCGAGAACCGCCGATGTGAAGGCGCGCATCAGTGATGCGGCGCGGCGGCGGCCGCGTCCCGGATCGGCGCCTGGATCGTCTGGGCCGGCGCCTTCTTGAATGTCAGGGTCAGCGGCACGGTCCCACCCGCCGCGAGGGGTTGGTTGGGTCCTATGATCATCAGGTGCTCCGCGCCGGGTTTCAGCACAACCGCCTTGCCCGCCGGCAAGGTCAAGCCGTCCTTCAACTGGCGCATGCGCATGATGCCCCCGGTCATGCTCATGGTGTGGATCTCTCCCCGCTTGGCGGCCGGCGTCCCCACCGACACGAGCTGGTCATCGACGCTTGCGGTCAGGGTCAGGTAGCACCCGCCGGACAAGGCGCCGACCGGCGCGGCGCGGCACCAGGCGCCGCTCACGGCCACCGCAGCAGGCGTCTCCGTCGCCGGCGCGCAGGCGGCCGCGAGGGTGAGGGCGAAGAGGGCGAAATAGGACTTCATGGTCAGGCTCCTGCCTGCTGCGCCGCGCGACCGCGCGACCGGTGAAGGGATAGGCGGGTCATCGTCAGAACGCCACGGTCACGCCGCCGAACAATGCGCGGCCGTCGCCTGGCCAATAGGCCGCGGCCCCGACGGCGTTGGGCAGGATCTGGCCCTGGACGTTGGAGACGTAGGCCTCGTCGGTGATGTTCCGGGCGTCGAGGAACAGCGAGACCTTGTTGTTCACGGCCAAGCCCAAGTTGAGGTTGAGAATCGCGTAGGACGGGCTCTTGACGGTGTTGGGATAGTCGACCCAGGCGTCGGAGGCCGACCACTCCACCGAGGGCGCCACGAACCAGCCGCCGGGGTGCTCGTAGCGCAGCTCCGCCCGGTAGAAGTGCTCCGGCACGATGGGCAGCTGGTTGTCGCCGTATTGCCTATCGCCGTCGAAACGGAAGTCCGACCAGGTGTAGGTCTGGCGCAGCCGCCATTGGGGGGCGAGGCGCCAGTCCAGCGCCGCTTCCAGACCCTGGTGGATCGTCTTGTCGGCGTTGAAGGTCGAGGCCGGGATGTTCGGGCCGACCGTGAACTGCAACATCTCGTTGTCGAGCTGGGCGCGGTACAGGGTGACGTCCCAGGTCAGCGGCCCTCGGCGACCCCGTGTCCCGATCTCGGCGGTCCAGGCCTCCTGCGCCTCGACGGGGGCGAAGCCGGTTCCCGTCGGCGACAGCGAACCGTGGTTCGGCGGCTCGACCGACTTGGTGAGGTTGGCGAAAACCTGCGCGCCTTGCTCATCTTCCCAGATCAGACCGATCCGAGGCGCGACCCAGTCGAAGTCCTTCGATGCGCTGAGGTTGAAGGTGCTGGGAGCGCCGGGCACGGCGAAGCCGCGATAGTCGCGGGTCGCCACGCCCCAGGTCGCGCCCGCCACCACGGCCAGGTGCTCGCTGACGAACAGCCGGCCCTCGCCGAACAGATCGCCGGCCGTGGCGTTCTGCTGGGAGATCGAGGTCGGAGCGCCGCGTGCGCCCCGGATGTTGGCGTAAAATTTGGAGTCCAGATCGCCCTAGCGCAGCCATAGTCCGGCGAAGGCGTCCGCCCGCATCCCGCCGATCTCGCCGTCCCAGTCCAGCCGGCCAAAGACGCCGTAGTTGCGGCTCTGCTGGTCGATCACCTGGAAAATCGGATGATCCAGGTCTTTCCAGATGGCGTAGGCGCCGCCTTCGAAGACCAGGTCGTCATTGACCCGCCAGGTCGTTCGCAGCGAGCCGCGCAGGCCCCGGACATTGCGGCCCTG